>NZ_JBFRGY010000008.1:0-171924 GCF_052115565.1 Microbacterium sp. 2MCAF23 | reverse complement strand
GTGAGGGAAACGCCCGGTCACATTCCGAACCCGGAAGCTAAGCCTCACAGCGCCGATGGTACTGCAGGGGGGACCCTGTGGGAGAGTAGGACACCGCCGGACTTCCTTTAACAGAAAGGCCACCCAACGCAGGGTGGCCTTTCTGCGTTAACATGCTCGACGGAAGGAGTCCCGACATGGCCGAAGATGGCAAGCCCTCGCGCGACCGCAAGGATGACGACGCGAGGCAGCCTCGCCGCTATGTCGATGGAGACCGTTCCGAGCGCTCTTTCCGTCAAGGCTCTGCCCGCGGCGATCGTCCGCAGCGCAATGACGGGGACCGTCCGCGCCGTGAGGGTGACCGTCCGTCTCGTAGTGGCGGGGATGACCGTCCGCGTCGTGACGGCGACCGCTCCTTCGGAGCTTCCGCAGGCCGCACCGACCGACCGCGCCGTGAGGGCGACCGTCCGTACCACGCTGGTGGGGATGATCGTCCGCGTCGCGATGGTGACAGTCCGTTCCGTGGTGGCGATGACCGACCGCGTCGTGACGGCGACCGCCCGTTCCGGGGCTCGGCCGATCGCACGGATCGTCCTCGCCGTGACGGTGACCGACCTTATCGCTCTGGTGGGGACGACCGACCTCGCCGGGATGGGGATCGTCCCTCTCGGGGTTCCGCCGACCGCACCGATAGGCCGTTCCGCGCTGGCGACGACCGACCGCGTCGGGACGGGGACCGTCCGTACCGAGGCTCATCGGATCGCACGGATCGTCCGCGTCGTGACGGTGACCGTCCGTTCCGCGGGGGCGACGACCGACCGCGCCGCGACGGCGACCGTCCGTACCGGGGCTCTTCGGATCGCACGGATCGACCGCGCCGCGACGGCGACCGTCCGTACCGGGGCTCTTCGGATCGCACGGACCGCCCTCGTCGTGACGGTGACCGTCCGTTCCGTGGTGGGGATGATCGACCGCGTCGTGACGGTGACCGTCCTTTCCGTGGCGGCGTCGATCGTCCGCGTCGCGATGGTGATCGTCCGTTCCGCAGTGGTGGGGATGACCGACCGCGCCGTGACGGCGACCGTCCGTACCGTGGCGGCGACGACCGTCCGCGCCGGGACAGTGACCGCCCCCGTCGTGACACGTATGCGGCAGACCGCCCGCGCGACCCCGAGATTCCCGATGACGTCACGGCCCGCGATCTGCATCCTTCGGCCCGCAACGAGTTGAAGACCCTCAGCAAGGAGAACGCCGAGCAGGTCGCGCGTCATCTCGCCATGGCGGCCCAGCTCATCGACGAGGATCCCGAGCGTGCGCACCTGCATGCGCTGGCGGCCTCCCGTCGCGCCGGCCGCGTCGCGGTGGTCCGCGAGTCGGTGGCGATCACGGCCTACGCCATGGGCGACTTCGCCCTGGCGCTGCGAGAGCTGCGCACCTACCGTCGCATCTCCGGGAGCGATGACCAGATCGCACTCATCGTCGACAGCGAGCGCGGCATGGGGCGTCCCGACCGCGCGCTGGAAGAGGCGCGTTCCATCGACCGCGCGGCCCTGCCGACCGCGACCCGCGTGGCGCTGGCGATCGCGATGTCGGGAGCACGCCTGGACCGAGGGGAGACCGAGCTGGCACTCGGCGAACTCGAGATCCCCGAGCTCAACCCCGACCTCGCGTTCGACTGGAGCCCTGCGCTCTTCGCCGCTCGTGCCGCAGTGCTCGAGGACCTCGGTCGCCTCGAGGAGGCGTCGTTCTGGCAGGAGCGCGCCGAAGTGGCGTCGGCGGCCCTGGGGCATGGCGACGACGAGGAGCTCATCATCGAGGACGCCTACGAAGACCTCGCCGACGAACCGGAGAGCATCGAGTTCGACGGAGACGAGCCTGTCGAGGCCGAGCATATCGAGGCCGAGAGCGCCGACTCCGATGGTGCCGACTCGGATGGCGCCGAGCCCGCAAGCACGGAGCCGGGCGAGGCAGAGCAGCCGGAGGACGCGGAGCGATCCGAGTGAGCCTGTTCTCCCGGGAGAAGCGCACGCCGCTGACCGACGTCGACGTGGTGCTCGCCGATCTCGACGGCGTGGTCTATGCCGGAGCCGGCGCGATCCCGCACGCGATCGACAGCCTCAAGAAGGTCGAGGCATCCCGTCGCCTCGGGTACATCACGAACAACGCCTCGCGCACCGACGCGTCGGTCGCCGCACACCTGACGGAGCTCGGCCTGTCCGTCGCCCCGGACGAGGTCGTCACCAGTCCGCAGGCCGCGATGCGCCTCGTCAGCAGCCTGATCCCGGCCGGATCCACGATCCTTGTCGTCGGGGGAGAGGGTCTCGTCGACGAGGTGCACAAGGCCGGGTTCCGGGTCACCCGCAGTGCCGACGACTCGCCGGCTGCCGTGGTCCAGGGCTTTGCGCCCGAGGTGGGCTGGAGGGACCTCGCGGAAGCTGCGTTCGCCCTGAAGCTCCCCGAGGACGAGGGCGGGATCCCCTGGATCGCGACGAACACGGACTGGACGATTCCGCAGTCGCGCGGCGTCGCACCCGGCAACGGAACGCTGGTGTCGGCCGTGCACACGGCGATCGGTCGTCTTGCGACCGTGGCGGGTAAGCCCGAGACGCCGATCTTCGAGGAGGCTGTCGCGCGGTTCGATGCGAAGCATCCGCTCTTCATCGGCGACCGTCTCGACACGGACATCGCAGGGGCGTCCCGCGCGGGCATCGAGTCGGTCCTGGTGCTCACAGGCATCGACCGCCCCAAGCATCTTCTGGCTGCCGCCGAGGGATCGCGTCCGACCTACATCCTCGGCGATCTGCGCGAACTGGACGAACCGTACCCGCAGACGCAATTCAAGGGCGACACCGTCACAGTGCGGGGCGCGTCCGTCCGCGTCGACGGCCCGGACGTCACGATCCTCAGCGAGGGCGACCGCCCGATCGACCTCGTGCGCGCTGGCGCCGAGGCGATCTGGCGCACCGGCCGGCAGATCTTCGGCTTCCGCGTGCCCGAACGCCTGTACGCAGATCCGTTCCACCGCCCGTAATCCGTCGGAACGTCGCCGTCTCGCCGTAGGCTGAGAGGGTGAGCGAGAACACGGAACCGGATCCTTCGGACGGACTCTGGAGTCGGCTGCGCCTGATCGAAGGGCAGCCGCTGGATTCTCGCGCCGCCGCTTACCAGACTCTGCACGACGACCTGGCACGTCGGCTGGAGAGCGCGCCGCGCGTCGCCGCGTCCGCGCAACCGGGCCCCGATCGCGGATGACAGCCCGACTGGATGCCGCACTCGCAGAGCGCGGTCTCGCGCGGTCTCGCACGCACGCGGCCACGCTCATCGACGGCGGCCTCGTCACAGTGAACGGGAAACCCGTGGTCAAGGCGTCCGCCAAGGTCGAAGACGGCGACGTGATCGATGTGGCCGGGGCCGATCATTACGTCAGCCGCGGCGCGCACAAGCTCATCGCCGCGCTGGACGGATTCGGCCTCGATCCTTCCGGATCCGTCGCCCTGGACATGGGTGCGTCCACCGGCGGCTTCACCCAGGTCCTGCGTGAGCGCGGGGCACGGCGGGTCCTCGCCGTCGACGTGGGGCATGAGCAGCTCGCGGCGTCGGTCCGGGCGGACCCTGGCGTGATCGCCGTGGAGGGGTTCAACGTCCGCCACATGGATGCGGAGGCGTTGGCCGCCGCGACGGGGGAGAGCTTGAGGCCGTCCCTCGTGGTCGGTGACCTGTCCTTCATCTCCCTGACGCTCGTGCTCCCCGCGATCGCGATCACGGCCGCGCCCGAGGCGGACGTCGTGCTGCTCATCAAGCCCCAGTTCGAGGTGGGGCGCACGGCGGTGCGAGGCGGGCTCGTGACCAACCCGACGATCCGTGCCGACGCGGTGGCCCGTGTGCTGTGGAGCGCGTGGGATCAGGGGTTCGGCGTCCGCGGTCTGCTGCCGTCGCCGATTCTCGGCACGCATGGCAACGTCGAGTACCTGGTGCATCTGCGAGCGGGGGATCGTTCCCGCGGCTCGGAAGGCAATCCGACAGAATGGATGAGCACGATCGACGAGATGGCAGGAGGCCGATGAACGAGCGCAGGATCCTCGTCGTCGCACACGCACGCCGCGATGAGACCGTGCAAGCCGCCCGACGGGTCGTCTCCGCGCTCCGTGGCGCGGGGGCCCGACCGGTGATGTCGGCGGACGACCGTGCCGAGCTGACGGCCGAGGACGAGTTCTTCGCCGACCTCGACGTGCTCGGATCGGACATCCCGGTCGAGGACATCGAGCTCGCCATCGTGCTGGGCGGTGACGGCACCATCCTGCGTGCGGCCGAGCTCGTGCGCGACGGCACCGCACCCATCCTCGGCATCAACATGGGCCACGTCGGCTTCCTCGCCGAGATTGAGCGCGACGACATGGACGCCGCCGTGGCGCGCGTCATCGACCGCGACTACTCCGTGGAGGAGCGCATGGCGCTCGCCGTGCGCGTGAAGGACGCCGATGGATCCGTCGTCTACAGCACCTGGGCGCTGAACGAGGCGACGGTGGAGAAGGCGAGTCGCGAGCGGATGATCGAGGTGGTCGTCGAGATCGACGGGCGCCCGCTGACGAGCTTCGGCTGCGACGGCATGGTCGTGTCCACTCCGACGGGGGCGACCGCATACAACTTCTCGGCGGGCGGACCGGTGATCTGGCCGGGTGTCGAAGCCATCGCCGTGGTGCCGCTGTCGGCCCATGCCCTGTTCGCGCGACCGCTCGTGGTCGCACCCGGCGCACCCGTCGCGATCGAGCTGCTGGACCGCAACGACGGCACCGCGATCCTCTGGTGCGATGGGCGGCGTTCGCACGAGCTTCCGCGCGGCGCGCGCGTCATCGTACGCCGGTCCTCGCGTCCGGTGCGCCTGGCGCGGCTGCACCCGAGCGTGTTCACGGACCGGCTGGTGCGCAAGTTCCAGCTGCCGGTCTCCGGCTGGAGGGGATCCGAGTCGTGATCGAGGAGATGCGCCTGCGGGATCTCGGAGTCATCGCCGAGGCGGTGCTGCAGATCGGGCCGGGATTCACCGCGATCACCGGTGAGACCGGCGCCGGCAAGACCATGGTCGTGACGGGTCTCGGACTCCTGTTGGGAGCCAGGGCGGACTCCGGCGCCGTCCGCGCGGGCGCGGCGCAGGCCTCCGTCGCCGGAGTGTGGATCGTGCCGACGAGGGGATCCGTCGCGGACACCGTCGCCGATGCCGGAGGTGAGCTCGAACCCTACGACGACGAGCGCGGCGAGCTGTACGTCTCGCGCACGCTCAGCGCCGAGGGGCGCAGCCGCGCGAGCGTCGGCGGGCGCGCGGCCCCGGCCGGGGTGCTGGCCGACCTCGCAGACGATCTGGTCGTCGTGCACGGGCAGTCCGAACAGCTGCGCCTGCGGTCCGCCGCCGCGCAACGAGACGCGCTGGACCGCTTCGGCGGATCCGCGATCGCGGTCGTCAGGACCGAGTACGAGGCCGCCTGGGAGCGCTGGCGCACCCTGTCGGCCCAGCTCGAGGAGATCAGCGGCAACCAGGAGCGGCGTCGGAGGGAGGCCGAGGACCTTCGCGAAGCGCTGGCGCTCATCGAGGCCACCGATCCACAGCCGGGGGAGGACGACGCGCTCGCCGAGCGCGCCGAGCGCCTCGCGAACGCCGAGGAGCTGCGCCAGTCCGCGGCCCTCGCCCGGGCGGCGCTGTCGGACGAGGACGGCGACAACGACATCACGACGCTGGCAGCCGAAGCACGGCGTGCGCTGGAGCGAGCGGGCGATCCCGAGCTCACGTCGATCGCCGAGAGCATCGCCGAGATCGGCTACCGCGCCGCCGATATCGCTGCGCAGCTGAGCGGCTACCTCGCCGATCTCGACGAGTCCGGGCCGCATGAGCTGGCGGCGGTCGAGGAGCGCAGAGCGGCTCTCGCAGGCCTCGTCCGCGCCCATGGGACGCTCGACGCCGCACTGGACCTGTGGAACACCGGATCCGCGCGGCTCGCCGAGCTCGATGACGACTCCGACCACATCGAACGGCTCACAGTCCAGCGCGACGCCGCCCGCGCGGCCCTCGACGAGGCGGCCGCGGCGCTCACGGCGACGCGCACGGAGGCCGCCGGCCGGCTCGGTGCCGCCGTGACCGAGGAGCTGCACGCCCTCGCCATGCCGGATGCCCGTCTCGTCGTCGCGGTCACCGAGGGAGCCGAGAGCGCGCACGGCCGCGACGACGTCGCCATCCTGCTCGCCCCGCATCCCGGGGCGGATCCGCGATCCGTCGCGAAGGGCGCCTCGGGCGGCGAGCTGTCGCGTGTGATGCTCGCGATCGAGGTCGTCATCGCCGGCACGGATCCGGTCCCGACCTTCGTGTTCGACGAGGTCGACGCCGGCATCGGCGGTGCCGCGGCAATCGAGGTGGGCCGGCGCCTGGCACGCTTGGCGCGCACCTCGCAGGTCATCGCCGTCACGCACCTCGCCCAGGTGGCGGCCTTCGCGAACAATCACCTGAGCGTCGTGAAGGCGAACGACGGACAGGTCACGGCCTCCAGCGTCCGTCGCCTCGACGGTGAGGATCGCGAGGCCGAGATGGCGCGGCTGCTGTCCGGTCTCGCCGATTCGGGCGCCGCCCTCGAGCACGCGCGCGAACTGCTCGCGCTGCGGGAGGACTGAGCCCGAGGTCTTTGCGGAGGACGCGCCGGCAGGTCAGCGCAGGTCGCGCACCGAGTCGCGCACGATTACCGGCATCGGCAGGAGTTCGTGCGCCAGATCGCGCTCGCCGAGCAGCATCTCCACGCCGACTCGCGCCATCTGCTCGTAGGGGAGCCGTGCGGTGGTGAGACCTGGACGGACCAGCGAGGCCAGATCCTCGTCGTCGAACGACACGATGGAGATGTCCGCGGGGATGCGCAGGCCGCGCTCGCTCAGCGCCTGATAGATGCCGAAGGCGACACCGTCGGTGGCTGCGATGATCGCGGTCAGGTCCGGGTGGGCGTCCAGCATCCGCTGGGTCTGCACGAAACCGTCGGCCGTCGTCCAGTTCTCGAGGACGACCTCGACCGGACCGGCGATGCCGCGCTCGGCGAAGGCGTCCCGCATGCCGTCGAGGCGCCGCGCGATGGTGACGGATCGGCGCGGATCGCTCGCGACATGCGGGATGTCGCCGACGAAGCCGACGCGTGTATGGCCGGCATCCAGCAGCACTGAGGCCATCGCATGGCCCGCGGCGTACTCGTCCGGCAGGACGCTGGGCAGGTCATCAGGCGTGCGACCGTTGACGATGACGACGGGGATGCCGCGCGGAGCCGCCGGCACATCGACCATGCGCGCGGCCATCAGGCCGACGATCACGCCGTCGACGCGGCGATCGATGAGCTCGTCGAAGGCAGCGGCCAGCTGCGTGGGGTCATCCCCGGTCTCGGCGATGAGCACGGTATGGTCCAGCTCCTTCGCGGCGCGCAGGGTCCCGCGCACCATCGCCGACGCGAAACGGGTGATCGTGACCTGATCCGAGATGAAACCGATCGAGCGGGTCTTCCCCGAGCGCAGGCTCTGCGCCGCCGGGTTCGGCTTGTAGCCGAGCTGCGCCGCGGCGGTGCGCACCCGTTCGACCGCATCCTCGGACAGCCGGGAAGGACGGTCGTTGAGGATGAGGCTGACCGCGGTCTTGGACAGACCGGACAGCCGTGCCACGTCCGCCAGCGTCGGTCTCGGTGCGGTGGACATCGGCGGCCTCCTCTCCTTCGCGTTCCTCTAACCTAGCCGATCCGCCACATTTGGTGAATTAATTTATCAACGTCTGTTGCGGACCACCCACGGCAGGTGTTACCGTCGGATAAATCGGTTCACCACCCGTTGATCTGCGCAGGATTGCGCAAAGCCGATTCACTCTCAGAGAGGAGAAGTTGATGGCACGCGAGTTCGGACCTGTCATGGGACGACGTGATCTTCTGCGGCTCGGAGGCTATGGCCTCGCAAGCGCCGCCCTGCTGGGCATGGGGGCGGGCCTGACGGGCTGCGCACCTTCAGGGGGCGGTTCGAGCACCGGCACCCTGACCATGCTGTACTTCGGCGATCAGAAGTCGGCGACCACCCTGCAGAACGCCCTCCAACCCAAGGTCAAGAAGATCGACAAGGACCTTTCGCTGAAGGTCAGTGCGATCAACGGCAAGGACTGGAACGACTTCCTCGCCAAGGTGCTCACCCTGATCGCTTCGGGACAGGCTCCCGACATCGTGAGCGTCGCGACGGAGGGCTTGCAGCTCATGGTCGGCAAGAAGCTCATCACGCCGCTGGACAGCTATGTCACCAAGGACATGTCGACCCTGAAGTCGAGCTACTTCAACGACATCCACCCGGCGCTCATCGAGGCCATGATGGTCGACGGGCACCTCTACAACATGCCCGACAGCTTCAACGCGGGCAGCATGTTCTACAACTCCGACGTGCTGCAGAAGGCGGGGGCCTCGGCGCCGGCCGCGGGCTGGACGATGGACGACTTCCACTCCACCGCCGAGAAGATCTCGAAGCTCGGCGGCGACATCCTTCCCTTCGACTGGGTGGTGCGCCTCTGGGGCAGCTGGACGTCTTTCCTCTACGCCAACAACGGGAACCTCATCGAAGAGGGCAAGTACGGCGGCGGGGACTGGCTCTGGAGCAAGGCCTACGAGGCGGGCGACAAGAGCATCCAAGGACGCCAGGGCGGATGGAAATGGGGCGCGCCGACGGCGAACTCCGACGCCGCGATCGAGGCGCTGCAGTACGTCATCGACCTGCAGAAGGCCGGCTACTCGCCCTCACCCGACGTGGGCGGCGGCGGCACCCTCCAGGGGCTGTTCTCGTCCGGCCGCATCGGCATGACGATCGGCGGAGGGTTCTGGGCGGGCGGTCTGCACAACGCGGGCATGAAGGACGGCAGCTTCGAAGTGCAGGCGTTCCCGACCTGGAAGAGCAACAAGTCGCTGTTCGGCACCGGCGGGTACTCGATCTTCGAATCGTCCAAGAAGAAGGACGCCGCCTGGGAGGTCATCAAGATGATGATCGAGGCGGAGACCTTCGACATCATGTTCCCGGGCAACATCACCACGACAGGGCGCAAGTCGCTGATGACCGCGGAGCGGTACGCGAGCACGGGCCCGAAGAACTGGCAGGTCTTCTACGACCAGCTCGACGGCTCCGTCCCCATCTCGGCGCCGTCGTACTACAACGCGCTCGCGACCTCCCTCAACCAGCGCACGACGGAGGCCATCTCCTCGGGGAATGCGAAGGCGGCGCTCGACGCGATGCAGTCCGACCTCGAGAAGGTGGCGAAGGGCAGCTGATGTCCGCGACCACCTCCATTCCGCACGCAGCACTGCGTGTGTCGCCGGGCGAGGTGAAGCCTCCCCGGGCCGTCCGCCGCCCTGGTGCGCGCCGGGCGGCCCGGCGGGAGGGGATGTTCGGCTACGCGATGATCGCGCTGTCGATGCTGTTCGTGACGGTGTTCACGTTCATCCCCATCCTGGCCTCGCTCGGGCTGTCGTTCTTCCACTGGGACGTCATTTCCCCGCCCACCTGGGCGGGGCTGGAGAACTACCAGCGCTTCTTCACCGACGGTCCCGTGCTGCAGTCCTTCGGCGTGACGACCGTCATGGCGATAGCGATCGTCGCCCTCCAGCTGACACTGGGGCTGTTCCTGGCGGTGCTGGTCAACCAGCGCACCTCGACCTTCGGGCGGACCTTCTTCCGCACGGCGTTCTACCTTCCGCTGCTCGCCTCGACGGCGGCGGTCGCCATCTTCATGGGCTACCTGTTCGACGCGAAGTTCGGCGCCATCAACTACTACCTCGGCCTCCTCGGGATGTCGGACGTGCCGTGGCTGACCAGCCCCTTCGGCGCCCAGGTGACGATCGTGCTGATCGTGGTCTGGCAGCAGGTCGGCTTCACCTTCGTGCTGTTCGTGTCCGCCCTCATGGCGGTGCCCACGGACGTGCTGGAGGCGTCGTCGATCGACGGTGCGGGTCCGCTGCGCACGCTGTTCCGGATCAAGATCCCGTTGATCAGTCCCACGATCCTGTTCGCTGCCGTGATCGCTTTCATCAACGCGATGCAGCTGTTCGACCAGCCGTTCATCATGACGAAGGGCGGGCCGGGCACGGCCACCACGACCGCGACGATCTCGATGTACCAGACCGGGTTCCAGAACCTGCAGTTCGGCTACTCCTCGGCGATCGCGATCATCCTCCTCCTGGTGATCCTCGCGATCACCGGGATCCAGTTCCTCGCCTCCCGGAAGCTGGTGTTCTACCAATGAGCGCGACATCCTTGATCGTGACGGGCCGCCGCCGGCGGTCCCGCAGCGGCGGTCCCTGGGACCGCTCCTGGAGCGTCGGCAAGATCGCCGGCCTCGTCGCCCTGATCGTCGCCGCGGTGTTCGCCCTCGGCCCGTTGCTGTGGACGCTGACCACGTCGCTGCGGTCGCCCTCGCAGGCGTTCAACAACCCGCCTCAGTGGATTCCGTTCAACGCCGACTTCAGCAACTATGCGGCGGTGTTCGACCAGATCCCGATCGGGCAGTTCTTCCTGAACAGCACGATCGTGACCCTGCTGATCGTGGTCGGCCAGACGATCACCTGCACCCTGAGCGGGTACGCGTTCGCGATGATCTCCTTCCCGGGCAAGAATCTGATCTTCGGCGCGTTCCTGGCGACCATGATGGTGCCGCTGCAGACGATCATCATCCCGGTGTTCCTCATCGTGAAGTCACTGGGACTTCAGGACGGGCTCGGTTCGCTGATCGTCCCGGCGCTCGGCAGCGCATTCGGCACCTTCCTGATGCGGCAGTACTTCATGCAGATGCCCAGGGAGCTCGGCGAAGCGGCGCGGATCGACGGGGCGACGCAGTTCGGTGTGTTCTTCCACGTGTACGCGCGGATGGCTGCGCCGGCGATCTCGACGCTGGCGATCCTGAACTTCTCCGGGTTCTGGGCGGAGTTCTACCGACCCCTGATCTTCCTGCAGGATCAGAGCACCTTCACCCTGCCGCTCGGCCTGGTCGGACTGCAGGGAAACCTCGGCACGGGCTCGATCTCGGTCGTGCTGGCCGGAGTCGTGCTGTCGATGATCCCGAGCGTGCTGCTCTTCATCGTCGCCCAGCGCTACTTCATCGCCGGCGTCACCGCGGGTTCCTCCCGATGAGCGCCGCCCCCGTCTTCTTCAGCCCCGAGGGCGCCTGGGTGGGCGATGTCATCCCGTTCCAGCATGACGGCGTCTTCCATCTCTGGTACCTGTACGAGGATCGCGCCGTGCCGAGCACGGGAATGCCCTGGCGCCTGGTCACGACCACCGACTTCGTGGACTTCGTCGATCACGGGCTCGCCGTGCCGAGCGGCGGTCCGGACGCGGAGGACTTCAACGTCTACACGGGCTCGGTCGTGCTCGACGACGACGGGGTCGCGCACCTCTTCTCGACGGCGCAGAACCCTCGTCGGCTCGGAACGGATGGGCGCCCGCGGCAGCTGGTCGCCCATGCGACGAGCGCGGACGGCCTGCGCGACTGGGTCAAGCACCCGGAGCACACCTTCGGCGCGACCGAAGGATATGAGACCGGCGACTGGCGGGATCCCTTCGTGTTCCGCGATGGCGACGTGTGGCGGATGCTCGTCGCGGCTCGTCACGAGGACGGTCCGGAACGGCGGCGCGGAACGATCGCGCAGCTGACGTCGACGGATCTCGTGTCGTGGACTCCGGTTCGGCCGTTCTGGGATCCTCGTCGGTACATCGCGCACGAGTGCCCCGACGTGTTCCGCTGGGGGGACTGGTGGTACCTGGTGTACTCCGAGTTCTCCGATGCGTTCTGCACCCGCTACCGGATGGCGCGGTCGCCGAGCGGGCCCTGGCTGACGCCCGAGCACGACACGATCGACGGGCGGGCCTTCTATGCCGCCAAGACCGTCGAGCGCGAGGGACGGCGGTTCTTCGTCGGCTGGATCTCGACCCGCGAGGGCGGCTCGGATGACGGGGCGTGGCAGTGGGCGGGCACGATGGCGGTGCTCGAGGCCGATCAGGATCCGGACGGGACTCTCGCATTCCGTCTTCCCGACGAGTTCGCCGCATCGTTCTCGGTGCCGGTCGAGTCCGGATTCTCCGCACTGCCGGCGTCGTTGTACGGCGCGGACCGGTTCGCCCAGCTCATCGGCGATGCGGATCTGCCCGATTCGTATCTGCTGACCGCCGAGATCGACATCGCGGCGGGCGTGGAAGAGGTCGGGCTGCTGGTGCGCGCCACTGCGGACGGCGACCAGGCCGGAGCGATCCGGCTGGAGCCACGACGCGATCGGGTCGTCTTCGACCGCTGGCCACGAGCCCTCACCGGAGGCGAGCAGTGGCAGATCTCCGGCGACGTGCCGTTCGTCCTCGAACGCCCCTGCCCGTTGGCACCGGGGCGCCACCATGTGCAGATCGTGGCGGACGGCGACATCCTCGTCGCGGTCATCGATCGTCGGGTCGCTCTGAGCACCCGTCTGCACCGCCGCGCGGGCGAGCGCATCGGCTTCTTCGTCAACGGCGGCGCCGCCGAACTCGTCTCCCTCGACGTCCGCATCCGGTCGTGAGGAAAACCGCCGTCATCAGCATCCCCGGAGAATCGCCGTGACCCCATCGCTCATGCACTTCCGTCCTGCACGCAACTGGATGAACGACCCGAACGGGCTCGTGTTCCACGGCGGCCGGTACCACCTCTACTTCCAGTACAACCCCGAGGGCGCGACCCACGGCTTCATGAGCTGGGGGCACTCGTCCAGCACCGATCTCGTCCGGTGGGAGGAGCATCCGGTCGCGATCCGCTACACGGACGAGCACGAGATCTTCTCGGGCTCGGTCGTGTTCGACGAGCACGACACCAGTGGCCTCGGCGCTGCGGGGACGCCGCCCCTCGTCGCGGTGTTCACGCTCGCCGACCAGGTCGCGCGCCATCAGGCACAGGGCATCGCCTCGAGCCTGGACGGCGGGCGCAGCTGGCGCCTGTACGAGGGCAACCCGGTGCTGGACCGGGGGTCTGCCGACTTCCGGGATCCGAAGGTGTTCCGCTACTCAGGGCCGGCGGGCGAGTACTGGGTGATGGTCGCGGTCGAGGCCGTCGAACGCCGCGTCGTGCTGTACCGTTCCGACGATCTGAAGACCTGGGCATACTTGTCCGATTACGGTCCGCGTGGGGCGACCGGGGGTGTGTGGGAGTGCCCTGATCTGTTCCCGCTCGCGGTCGACGGCGATCCCTCCGAGGTGCGCTGGGTGCTGCTGATCAGCCTCAACCCCGGTGGCATCGCCGGGGGATCCGGGACGCAGTACGTCATCGGCTTCTTCGACGGGGTGCGCTTCGTCGCAGACGAGCCGATCCCCCCGGCGGCACCCGGTGAGGGGTGGGAGAACAGCCGTGTTCAGCTCGAGGCATGCGACTGGCTCGACCACGGGCGGGACTTCTACGCCGGGGTGACGTTCTCCGGACTTCCCGATGAGGAGCGGATCCTCGTCGCGTGGATGAGCAACTGGGACTACGCCGGGCTCCTCCCCGTGGACGTCGGATCCCCGCAGCGCGGTGCCATGGCGCTCGCGCGCCGGCTGTCCCTCGTCCGCGCGGATGGGCGGGTGCGACTGCGTCAGGAGGCGATCGGGCCGGAGGTCGCGACGATCGTCGCGCGCGCCGACGTGCGGGCGGAGGGGCCGGTGGAACTGATCGGCGAACTGCCGGATCGGTGTCGGATCGATGTGTGCGTCCGTCTGGACGGAGCCGACGGTTTCGACCTGAACCTGGGCGACACCTCGATCGTGGGGTACTCGGCGGCCGAGGGCATCCTGTGGCTGGATCGACGTCTCGCCGCCGACACGATGCCCGACGGATTCGCCAGCATCGAGCAGGTGCGGATCGGTGCGCACGGGCGCATCGAACTGGTCATCTGGCTCGATCGTGACGCGATCGAGGTGTTCGCGTCCGGGGGCACCCGCACGATCACCGATCTGCTGCCCGAGCGCGACGACGCGGGCGCGTCGATCGCGGGGCGAGGCGGTAGCGTTCTCATCGAGCGGTTCGAGGTGGGCGCAGTGCGCGACCTCGTCAGCACAGGGAGTTCGGCCGACATGAAGGGGCAGACGGCGTGACGGAGCAGGTGGCAGTGATCGGAGAGGCGCTCGTCGACGTCGTCGAGGGAGGCGAGACGCACCCCGGGGGATCACCCATGAACATCGCTGTCGGGCTCGCGCGACTGGGGCACCCCACGACCCTGCACGCGCGGATCGGCGCCGACGCCCACGGCGATCTGGTCCGCGCGCACCTCGACGAAGCCGGCGTTGCGCTCGGCCCCGACACGCTCGTGCCGGGATCCACCTCGACGGCGATCGCGCGCGTGGATGCCGACGGCAAGGCCAGCTACGAGTTCGACATCGACTGGGACATCCCGGTGCCCGACGTGAGCGGCGCCCGCCTCGTGCACACCGGATCGATCGGCGCGCTGCGGGAACCGGGCGCCACGGCGGTCCGTGCCGCGCTCAGCGCGGCCGCGCCCGGGACGCTCCTGACGCTCGACCCCAACATCCGCCCTGATGTGATCGGCGCGCGCGACGAGGTGCTGCGCCGGGTCGCCGACCTGGCCGGGCTGTGCCAGGTCGTCAAGCTCAGCGACGAGGATGCGGCCTGGCTCGCCCCGGAGGCGACGCTCGAGCAGGTGCTCTCCGACCTCGCCGCGCACGGTGCGCGGTTCGTGGTCGTCACCCGCGGGGCGGAAGGATGCCTCGCGCTCGTGGACGGCGCATGGTTCGCGCGTCCGGCGCGTCCCGTCGTCGTCGCGGACACGATCGGCGCGGGCGACGCGTTCATGTCCGGGCTGCTGCACGCCCTGCTGCATGACGGCACCGACCGTCTGCTCGCGGCGGGGGAGCCGCTCGGGGACGACGCGGTGCTCGCGGCTCTGGAGGCCGCCCTCACCAGCGCTGCGCTGACCGTGGCCCGTGCAGGAGCGAACCCTCCGACCTCGGCGGAACTGGACGAGGCACTCCGCGCGTCGCGCGAGTGACGCAAGGCGATCGCGCTGATAGGATTAAAGCCCGTGATGCAGAACTCAGCCGCGCGGACAGACAACGACACCACCAAGCACATCTTCGTGACGGGCGGTGTCGTTTCCTCGTTGGGCAAGGGCCTGACGGCAGCCAGCCTCGGCAACCTGCTCACCGCCCGCGGACTGCGCGTCGTGATGCAGAAGCTGGATCCCTATCTGAATGTGGATCCGGGCACGATGAACCCTTTCCAGCACGGCGAGGTCTTCGTCACGGATGACGGTGCGGAGACCGACCTCGACATCGGACACTACGAGCGCTTCCTCGACATCGAGCTGAGCCAGGCCGCGAACGTGACGACCGGCCAGATCTACTCGCAGGTCATCGCCAAGGAGCGCCGCGGCGAGTACCTCGGCGACACCGTGCAGGTCATCCCGCACATCACCGACGAGATCAAGCGCCGCATGCGCCTGCAGGCCGATGAGACGCCGCGCCCCGACGTCATCATCACCGAGATCGGCGGCACGGTCGGCGACATCGAGTCGCAGCCGTTCATCGAGTCGGCGCGTCAGATCCGCCATGAACTGGGCCGCAAGAACGTGTTCTTCGTGCACGTGTCGCTGGTGCCGTTCATGGGTGCGTCCGGCGAGCAGAAGACCAAGCCGACCCAGCACTCCGTCGCGACGCTGCGCTCGATCGGCATCCAGCCGGACGCGCTCGTGCTGCGCAGCGACCGGCCCGTCACCGACTCGAACAAGCGCAAGATCGCGCTCATGTGCGACGTCGACGAGGATGCGGTCGTGAACGCGGTCGACGTGCCCAGCATCTACGACATCCCGACCATGCTCAACGACCAGGGACTCGACACCTACATCGTCGAGGCGCTCGGGCTCAGCAAGGCCACCGATGTGGACTGGTCGCGGTGGCAGAAGGTGCTGCAGGCGGTGCACAACCCGAAGCACGAGGTCACGATCGGCCTCGTCGGGAAGTACATCGACCTGCCCGACGCCTACCTCTCGGTCACCGAGGCGCTCAAGTCCGGCGGCTTCGCACACGAGGTCGCGGTGAAGATCCGCTGGATCCCGTCCGACTCCTGCGAGACCCCTGAGGGGGCGGCGAAGGCGCTCGCCGACGTCGATGGCATCTGCGTGCCCGGCGGCTTCGGCATCCGCGGCATCGAGGGCAAGCTCGGGGCGCTGCGCTTCGCCCGTGAGCAGGGCATCCCGGCCTTGGGACTGTGCCTGGGACTGCAGTGCATGGTCATCGAGTACGCCCGCAACGTCGCCGGGATCGAGGGCGCCTCGTCCAGCGAGTTCGACCCCGACACCGCCGAGCCGGTCATCGCGACCATGGCTGAGCAGGTCGAGATCCTCGACGGCGGCGATCTGGGTGGCACCATGCGCCTGGGGCTGTACAAGGCGGCGCTCGGCGAGGGTTCGCTCGCCGCCGAGCTCTACGGTGCGACCGAGGCCTCGGAGCGCCACCGCCACCGCTACGAGGTGAACAACGCCTATCGCGACCGCCTGGCGGACGCGGGGCTCTCGTTCTCCGGCCTCAACCCCGAGCTCGACCTCGTCGAATACGTGGAGCTGCCGCGCGACGTGCACCCGTTCTACATCGCCACCCAGGCGCACCCCGAGCTGCGCTCGCGCCCGACCGAGCCGCACCCGCTGTTCCGCGGGCTCGTCGGCGCCGCCATCGAGCGGCACCGCTCCAGCGAGCTGTTCGACGACGAGGACTGACGTGACCGACCCCACCGCCGCGGCGCGGGACGAGCCGTTCGACCCCGAGGTGCTCGCCAGCGCCGAGGTCTATCGCGGCGCGGTGTGGGGGATCCTGGAGGATCGCATCCGCTACGGCGACGGTGAGATCGTGCGGCAGTATATCGATCACTCCGGCGCCGCGGCAGTCGTCGCCATGGACGAGGACGGGCGGGTGCTGCTCATCCAGCAGTACCGGCACCCGATCCGTCAGCGCGACTGGGAGCTGCCCGCCGGACTGCTCGACGTCGTGGGTGAGGATCCGATGGACGCCGCGCGGCGCGAACTCGCCGAGGAGGCGGATCTCGTGGCCACCGGGTGGGAGCCGCTCGTCTCCACCTATACGACACCGGGCAGCAACTCCGAGATCGTGCACATCTACCTCGCCACGGGCCTGAGCCCGGCGGGGGAGACCTTCGCGCGCACGGACGAGGAGGCCGACATCCGGCTCGCCTGGGTGCCGCTGCACGAGGCCGCCGATGGAGTGCTGGCCGGACGGCTGCGCAACGGAATCCTCGCGGTGGGCGTGCTGGCGGCCGAACGGCGCCTGTCGTCCACGGGGCGGCAGAGCCGCGGAGCCTGAGGTGCAGCTCGACCGGGCGCTCGACGCGTATCTCCGGCACGTGACGATCGAGCGGGGGCTTGCCGGGCACACGCTCGCCGCATACCGGCGCGACCTGGACGGATACCTGACGTGGCTGGGCGCGCAGGGGATCACCGACACCGAGGCGATCACCGCAGAGACCGTCGCCGCGTTCGTCGCGGAGCGCGCGAGCTCCGAACCGCCACCGGCCGCATCGAGCCTCGCCCGACTGCAGTCCTCCGTGCGCGGCTGGCATCGCTTCCTCGCCCGTGAGGGCATCGCCGACGCGGATCCGAGCGCGCGCCTGCGTCCGCCGAAGCAGCCTCGGCGCCTGCCGAAGGCGCTGACGATCGACCAGGTCGAGCGGCTGCTCAGCGCCCCGTCGGCCGAGGATCCGATCGGGGTCCGCGACCGTGCCCTCCTCGAGCTGCTGTACGCCACGGGCGCGCGCGTCTCAGAAGCGGTCTCGCTGGACGTCGACGACCTCGCGCACGGCGAGCTGCTGCGGCTGCGCGGCAAGGGGTCCAAGGAGCGCATCGTGCCCGTGGGCTCGTATGCCAGGGCGGCGGTCGACGCGTATCTCACGAGGGTGCGTCCCGCGCTGGCGGCGAAGGGACGCGCGTCGGCGAGGCTGTTCCTCGGCGCGCGAGGCGCGCCCCTCAGCCGTCAGAGCGCTTGGCTGATCATCCGCGCCGCCGCCGAAGGCGCCAAGATCACCGCGGAGGTGTCGCCGCACACGCTCCGGCACTCCTTCGCGACCCACCTGCTGCAGGGCGGCGCCGACGTGCGCGTCGTGCAGGAGCTTCTCGGGCACGCCTCGGTCGCGACCACCCAGATCTACACGCATGTCTCGGTCGACACCCTGCGTGACGTCTACGTCACGGCGCATCCGCGAGCACGCTGAGCGCAGCTCATGTTTCCGGCAGGTGACATTTTCAATGGTTTGAAGTCAGACCATTGACACTGGCCGAGCCGAGTCGCCAGAATCGCTGCACACGCTCCCTCCACTGAAAGCAGGCAGCACTCCATGAGCGAATCGACAAAGGCGCCCGACTCACACCCGGTCGACGACGACGCCGCAGCCCTGGCCGCCCTGGGCTACAAGCAGGAACTGCACAGAGGGATGTCGGGGTTCAGCAACTTCGCCGTCTCCTTCTCGATCATCTCGATCCTCGCGGGGTGCATCACCTCGTATGCGATCGCCCTGAAGTCGGGCGGACCCTCCGCCATCAACATCGGCTGGCCGCTCGTCGGCGTCTTCGTGCTCATGGTCGCGCTCGCGATGGCCGAGGTGTGCTCGAAGTATCCGACTGCCGGCGGGCTCTACTTCTGGGCCGGCCGCCTCGCGAAGCGCAACAAGCGCCAGTGGGCCTGGACCGTCGGCTGGTTCAACTTCCTCGGCGAGGTCGCGGTCACCGCCGCGATCGACTTCGGCGCCGCGACCACGATGATGGCCTTCGCCAACCTCGTGTGGGGCGTGGAGGTGAACCCGTTCAACACCTTCGGGCTCTTCGTCGTCCTGATCGTGATCCACGGCCTGCTCAACACCTTCGGCGTCAACATCGTGAGTCTGCTCTCGAACGTCTCGGCCTGGTGGCACATCGTCGGCGTGCTCATCATCGTCGCGGTGCTGTGGATCATGCCGACCCAGCATCAGTCGGCCGGCTGGACCTTCACCGGCTTCTACAACGGCACCGGCTGGTCGTTCGCCCCGTACGTGTTCCTCATGGGCCTGCTCATGGCCCAGTACACCTACACCGGATACGACGCCTCGGCCCACGTCGCGGAGGAGACGAAGAACGCCTCCATCGCCGCCCCGAAGGGCATCGTGATGAGCGTCGTGATCTCGATCATCGGCGGCTGGATCCTGCTCTACTCGATCACCGCGGCGATCCAGGACTCCTCGGACAAGGGCATCGAGAAGCTGCTCGGCAGTGCGACGGGCCTGCCGCCGGCGCAGATCTTCCTGGATGCGCTCAACAACCCGACGATGGCGAAGTTCCTGCTCTTCATCGTCTGCGGCGCCCAGTTCTTCTGCGGCATGGCCTCCGTCACGGCCAACTCCCGGATGAGCTACGCGTTCTCACGCGACAACGCGATCCCCGGGTCGCGGCTCTGGGCGAAGGTGAACAAGCGCACCGGAACCCCGACGAACTCGATCTGGCTCTGCGTGGTCCTGTCGATCATCCTGACGATCCCCGCGATGTGGAACCTGACGGCATACCTCGCGGTCACCTCGATCGCCGTCATCGGACTGTACATCGCGTACGTGACCCCGGTGTTCCTGCGGCGCCTCGACAAGAGCTTCGTGCCGGGACCGTGGAACCTCGGGCGGTGGAGCACGATCGTCGGCTGGATCGCCGTCGTGTGGGTCGTCGTCATCATCATCCTGTTCGTGCTCCCCCCGGTGAATCCGGTCACGATCGACACGTTCAACTACGCACCGATCGCGGTGGTCGTGGTGGCGCTCCTGGCAACTGCCCTGTGGTTCGCCTACGGTAAGCGCGACTTCATGGCGTCCAGCGTCGAGGCCGAGCACCTCACGGTCGCACCGGACAAACTCCTGGAGGAATGATCAGGACATGACGGACGCGATGGACTCTCCTCTGGTGGATGCGGCGCTGCACCCGGTCCGCGGCCACATGGCCTTCGAGAGCTGCGTGGAGCAGCTCGGATCGGCCATCAGGCTCGGGATCTTCCGGGTGGGGACGAAGCTGCCCGGCGAGCGCGAGCTCGCCGAGAAGCTCAGCGTCTCCCGCGCCACCCTGAGAGAGGCCATCAGCGCCCTTCGCGCCGCCGGGCTCGTCACGACGACCCGAGGGCGCGGAGGGGGCACCGTCGTCCTCCCGGCCGCGGAGCAGTGGCCGGCAGACCAGACCCCGCCGCGACGTGCCGAGATCGACGACGTCATCGTGTTCCGCTCCATCATCGAACCGGGCGCCGCGTATCGCGCGGCCCTGACCGACCTCGATGCGGCGCAGCGCACCCTCCTCACCGACAGCCTCGCCGACCTGTCCGCGGCCGAGACCCCCGCCGACTACCGGCAGGCGGATGCCCGGCTGCACCTGGCGATCGCGACGGTCTGCGGATCCGATGAGCTGGCACGCTCCTGCAGCGCCGTCCAGGTGCGGATCCACCAGCTGCTCGCCGAGATCCCCTTCCTCAAGACCAACATCGACCATTCCGAGACCGAGCACCGCGCCATCGTCGCGGCGATCCTGGACGGCTCCGCCGACCGGGCCCGCGACATCATGACCGCGCACTGCGACGCCACTGCCGCGCTGCTCAAGGGCCTTCTGAAGTAAAGGACACCGCTGCACATGACCTCCTCCGACCTCACTGTCCCCGTCCGCAACGACCGGATGCTCACCGTCGAGCAGCTGCGCGGGCGGATCCTCGACGGCTCGCTCGACACCGTGATCCTCGCGTTCACCGACATGCAGGGGCGGCTGCAGGGCAAGCTCCTGCACGCGCGCTTCTTCCTCGACTCGGTCCTCGGGCACGGCACCGAGGGCTGCAACTACCTGCTCGCCGTGGACGTCGAGATGAACACCGTCGACGGCTACGCGCACGCCTCCTGGGCAGACGGCTACGGCGACATGGAGTTCGTGCTGGATCTGGCGACCATCCGGCTGCTGCCGCATCGTCCTGGCACGGTCATGATCCAGTGCGACCTCGCGGGGACGAACGGCGACGCCGTGCGGGTCTCGCCGCGCGAGATCCTGCGGGCGCAGACGGAGCGCGCGGCCGCTCACGGCTGGAAAGCCCTCGCCGGCACCGAGCTCGAATTCGTGATCTTCAACACGCCGTACGACCGGGCGTGGGACACCGGCTATCGCGATCTGGAGCCGGCCAACCGCTACAACATCGACTATTCGATCCTCGGATCCACTCTCGTCGAGCCGCTCCTGCGCGAGATCCGCAACACCATGTACGCGTCGGGGCTGAACGTGGAGTCGGCGAAGGGGGAGTGCAACTTCGGCCAGCACGAGATCGCGTTCCTCTACGACGAGGTGATCACCACGGCCGACAACCACGCGTTCTACAAGACGGCCTCGAAGGACATCGCCCGCCAGCACGGCCAGTCGATCACGTTCATGGCGAAGCCGAACCAGCGCGAGGGCAACTCCTGCCATGTGCACATGTCGCTGCGCGGCAAGGACGATGACGCCCTGGTGTTCTGGGATGCGGAGCGCGGTGCCCGCACAGCGCTGTACGACCACTTCATCGCCGGCGTGCTGGCGACCATGCGCGACTTCACGCTCTTCTACGCGCCGAACATCAACTCGTACAAGCGATTCGTGAAGGGCTCGTTCGCACCGACGGCGGTCGCCTGGGGCATCGACAACCGCACGAGTTCCGTGCGCCTGGTCGGCCGCGGCGCGGGCGCGCGGATGGAGAACCGCCTTCCCGGCGGCGACATGAACCCGTATCTGGGGCTCGCGGCGATGCTCGCGGGCGGCCTGTACGGCATCGAGCACGAGCTGCCTCTGGAGCCGGAGACCAAGGGCAACGCGTACGAGTCCGGAGCACCGACCGTGCCGTCGACCATGCGCGAGGCGCGCGAGGCGCTCGCCCAGTCCGCCATCGCGAACGAGGTGTTCGGCGAGGACGTGGTGCGGCACTACGTCAACTACGCCGATGTCGAGATCGCCGCCTTCGACGCCGCGGTCACCGACTGGGAGCTGCGCCGCGGCTTCGAGCGGCTGTGAACAGGTTCATCGGAGACTTCGAAAGGCTGTGGGCATGAGGATCCCTTCTTCCCGCTATGGCGCGGCCGGCGCCTTCACCGTGCTGAACCCCGCCACCGGACACCCGGTGGGGGAGGTCGGGCTCGCGGACCTCGCCGAGACCGATGCGGCGATCGAGCGCGCCCATCGCGCATATCCTGCATGGCGGGCGATCGCCCCGGGCGAGCGTGCGAGGCTGCTGCGTGCGTTCGCGAGCGTCGTCGAGGCGCACATCGACGAGCTCGCCGCGCTCGAGGTCGCGAACGCCGGCCACACCATCGGCAACGCGCGCTGGGAGGCCGGCAACGTCCGCGACGTGCTGAACTACTACAGCGCGAGCCCCGAGCGACACTTCGGCAAGCAGATCCCCGTGGCCGGCGGGATCGACGTCACGTTCCACGAACCGCTCGGCGTGGTCGGCATCATCGTGCCGTGGAACTTCCCGATGCCGATCGCCGGCTGGGGGTTCGCGCCCGCGCTCGCCGCAGGCAACACGGTGGTGCTCAAGCCGGCCGAGCTCACTCCGCTCACGGCGATGCGTCTGGGCGAGCTCGCCCTCGAAGCAGGCCTCCCGGAGGGCGTGTTCACGGTGATCACGGGCAAGGGCAGCGTAGTCGGCGACCGGTTCGTCACGAACCCCCTCGTGCGCAAGGTGTGCTTCACCGGATCCACCGAGGTGGGCAAGGGAATCATGCGCGGCTGCGCCGATCAGATCAAGCGCGTGACGCTTGAACTCGGCGGCAAGAACGCGAACATCGTGTTCGACGATGCGGACCTCGAGGCGGCGGCCGCGGCGGCCCCGGGCGGAGGTCTCGACAACGCAGGGCAGGACTGCTGCGCCCGCTCTCGGATCCTCGTGCAGGAGAACGTCTACGAGCGCTTCCTCGAGCTGCTTCAGCCCGCCGTGGAGGCGTTCCGAGTGAAGGATCCGTCCGCCGAGGACGCGGAGATGGGACCGATGGTCTCGGCGCGGCAGCGGGACGCGGTCGCGGCGCACCTGGACGGCGCCGACATCGCGTTCCGCGGGCGGAGTGTCGAGGGCGCGGACTGGGACGGCGGGTTCTGGCTCGCTCCCGCCGTGGTGCTGCCGCGCAGTGCGAGCGACCCGGTGTGGGCGCAGGAGCTCTTCGGCCCCGTGCTGGCCGTCATGCCGTTCCGCGACGAGGCCGACGCGATCGCCAAGGCCAACGACACCGAGTACGGCCTGAGCGGATCCATCTTCAGCCGCGATATCGGCCGCGCCCTGCGCGTGGCCCGCGGCGTGGAGAGCGGCAACCTCTCCATCAACTCGCACTCCTCGGTGCGCTACTGGACCCCGTTCGGCGGGTTCAAGCAGTCCGGGCTCGGGCGCGAGCTCGGACCGGACGCGCCGGACTCCTTCTCCGAGGTGAAGAACGTCTTCATCTCGACGTACTGAACCCCTCCCCACACAGCGAAAGGCAACACAGGAATGGGAAAGCTCGAAGGCAAGGTCGGTGTCATCACCGGCGGCTGCAGCGGTATCGGACTGGCGACGGCGAAGAAGTTCGTGGCGGAGGGTGCGAAGGTGGTCATCGGCGACCTGGACGAGGCGAACGGTCCCCGCATCGCGGAGGAGCTCGGCGGCGTGTTCGTCAGGGTGAACGTGACCGATCAGGCCGAGGTGGAGAACCTCTTCAAAGTCGCGCACGACACCTACGGCCGCATCGACATCGCCTTCAACAACGCCGGGATCTCGCCCGCGTCCGACGACTCGATCCTCAAGACCGGGATCGACGCCTGGAACCTGGTGCAGGACGTCAATCTCACCAGCGTCTACTACTGCTGCAAGGCGGTGCTGCCGTACATGCTCGAGCAGGGCAGCGGATCCATCATCAACACCGCGTCGTTCGTGGCGATCATGGGCGCCGCGACCTCGCAGATCTCGTACACGGCCTCCAAGGGCGGCGTGCTCGCGATGACCCGCGAGCTCGGCGTGCAGTTCGCCCGCAAGGGCATCCGCGTGAACGCGCTCTGCCCCGGCCCCGTGAACACCCCGCTGCTGCAGGAGCTGTTCGCGAAGGACCCCGAGCGCGCCGCCCGCCGGCTAGTGCACGTGCCGATGGGGCGCTTCGCCGAGCCGGAGGAGATCGCGAACGCGGTGGCTTTCCTCGGCAGCGACGAGTCGAGCTTCATCACGGCGATGGACTTCCTGGTCGACGGCGGCCTCTCGAACGCATACGTCACGCCGCTGGATTCGGACTTTGACTGACACGCGCCCCGTCATCGGGCTCACGACCTACCGCCAGGCCGCCGACTGGGGCACCTGGCGGCAGGTCGAGGCCGACCTCCTGCCGAGCGACTACGCGCGCTCGATCGAGCGCGCGGGCGGCGTGCCGCTGCTCCTGCCCCCGGTCGCGGCGGCGGGCGCCGCGGGCGACGTGCTCGCACGCCTGGACGGGCTCCTGATCGCGGGCGGCGCCGACGTGAACCCGGCCCGATACGGGCAGGAACCGGATCCGAGTGTGGTGCGCTGGTACGACGACCGCGACGCATGGGAGCTCGCGCTGCTCGCCGAGGCGGAGCGGATCCGCCTGCCTCTGCTCGGGATCTGCCGCGGCATGCAGCTGATGGCGGTCGCCGCCGGGGGGACCCTCGTGCAGCACCTGCCCGATGTGGTCGGCCACGATGAGCACGGGGGAGGGCCGACGTCGTATGGCTCGGCTGCGGTGCGCATCGATGCCGAAGGGCGGGTGGCGGACCTGGTGGCGCCCGAGATCACGGTCCCCGTGCACCATCACCAGGCCGTCGCGGAGCATCCGGGCTATCGCCCGGTCGCGCACGACACCGATGGCGTGCTGCAGGCCATGGAGGGCGAGGGTGATCGGTTCGCGGTCGGAGTGCAGTGGCATCCCGAGACCGATCAGGATCCCGGCCTCTTCGACGGACTGATCGCGGCCGCGAAAGAGCGCATGCGCAGCCGCTGATACCGCCGGATCGGCGTGTGGAGCCGGAGCCGGAACCTCGTCGGCGGCTATGATCGTTCGAGCACGACGAGCAGGAGAAACGTGGCGAAGAAGACGAAGGACGACACCCCGATCGGGCCGACCGGGCGTCCCTACCAGGGCTTCCCCATCCCCGCTCCGCTGAAGGCTCACGGCCCCGCGCGCATCATCGCCCTCTGCAACCAGAAGGGCGGCGTCGGCAAGACCACGACGTCGATCAACCTCGCCGCGTCGTTCGCCGAGTACGGCCGCAAGGTGCTCGCCGTCGACTTCGACCCGCAGGGCGCGCTGTCGGCAGGCCTCGGGATCCCGACCCACGACATCCCGACGGTCTACGACCTGCTGCTGGATACCAAGCGCGATCCGCGCGAAGTGATCGTGCACACCCACGTCGAGGGTCTCGACCTGATCCCCGCGAACATCGATCTGTCGGCCGCCGAGGTGCACCTCGTCAACGAGGTCGCCCGCGAGACGATCCTCTCGCGCGTGCTGCGCCAGGTCGCGGGGGAGTACGACGTCATCCTGATCGACTGCCAGCCTTCGCTGGGTCTGCTCACCGTGAACGCGCTCACCGCTGCGCACGGCGTGCTGATCCCGCTGGAGTGCGAGTTCTTCGCGCTGCGCGGCGTCGCCCTGCTCATCGAGACGATCGACAAGGTACGCGACCGGCTGAACCCGTCGATCATGCTCGACGGCCTGCTCGCCACCATGTACGACGCGCGCACCCTGCACTCCCGCGAGGTGCTGGAGCGCGTGGTCGAGGCGTTCGGCGACGATGTGCTGGAGACCGTGATCGGGCGCACCGTCAAGTTCCCCGACGCCTCGGTGTCGGGCGTGCCGATCACCGAGTTCGCGCCGGAGCATCCCGCCGCACAGGCGTACCTGCGACTGGCCCGGGAGCTGGTCGCCCGTGGCGCCGTCGCCTGACTCGGACGCATTCGCGCCGGAGACGGCGGAGCCCGGATCGGTCCCCGAGGTCGCCTCCGGGTTCCGCGTCTCCCTGTCGAACTTCGACGGGCCGTTCGACCTGCTGCTGAATCTCATCTCGAAGCACGAGATGGACATCACCGAGGTGTCGCTGAGCAAGGTCACAGACGAGTTCATCGCGTACCTGCGCGAGCTCGGCCCCGACGAGGATCTCGACGAGACGAGCGAATTCCTCGTCGTCGCGGCGACCCTGCTCGACATGAAGGTCGCCGGGCTCCTGCCGCAGGGCGAGCTCGTGGATGCGGAGTCCGTCGCGCTCCTGGAGGCCAGGGATCTGCTGTTCGCGCGCCTGCTGCAGTACCGCGCGTTCAAGGAGGTCTCCGCCTGGTTCGCCCGCAGCCTGCAGTACGAGGATCGGCGCCACGCCCGCGCGGTGCGGCTGGATGAGAAGCACCGTGCGCGCACGCCGGAGCTGGTGTGGACGCTCAGCGCCGCGGACTTCGGCACGCTCGCCCTGCTCGCGTTCGCGCCGAAGGAGATCCCCACGGTCGGCCTCGACCACCTGCATGCGCCGCTCGTGAGCATCCGCGAGCAGGCCGCGATCGTGGTCACGCTGCTGCGCAGCGCCGAATCCGTGACGTTCCGCGAGATCGTGGCGGGGGCTGTGGAGCCCGGGATCGTGGTGGCGCGCTTCCTCTCCGTGCTCGAGCTGTACCGGCATGCGGCGCTGAGCTTCGAACAGCTGGAGCCGCTCGGCGAGCTGACCCTGCGCTGGTCGGCCGAGCACTGGACCGACGAGATGCTGGCCACGTTGGGAGCCGACTATGACCGATGACACCATGACCGATGAAACGGTGACCGATGACGCCGTGACCGTGGAGCAGCCGCTCACGGAGAAGCTCGAGGCGATCCTGCTCGTCATCGACGAGCCGCACAGTCTCGTCTCGCTCGCCGCGGCCGTCAGCGCGCCCGTGCCGGCGGTGCGCCAGGCGATCGAGTCCCTCGTCGACGAGTACGACGGCCGAGG
The DNA here is from genome assembly GCF_052115565.1 of Microbacterium sp. 2MCAF23. Taxonomy (NCBI): domain Bacteria; kingdom Bacillati; phylum Actinomycetota; class Actinomycetes; order Micrococcales; family Microbacteriaceae; genus Microbacterium; species Microbacterium sp. 2MCAF23. Next base: position 144,955 of record NZ_JBFRGY010000008.1, on the reverse strand, counting down.
GCACGGCCCGCGGCGCGGCTTCGAGCTGCGCGAGGTCGGCGGGGGCTGGCGGCTCTACGTGCGCGAGGACTACGACGACCTGGTCGCCGACTTCGTGGGCGGCCAGGCGCCGGCAAGGCTGTCCCAGGCAGCGCTGGAGACGCTCGCCGTGATCGCCTACAAGCAGCCGGTGACCCGCAGCCAGGTGGCCTCGATCCGGGCGGTCAACGTCGATTCGGTGGTGCGCACGCTGCTGGGGCGAGGGCTCATCACCGAGCTGTTCCAGGACTCCGAGACGGGCGCGATCAACTACGGCACGACCGACGCCCTGCTGCAGAATCTCGGCATCAACTCGCTCGACGAGCTGCCGCCGATCTCCCCGCTGCTGGACGACGGCTCCGAAGGCTTCGACGAGAGGATCGCCCGATGACCCCCGCCCCCGCTGACCCGTTCGCCGCCCCTGAGGGCGTGCGGCTGCAGAAAGTGCTCGCGAACGCCGGCGTCGCGTCGCGTCGCGTGATCGAGCAGTACATCGTCGAGGGACGGATCAGGGTGAACGGATCCGTCGTCACAGAGCTCGGCCGACGGATCGACCCGGAGAACGATCTCGTCGACGTCGACGGCACAGCCGTGCAGTTGGACACCGGCAAGCGCTACGTCATGCTGAACAAGCCCACCGGCGTGGTCAGCACGATGAAGGACGAGAACGGCCGGCCGGATCTGCGGCGCTTCACCAAGGACTACGAGGAGCGTCTGTACAACGTCGGTCGCCTGGATGCCGAGACCAGCGGGCTGCTCATCCTCACGAATGACGGAGATCTCGCCCACGTACTTGCGCACCCCTCGTTCGGCGTGACAAAGGTCTATATCGCGAAGGTCGAGGGCACCGTCACCGCGCAGACTATTGCGAAGCTCACACGGGGTGTCGACCTCGAGGACGGACCGATCGCCGCCGACAAAGCCCGCCTGCTGGATTCGTCCGCGGGATCCAGCCTCGTCGAGCTCACGCTGCACTCCGGACGCAACCGGATCGTGCGCCGCATGCTCGCCGCGGTCGGACACCCGGTCACCGAGCTGGTGCGGCGCCAGTTCGGCCCGCTGCACCTGGGAACGCTCCCTGCGGGGAAGTCCCGCGAACTGACTAAAATCGAACTCGGCGCGCTTCTGACCCTGTCGCGCCAGGATTCCCCCGCAGAAGGCGCGTCGAATGCGCCGGTGACCGACCGGGGAGACGCGCAGGAGAACGAGTGAGCGACACGAGCAGGACGCCGATCGAGCGTGCCGCGCGGCTGTCCGGAACCATCCGGATCGTCGGCGCGGGCCTTCTCGGCGCCAGCATCGGGCATGCCCTGACGGCGAAGGGCGTCGACGTCGCCCTCGCCGACACCTCTCCCGCGCAGCTGCGCCTCGCGATCGACTACGGCGCGGGCCGCGCCGCCCGGACCGATGACGCACCGTCGCTGGTCGTCGTCGCCGTGCCACCGGACGTGACGGCCGACGTCATCGAGGCGGAGCTCGCCCGGTTCCCGGGGGCCGTGGTCACCGATGTCGCGAGCGTCAAGCTCGAACCGCTGCGCGTGCTCCGCGAGCGCGGCGTCGACCTGACGCGCTACATCGGATCCCATCCGCTCGCCGGTCGCGAGCGCGGCGGAGCGATCTCGGCGCGGGCCGACATCTTCATCGGACGCCCGTGGGTGGTGTGCCGTGACGAGGAGACCCGCGCCGCGGATCTCGCGCTCGTCGAGGGCCTGGCGCTCGATCTCGAGGCGATGCCGCTGGAGATGACGCCCGAGGAGCACGATCGCGCGGTCGCGCTGACCTCGCACGTACCCCAGGTGGTGGCGAGCCTGCTCGCCGCCCGTCTCGCCGACGCCGAGGACGGCTCGCTCCGTCTTGCCGGTCAGGGCGTGCGTGACACCACTCGGATCGCCGCGTCCGCGCCCGAGCTGTGGGTGCAGATTCTCGGTGCCAACGCGGCGCCCGTCGTCTCGGTGCTCGATGCCCTCGCGGCAGACCTCGCCGAGGTCGCCGACGCGCTGCGCGAGCCGGACCGCACCGGATCCCGGCGCACGGTCGCTGAGGCTATCCGGCACGGCAACGAGGGCGTCGAACGCCTGCCCGGCAAGCACGGCCAGAACCGCCGCTTCGAGTCGTTCGTGGTGATGATCGACGACACCGCGGGTCAGCTCGGCCGCCTGTTCGGCGAACTCGGCGAGCTCGAGGTGAACGTCGAGGACCTGCGCCTGGAGCACTCGCCGGGCGCGCAGTTCGGCCTGGCCGAGATCAGCGTCACCCCCGCCGCACTCCGTGGCGCGGTCGAAGGACTCGAGGCCAGGGGATGGCGGATTGCGAGCATGCCCGATGACTGACCCTTCGACGAGCTCAGGGCCCTCGGCGCAGGCGCCGTTCATCGTCGCGATCGACGGCCCCGCCGGATCCGGCAAGTCCAGCGTGTCCAAGGCCGTGGCGCGACGCCTCGGCTACGGCTTCCTGGACACCGGCGCTGCGTACCGCGCGCTGGCCTGGCACGTGCTGGACCGCGGCGACGACACCGCCGACGAGGCCGCAGTGCTCGCCGCCGCCGCCGACTTCCCGTTCACTCAGGGGCTCGACCCGGACGATCGCCTCGTGCATGTGGGAGCGACGGACGTGACGGAGGCGATCCGCGAACCGCGCGTCTCGGGCGCCGTGAGCGGCGTGGCCCGCGTGCCCGCCGTGCGCGTGCAGGTCAACGACGCGTTCCGCCGGATCGCCCGAGAGGCCGAATACCCCGCAGTGGTGGTGGAGGGGCGTGACATCACGACCGTGGTCGCCCCCGACGCCCCCGTGCGGATCCTGCTCACGGCGGCGCCCGAGGTGCGCGCGGCGCGTCGGGCGGCGGAACTCGACGCGGAGGATGCGGGTGCGGTCGCCGCCGCGCTGCATCACCGCGACGCCAAGGACAGCGCGGTGGTGGACTTCCTCACCGCCGCGGAAGGGGTCGAGGTCGTGGATTCGACCGACCTCGACTTCGAGGAGACCATCGACGCCGTGATCGCGGTGATCGAGCGACGTGCGCCCGGAGCGCAGCGAGGAGCCGACAATGGCTGACGAAGAAGAATACGAGGGCGGCGAAGACCGCCTCGCGGAGAAGTTGGACGCGATGGACGAGGAGCTCGTCGAGTCGCGCGCCGCGACCCTGCGGGCGGGCCTCGACGACTACGACCTGGACGATGAGGATGCCGAGCTTCTCGCCGGCCTTATCGAGGGCGAGGACGGGATCCAGTACCTGCCCGCGCTGCCCGTCGTCGCGATCGTGGGCCGGCCGAACGTCGGCAAGTCCGCTCTCGTGAACCGGATCCTGGGCCGTCGCGAGGCCGTCGTCGAGGACACTCCCGGTGTCACACGCGACCGTGTCACGTACAAGGCCGAGTGGATGGACCGGCGCTTCACGCTGGTCGACACCGGCGGCTGGGAGCCGGACGCGAAGGGAATCGACCGCTCGGTCGCTGCCCAAGCCGAGGTCGCGATCGACCTCAGCGACGTGGTGATGTTCGTCGTCGACGCGATGGTCGGGGCCACCTCGACCGACGAGCACGTCGTGAAGCTGCTGCGCAAGAGCGGCAAGCCCGTCTTCCTCGTCGCGAACAAGATCGACGACGCCCGGCAGGAGCCCGAGGCCGCGGCTCTGTGGAACCTGGGTCTCGGCGAGCCGTACCCCGTTTCCGCGATCCACGGTCGCGGCGTCGCAGATCTCCTCGACGCGATCATGGAGAAGCTGCCCGAGGTCTCCGCCGTCGCCAAGGGCGAGATCGGCGGACCGCGCCGGGTCGCGATCCTGGGTCGTCCGAACGTGGGCAAGTCCTCGCTGCTGAACAAGGCAGCAGGGGAGGAGCGGGTCGTCGTCAACGAGCTCGCCGGCACCACCCGCGACCCCGTGGATGAGATTGTGGAGCTCGGCGACAAGCTGTGGCGGTTCGTGGATACGGCGGGCATCCGCCGCCGCGTGCACCTGCAGCAGGGTGCGGACTTCTACGCCTCCCTGCGCACGTCGACGGCGCTGGAGAAGGCCGAAGTGGCCGTGGTCGTCCTCGATGTGAGCCAGTCGATCAGCGTGCAGGATCTGAACATCATCGACATGGTGCTGGAATCGGGCCGCGCGCTCGTGCTCGCGTTCAACAAGTGGGACCGCCTGTTCGACGACGACATGGAGAACCAGGACCGTCGCCGGTACCTGGAGCGCGAGATCGAGCAGGACCTGGCGCACGTCGCCTGGGCTCCGCGCGTGAACATCTCGGCGAAGACCGGCCGTCACCTGGACAAGCTGGTCCCCGCCCTGGAGAAGGCGCTGGAGAACTGGGACCGCCGGATCCCGACGGGCAAGTTCAACGCCTTCCTCACCGAGCTCGTCGCCGCCCACCCGCACCCGCTGCGGGGCGGCAAGCAGCCCAGGATCCTGTTCGGCACGCAGGCGTCCACGCGCCCGCCGACATTCGTGCTGTTCACGACCGGGTTCCTCGACCCGGGGTACCGCCGGTTCATCCAGCGGCGCCTGCGCGAGCTGTACGACTTCGAGGGCACGCCGATCGTGATCAACATGCGGGTGCGCGAGCGCCGGCAGCGCTGACGGACCGTCCGGCGCCCGCGGACTCGCGGGCACCGGACGGATCATCCCTGGCGGGAGGCGCGCACCATCGCGGTGCGGTCGGGCTCGGTGAACCCGAACTGCCGGTAGAGGCCGTGCGCATCGCTCGTGAAGAGCGTCCAGCGCATGTCCGCGCCCGGGCCGTCGTCGATCATGAGCTGCATCATGCGCTTGCCGAGGCCGTGGCCGCGGTGCGCGTGGTCGACGTAGACGTCGGCGAGGTAGGCGAACCCGACGCCGTCGGAGACGGCTCGGGCGAAGCCGACCTGCTCGCCCGTGTCGGAGCGGTAGACGCCGACGACGCGCCACGCGTTCGCGAGCTGAGTCTCCACGTCGGCGCGCGTGCGCCAGCGACCCCAGTACGCCTCGGTCGAGAGCCAGGTCCACACGGCGTCGGTCTGGATGCGGGAGGGATCGTCGTCCAGTTCGTAGGCGTCGCTCATGAGCACCATTCTTGCAAGTGCAGGAGTGCAACGTTCCGTCGCACAGGGTGATCGAATGACGGGGTGTGGAAAGGTGGAGGCGTGACGATCGTCCCTCCCGAGCCCGGCGAACCCCGGCGGCCCCACGGGCCGCTGAACAGCGGCGACGCCTGGGTGGTGGCCCCGACGGGGGAGCGCTACTGGGGCAGGTACGGGGCTGCGGGGCTTCTCGCGTACGACCGGGAGCGCGGCGTGCTGCTGCAGCACCGGGTCGCGTGGTCGCACCATGGCGGAACCTGGGCTCTCCCCGGCGGAGCCCTGCATGACGGGGAGTCGGCCCGCGAGGGCGCGATCCGTGAGGCGCAGGAGGAGGCCGGCGTTCCGGACGGCGCCGTCCGTGCGCGGTTCGAGAGCGTGCTGGACCTGGGGATCTGGAGCTATACGACCGTGGTCGCCGACGTGGTCGCGCCGTTCGAGCCGGTGATCAGCGATCCCGAGAGCCTGGCGCTGCAATGGGTGCCGGTGGACGAGGTGGATCGTCGTCCGCTGCATCCGGGCTTCGTCACCGCATGGCCGCAGCTGCGCGCCCTGTTGGACGTGCGACCGGTGGTGGTTGTCGACGCCGCGAACGTCGTCGGATCCGTGCCGGACGGCTGGTGGAAGGACCGTGCCTCCGCGACGGCACGTCTCCGCGACCGGCTGGACGCCTGGGCGCGTCGAGGCGTCTCCGCCGATCGGGTCGCGCTGGATTCGACGCGCTGGCACCCACGGGTGGTGCTCGTCGCCGAAGGTGCGGCGCGGGACGTCTCGGATCCCGCCGACAGCGCCGACGTGGCGTGCGCCGTCGAGGTCGTGCGGGCTCCCGCAGCCGGTGATGACGCGATCGTCGATGTCGCCGCCGAACACCTGGCTTCGGGCGACCGCGTGTTCGTGGTCACGAGTGATCGCGGCTTGACCGCACGCATCGAGGCGCTGACGGGCAACGGCGATCCCGTCGAGGTGCGGCCCGTGCGCTGGCTGCTAGAGCAGCTCGAGGAGGCGGTGCAGCCGATCGGCGAGTAGCGCCGACATTTCCGCCGACGGGCGCACTCTCGTGGGCGCGTCACACGAACATGACGCGGCGCGAGGCGCGGTCGTCGTAGGTGCGACCGAGCGGGCTCGCCCACCGCACCGTGCCGTCGGGGAGCTGGTGCGCCGTCCAGCGATGAGTGTCGCTGAGATCGGGATGCTTGAGCGGATGGTGCCCCGGACAGAAGTCGCTCAGATTGGTGAGTTCGGTCGGCCCGCCGCGCGCGTAGTCGTGGTTGTGATCGATCTCGCAGCGGTGGGCCGGGGTGTGGCATCCGGGGAAGCGGCAGCGCTGATCCCTGGCCCGCAGGAAACGTCTCATCGCGTTGGTCGGGGTGTAGCGGTCGACCTTCGTGACCATTCCGGAGTGATCCAGGAAGAGCCGGTTCCATCCCGTGGCCCGGCCGGCGAGTTCGCGGGCCAGGTCGGGATGAAGCGGTCCGTGCCCGTCGAGCTCGGCGAGCCGGTCGTCCTCGCCAGCAAGGGTGGTGGCCGCGACCGTCACCTGGACGGTAGCGGTGACGCGGTCGAGACCCGTTCCCAGAGCCTCGGAAGGGGAGGAGGCGAGCAGCAGATCGATGAGGGCGTCGGCCTCGATCTGCCGGCGGGTGCGTCCATCGGCTGCGACGAACTCGGGCCGGGCGTCCGGGCCGACCTTGCTGGCCTCGCAGGTGTCGGTCTCGGGGTCGTGGAGGTCGTGATCGGGATCGAGCGCGTACGTCCCTCCAGAGGCGATCAGGTCGTAACTGTCCAACCGCGGGTCGTCGGGGTGCAGATCCTCGGGGAAGGGGAACTCCTCGCGGTCTGCACCGGCGAAGCGTTCGACGGTCGGGTCGGAGAAGAGGTGATCGAGTTCGGCGTCATGACGGGTGCGGCCGGCGGCGGCGATCGCTGTCGCGAGCCGGGTGAGGCGATCCATGATCGCGACGGCATACACCTCCGGCAGCACCGCCGTCAGCAGGGCGAGGCCGTCGTCGAGCGGGCGAACCGTCACCTGGCGCTCGGACGCCGCCCGCGCGTGCCGTTCCCGGATGCTCTCCCCGGCGAGAGTCGCGGCGATCTGCTTGGCATAAGGGCGCGTGCGGGACGGCGTCTCCTGCTCGGCGACCGCCAGAGCCGCGGCCGTATACATGGCGAGTGTCTCGGCGCCCAGGCGGCCGTTGAGCACGGCCTCGCGCACGGGCGCGGCTGCGGCGATCAGCACGCGCACGTGCTGAATCGTAATCGTGCCCTGTCGCAGTGCGTCGCGCAGAGCCGGGAAGAACTCGCTCATGGCGGCCGCATCGGTGAAGCCGAGTTCAGCGGCGGTCTTGGAGATGCGCGCAGCGGCGGAATACTCCGCGATCATCGACCGGCGGATCATGTCGCGATGCACCGGTTCGGCGCGCACATCCGCGTCGAACAGCTCGGCCCGGGCGGCCAGCAGATCGGAGGCTTCGGCCTCCAGACGGGTGATCTCGGCCCGCTTCGCGAGCCAGGCATCCAGCAGCGCACCGCGGTCGGCGGTGGTGGGGAGCGGGGCCTCTGACATGCCCCCAGTTTAGAACAAAAATACGAAGAACGGAAGACTGTGGAAGACATTCCCGCCCGGAAGTGAGGTGACGGGCCGGCGACCGCTCAGTCGTGATCGCGACCGCGCAGGCGGTCGATGTCGCGGCGCTCGCGCTTGGTGGGCCGGCCCGCGCCGCGGTCTCGCAGGCCCGCGGCGGCGACCGGATCACGCGGCGGGGTGCGGTCCTCGGCCGCGACGGCCGCGAGCGGTGCGCCGACCCGTTTGACGAGCGTCTGGCGGACGATCAGGATCCGATCGAACCCGCTGATGCGGATCCGCAGCTCGTCGCCGATCTTCACGGTCTGCGCGGCCTTGACCTTGTCGCCGTTGAGGCGCACGTGGCCGGCGCGGCAAGCGGTCGTCGCCGCGGAGCGCGTCTTGAACACGCGCACCGCCCAGAGCCAGCTGTCGATGCGGACAGGGCCGCTCGCCCACGGCTCGACGTTCATGCGGGCGACCCCTGGGCGCGGTCGGCCGGAACGGCACGAGATGGCGCGGTTGCCGGATCCTCTCGGCGCAGCGTCAGCAGCGCTCCGGCCACGATCAGGCCCTGTCCGATCGTGTACGTGACCATGACCGCGGGGCTCGTCCAGTCGGGCATCGCGTCGGGCAGGAACAGGCGGAACGCGAGGATCGTGTCACTGGAGAGGAAGAAGGTGCCGCCCCAGGCGATCATCGCCCGGCAACGCGCCGACGTCGCCGCCGTGCCCGCCAGGACGATGCCGTACGCGCCGACGGCTGCGAGCAGCGATCCCGTGTGCGGCCCGAGGATCGCGATCATGAACAGCCACCACAGCACGTAGACGACGGTCCACATCGGAAGCCGGCGCACGCACAGGTGGCGCAGGAACAGCAGGATGTAGGCGAGGTGCGCAACGCCGAAGAAACCCAGCATGAGCGGCAGTTCGGGCGCGAAAGGGAAGAACAGCCCCGCCTCATCGCCGAGCCAGGAGAAGAACAGCGCCACGATCAGCAGGAATGCGGCGCCGCGCGGCGCCAGAGTCTTCCAGGCGAGCAGCACGGGCAGCGCGAGCAGTGGCATGAGCAGCGCCTTGGTCGGCGTGATGAGCGGACTGTGCGTCGCGTTCGCGATCACGTGGATCGCGGAGGTGACGATGTACGGCGCGAACGGCCACAGGGCGCGAAGGCGGGTGCGGCTCTGCATCCCTCCATCGTAGGAGTGCCGTGGTGCGTGACCCACCGTGACCGGATCCGCCGGCATTGCTATGCGGCGAGATTCAGGCTCACCAACGGCCGCCCGGAGCGCAGCTCGCCGACGACGGCGAACCCCGCGGTGAGGAACGTCGACAGCGCCCCGTGGAACAGGTCGTTCGATGACACCTTGACGGCGGCGGTGTCGACCGGATACGCCTCGATGAGGCGGGCGCCTGACGTACGGGCATAGTCGACGGCTGCCGCGAGCAGCGCCGCGTTCAACCCTTTGCCGCGCTGATCGCGGCGCACCGAGAAACAGGTCACGGCCCACACGTCGCCGTCGTCGAGCGGCTCCTGCGTCGCGGCGACGATGGTGCGGGTGTTCACGATGCGTGCCTGTCCTGGCCGGGGGCCGATGCGGATCCAGCCCGCAGCCTCGCCGTCGACATAGGCCACGATCCCGGGCGGCGGGCCGGTCGTGATCTCATCCAGCAGGATCTCGACCCGCTGTTCCTTCGTTGTCGCGTTCCAGTCCTTGTTGCGCAGCACGGGCCACACGCACTGGCAGGACGCGCCGTCGCCGCCTCCCGTGAGCGTCCGCTGTACGTCATCCCACTCCGTGGGCGTCGCTGCCTTCGTCGTGATCGTGGTCATGATCCCGACCCTACGCGGGGCCGTCGACATCCGCGCCGCGCCCGGACCGCGTCGGTTTCGCGGAGCCCTCAGGAGTCGGCTACCATAGGGGAGTTGCCCGCGCTCTGGTGCGGTCGTCCACGGGCTGTGGCGCAGCTTGGTAGCGCACTTGACTGGGGGTCAAAGGCACTAGCCTCCTCGGCAGTCCGAAACAACAGAACAACGGGATGTGGCGCAGCTTGGTAGCGCACCTGACTGGGGGTCAGGGGGTCGCAGGTTCAAATCCTGTCATCCCGACAGAAAAGCCCTGATGAGAAGCTACTTCTTGTCAGGGCTTCCTTCGTATCTGACGATCCTGGCCGGTGCCCAGCGTGCTCGCTTGAGGACCTTCTTCTGCCTGTCCCGAACGGACATCCGCGGACTGCTGAGATCAGCTAGTGGGCCAAAAGCTGGCGGTCTAGTGGGCCAAAATCGGGGCAGCACGATGTCCTGGCCCCCTCGGGAGGGTCAGGTGTGACCGTTTCCGGCATCACAATCGCCGTGCCAGGACCTGGTGTTCTTCTCCTTCCGTGGGTGCTGTGGCGAGGAACCGGTTGGCCATCTGCGCGGCTTCGGCGAGGTGGCGGTGGTCGGGGTGCAGATAGCCCTTGGTTGTCTCGATCGACGCGTGCCCGAGGATCCGCTGCAACACGTGCAGGGGGATGCCGGCGTCTGCCAGCCAGGTCGCTCCGGTGTGGCGGAGCCCGTGACGGGTGAGGCTCGACAGCCCGAGTCCTGTGACGAGTTGATCCCAGTGCGTCGCGTCGCGCACGGTCGCCGTCGTAAGCACTCCGCCCCTTGGGCCCCGAAGCAGCGGGTCCTCCGAGGCTTTCCCCGCGCATAGTCGTGCGAGGACGGGTTCGAGCGCGTTGAGAATGGGGACGTAGCGTTCTCGACGGCCCTTCGTCTGCTTGGTGACGAGGCCGCCTTTGCCGGGGTAGATCTGGCGCTCGATCTTCACGACCCGGTTGGTCCAGTCGATGTCGCCGACTTCGAGGCCGGAGACTTCAGATCCACGGGCCGCGAGCAGAGCGCAGAGCATCACGTGGTCGGAGTAGCTCTGATGCACCTTCCCGCACGCATCGGCGAGCTCCACCAGCGTGTCGAAGTCCTTGATCGCGTACGCCCGAAGCGCGCCGGCTTTGAGTGCGGAGTCCTTGCTGAAAGTGCGGCGAGCGCGTTGCTTGGCGGGGTTAGCGGGTATCACCTCGTCGCGGACGGCTTCGTCGAGGACACGGACGAGGGGCCCGATCGAGTTCTTGATTGTGGACGGCCCGTATTCCTTCTCCCACTGGTCGATGGTGCGGTCGATGACGCCGGTGCTGATCTTGCCGACTTGTAAATGCCCGAGTGCGGGGATCACGCGCAGCCGCAGCCCGATGTCGTACTGCGCTCCGGTGGAGGTGGGATCAAGGCCCCGCTGCCAGCGATCGCCGATCGAGGCGACGAAATCGGTGAGCGTGACGAGCACGTTGCTGCCGATCTCCGTCGCCTTCAGCATCGACGCGAAGAATTCCTCGGCGTCAGCCTCCGTCGCCACGTACGCGGATCGGCTGGGGCGCTTCTTCGTGTGCGGATCGGTCCACCTCACGCGTGCCATGAACCCGACAGAGCGGCGTTCGAGACTCGTGGTGAGCTTCACCCCCACCGGCGGCATGCGATGGTTACGTGGGTCAGGCATGGCGGTTCTCCTGCTCACGCACCCAGGCGCGGACGCTCGGTGGGTTGTAACGCGCGACTCCACCGAGCTGCACGAATGGCGGCCCGACCTTCTGTCGGCGCCACCGCGAGAGCGTTGCCTGCGAGATGTTCAGGTACTCGCTGGCTTCGCGGGGACACCACAGTGGCTCGATCCGCTCAACGTTCTGGGGATTCATCGGCGTCGATCCTGGCCCTCAGGAACTCGTCTTCGCTGTCCTGTCTGGCCTGCACATCCGCGGTGATGAACTCGACGAAATCCGCGTCCCGGTCGGTGATCAGCTGGTCTTCAATCGGATCTTGCGGCGATTCTCCCGGCCAGGTGGTCTGCCGAGTCGGACGGTCCCGTTCGAGCCGTGTGCCGCAGGTCGTCACCCATTCCCGAAGGCGGGCGCGAGCTGCAGCGAACTCCTTGTGCCAGGCCAGCGGGCCCGTGCCGGCCTGCTCGGGATCGTAGGAGCAGAGCCAGTGCAGGTGCAGCGCGGAAAGCTCCCAGACCAACTCCGGATGCCGATACCAGAACGGAGGCACGACCGACGCCGGGAGCCCGTAGGTGCGCCGCAGCTGATCGACCCACTGGTTCAGGTCCAGCCACTCCGCTTCCGCTTCCTGAGCGGTCAGGAGATACCAGTTGATCGGGCGAGGAGGTTCCGGGAGATTCTCGCCGGCGAGCAAAGCGTCGTAGCGGTCATCGTCATCGTACTCATCGTCTCCGGTGTGTGGATCGTCCTCGTTGAGGTTCTCAACCTCCTCTTTCTCGCTCATCCGAGTTCACCGCCCCATCGCGACCGTTGCAGCAACGGTTTCGGACTCGTCCTCCGGAACGGGAACTGGAGATGGTGCGATCGACGGCGTGCGACCGACGTCGGGTGTCTGCCTGGGCGTTCGGGTGACCTCGTAGCGGGGATGCGTCGTATCGAAGAGCAGCTTCGCCGCACGGAACTCCGTCACCTCGATTCGCTGTCCGTTGCTCTCGAAGGTTCGCGGCTTGAACTCGCCGAGAGCGACCACATCGTCGCCGTTGCGGAAGCGCTCGTACGAGGCCTCCGCGCTCGCTCCAAACATGACGAGATTGACGTAGTCGGTGCCCGTGATGGTGAATGTGCCATCGGTCTCGCGCCGGTAGTGCTTCTGGCCCAGCTTCGCCACGAGCACTGCCCCGTCATCGCGTCCGCGCTTCAGTTCCAAGTCTTGGGCCAGGTAGCCGGACACTGACTGCCGAGATTCAACGTTCATTGCTCTGCTTTCGCTCGCGGACCGCATCGGATCGCGGTCTCACAAGGCAGGTGCACTTGCCTCGTCCGGCGGTTGTTGAAGGTGCGCCTCGACCGTCGCGCGGTCGTCGCGGAGCTGGGTGGCGTCGGCGCGTTCGGTCCAGCGGCGCAGCCGGGTCACGATCGGGGGTGCCGAGCGGAGCAGCACAAGTGCGGTGCCGAAGGGGAGGCGGCGGATGGTGTCGGGGGGCATGACCTGGACGCGACGGATGGAGCGTTGTGCGGATCGTGAGCCGTGGTCGCCGATGGTGGTGGAGTCGGTGGTCTCGTCGCGTTCCCCGATGAGAGTGGACAGATCGTGGAGGTCTTTCGAGTTCGATGCGCCGCCGAGGATGATCTTCACGATCGCGGCGTCCCAGATCGCGGATGCTGCGTTCTCGGACCATTTCTCTCGTGCTTGGGCGAGGGACTGCAGCACCGGCATCGTGGTGATCCCGGTGCCGCCTCCCTCGGCCATCAGTGTCGGGAGCGAGGGGAGCGGGCTGAGGTTCGCGACCTCATCGAGTGCGAGCAGCAGGGGCGGGTCGAGTCGCGCGCCGGGGCTGCGCGCGGCGATCCGGCGGGCGGCTTCGATGAGGTCTTCGATGAACGCGGCGACTAGCGGGGCGGAGTTGTTCGCCCCGGCCGCGGTTGCCAGCAGATACAGGGTGCCCTTCTGCTCGAGGAACGCTTCGGGGTCGAACGCTTCGTCGGGGCCGGGTGAGACGGCGTCCAGCACGCGTGGATCGGCGAGGGCGGACAGGGAGAGGGAGACGCCTTGCCAGATGGAGTCGCGGGTTTTCGGGTCGGATTGCAGCATCGCCTGTAGCGCGTCGCCCCATCCGCGCGCGGCCTGCGGGTGGGTGTTCAGGATCGCGGCGGCGCCAGCCGCAGCGGACGGATCGAGGGTCCAGGTGAACAGCTCCGAGGGTTCGCGTTTGTCGAGTGCCGCGGCGTGGAGGAGGCATTGCAGGGCGACGCGGGTTTTCGCTTCCCAGAAGTCTCCGCCTTCAACTCCGCCTGAGCTGAGCCCCGTGGAGGACGCGAGCCCTGCGGCGCGGATCATCGCGGTGAGCGGGTCATGACAGCCGCGCACGGGCGACCAGCGCAGGCCGGCGGGGATGCCCGCGGCGAGGTGTTGCGGATCGAAGACCGCGACGGGTCCGATGCGTGCCCGGGCCTTGAGCGTGGCGGTCACATTGTCTGGCCTGGTGGAGGTACTGATGACGGCTCCGGGCGCGTCGAGGATCGTGTTGATCACGACGTGGAGTCCTTTCCCGGAGCGGGGTGGTCCGATGAGCAGGATCGAGTCTTCGACGCTCGCCCACACCTCGACTCCGCGGGACGCCCCGACGCGATAGCCGACGTCCACCGGGTGCGGGTCTGCAAGTGACGGGCGCAGGCTCCCTGCCCGCAGTAGAGCCTTCGAGGACGCGGCACGCGTGACGTCGGCCCGGGTTGCGATTCCCGCGATCCGGTACGGATCGACCGCTGCCTGCCGAGCATGGTTCCGCACGAGCTGCCAGACGCACCAGAACGTCGCCGCGGCAGCCATGACTATGAGCCCTGCCACGATCCAGTAGACAACCGGGTTCAACCCTCGTGCGCCCAGCACAGCCGCGGGATTGTCCGGGTGCAGCAGCACGCCGGCCCCGGCCGCCAATCCCTCCTTGGGCTGCACGGTGCCGGTGAGGAACGCGGTGATCGCGCCGGCGGCGCGGAGGATCGCGGCGAGTATCACGATTCCGACGACGAGCGCGAGCAGAGCGTTGGTGAGCTCGTCGCCGAGGGACCCGGTCGGGCGCGGCCCGGTCATGTGGGTTGTCCGATGTGGAGGGTGCCGGAGATTCTCCCCATGAGGATCACTTCACGGGTCGGGCTGGCGGCGAGGTGGCGGGCGTCGAGGAGTGCTCGTACTATCCCGTCGGGGCTGGCGCTGGTGTGGGCGATGACGAGTGCGACGGCGATGTCCTCGCCCGGCACGAAGCCCTCCCCGCTCGCCTGCGCCAGCACGGTCGGCGGGGCGGCGGAGGCGGCGGGGGTGATCTCAGCCGGCCTGGGTGGGCTGGCCTCGTCGGTGGTGGTGCGGCGTCTCGGGGCGATGTTGTCGGTGTAGAGGTGGCCGTCGGCTTCGACCACCGTGACGCGAACCCATCGGGCGCGATGGTTCGTGATCTGGTCGATCACGTGCGGGAACGACTCGCGTCGCCAGGCTGGCGCGAACGGCTTCGGCAGGTACGGGCGTCCGTCGAGAGTGACGGTCATCGTGCCGTCGTCCTGAACGACCATCCGAACCCCGGGCAGCACCGGGGGGATCTGCGGCTCGGGGCGATGACGGAACAGCTTTGACAACAGACAACTCCAATCAGACAGGGCGCGCGCGGTGACGCGGTTCGGACCGTCGGCGTCATGCAAGGGGGCAGGTCAGAGCGTGCGGGCGGTGGTGTCCGTGCGGAGGGGGCTGTCGTCGGGCATCTCGATCGTGTGGCTCGCTTGGCGTGCGGCGTCGCGTCTGAACGCCACGGCTCCCGGGCCCGCGTCGAGGAGGGTGGTGATGTCGCCCGTGTTGGTGATGACGGTGGCGGTGCCGTCTTGGAGGAGCCGGTGACAGCCGGCCGACGCGGCGGACGTGATCGGTCCCGGCACGGCGCCGACGGGCCGGCCGAGGTCGTGCGCAAACGACGCGGTCAGCAGCGTGCCGGAGCGGTATCCGGCCTCGACGACCACGGTCGCGCCGGAGATCGCAGCGAGCTGCCGGCCCCGTTCGATGAACCGGCTCCTCGTCGGTGCCGCGCCCGGGGGCAGCGCGGACACGATCAGGCCCTCCTCGCCGATCCGCTCCAGCAGCTCCTTGTTTCCAGCCGGGTACAGCCGATCCAAGCCACCGCAGAGGACCGCGACGGTCGAGCCTGGGCGGCTCATGACTGCGCCGCGGTGTGCGGCGGCGTCGATCCCGTATGCGCCGCCGGAGATCACGATCCGCGGTTCGCGGGCGAGGTCGGAGGCCATTTCGAGGGCGGCGTGTTCACCGTACGAGGTCGCCGCGCGGGCACCGATCATCGCCACCCGGGATGACAGCGAACTGGTCAGCAGTTCCGGGTTGCCGCGTGCCCACAGGGCGACTGGGGCGGCGTCGCCGAGATCGGAGAGTCCGCTCGGCCACCCCGCGGCACCGGGAGCGAGTACCCGCAGGCCGAGCTGGTTGGTCCTGATCATCAACCACAGCGACAGGTCTCCCTGAAGACGTGGCGTCACCCGGCGCCGCCACAACTCGCCCTGGGGTCCATGGACACCGGGGAGGGCAGCGTCAGGGTCGCGGAGCAGCCGGAGTGTCTCGATCGGCCCCACCCGGGCGGTGACCGAACCGGTGATGCGGTCTCCGGGTTCGGACACCGCGGCGAGCACCATCCGCGCTGATACCTCTTCGCTGATCTCCACCGCGGCCTCCTCGTCCGTCCTGACAGGCAGGTAGGTGGCGTGGCCCCAGACCCGGGAGCCAACCGCGACCGAAGACAGGACGCTGGTGCGACGTCACTTGTGCGTCAGAGCATCCGTGATCGGGTGTCGAAGAGTTCCAGCTCGGCGGGGTGGAGTTGGTGTTGCACGACGAAGGAGCGGTCCTTGATCTTCCAAAGTCCTTGCCCGATGCCGAGCCCCGGGAGGAGAGATTGCTCGGTTCCGGTGAGCCCGAGGGCTTGGGCGGTGACGCCGAGCTGGTCGGATTCTTGCCGGTAGATGATCCTGGTTTCCGCGTTCGCGAGGAGGGAGGAGGCCAGCGCCCGCATCCGGGATCCTTGGTCTCCGACGTTGTCCAGGTCGGTGAGCTTGTGGAAGATCAGGAGGTTCGCGATCCCGAGGTGGCGGGCGAGTCGCCATTGCGCGTCCATGCGGGCGAGCAGTGCGGGGTAGGACATGAGCCGCCAGGCCTCGTCGTAGACGACCATCCGGTGCCCGCCCCGCGGGTCTTGCAGGGCGGCTTCCATCCACGCCGATGAGCAGGTCATCAGCACAGCGAGCAGTGCACTGTTCTCAGCGACGCGTGACAGGTCAAGCGACAACATCGGCAGGGTCGGGTCGAACCGCTCGGTGCTGGGCCCGTCGAACAGGCCGGACAGGTCACCGGACACGAGGCGGCGCAGAGCGTGCCCGACCAGCCGCCCATCTTCCGCCAAACGCCCGGCGGGATCGTCGGACACGGCGGGGGTGAGGATGCGTTCGACGACCATGGGCAGGATCGGGACGTCGGCGGATCGGACGGTGTCGGAGAGGGCGATGTCGATGGCGGTGTGTTCGACGGGGGAGAGTCGCCGGTCGAGCACGGTTTCGGCGAGCGCGCCGATCAGGTCACGGCGGCGGGCCGCGACTTGCGCTGCCCATTCTTCGTTGGGGATTCCGGAGGCTCGGTAGCCTTCGTCGAGCGGGTTGAGCCGGGTCGGTAGCGAGGGGCCGAGGACGATGGCGTGGCCGCCGACCGCGTGCGCGACGGCGGTGTGTTCGCCTTTCGGGTCGCCGGGCACATAGACGCGCCGTCCGAACGGGATCCCGCGGGTGTACAGCGATTTCGCGAGTGAGCTTTTCCCGGCGCCGACGATGCCGGCGAGGATCAGGTTCGGTGCCGTGATGAGCCCTTGCCGGTACAGCTCCCACGGGTCGTACACGAAGCTGCCGCCGGAGTAAAGGTCCTGTCCGATGAACGTGCCGGCGCTGCCGAGGCCGCCTTCGGCGAGGAACGGGTAGTGGCCGGCGAGCGTCGCGCTGGTGTCCTGATGCCTGGGGATCCGGAACCGTCCGGGTGTGCGCAACATCGCAGGCCCGGGCTCTCCGGCCTGGGGAAGGTATACGGTGCTGCGCCGCTGGTCCCGGTCGGCTTCGTACCGCGCTCGGGCGAGCGCACGTTCGGCGTCGCGGGCCTCGGCGCGGAGGCGGGCTGCGGCGTGTTCGCGGGCGCGTCGGTGTGTGTGGAGTTCACCCTCTGGGTGGAGCAGGACCGACGTGTGCAGCCGGCCCTCTGAGCCCTGGCCGGTGTCCTGCCCGCTCACAGCGCGAGGTCCCGAGTCGACGCGAAATCGGAGGTTGTGGCGTCGTCCAGGTTCGGGTTGCCGAGCCGGTCCCGGCGCGCTGGCACCTCTAAGGAGGTTGCCGATGGGGAGAAGCCGGACGGGCGTGTCGCGGGGGTGGGGTGGTCGATGCCGACGAGGGCGGGATCGGGGAGCTGGTCGTGCTGCCGGTAGAGGCCGACGTAGCTCAGGAACGGGTTGTAGACGATCGTGTACGCGCCGTTGGTCGCGGTGCGGTCGAGTTTCGCGACCGGGGGTTCGGTGTAGACGTACCCGTTTTCGAGGGCGGCGTCCACGGTCTCGGCACCGTGGTCGTGGCCGGCGAGGTGTTCGATTCCCGCGCTGGTCCCGGCGAGTTGGATGATGTCGAGCACTTCGTCGGCTTCCTCACCCTGCAGGAATACGACGTTCACGTATCGCGATTGCATGGCTGATGTCGGTGGGGTGCGCCAGGCGATTGTCGCCGCGGAGCGGGATGCGCGCTCGAGTGCTTGCTCCATGTCGTCGGCGAGTGCGGATGCGTGCTGTAGCCGGTTCACTGTGTCCTGCACTGCTTCCGCGCCGGCCTCGATGTTTCCGTGGTCGTTGGTGGCGAGGTGGCGGGAGGTGACGAGGACGCCGGAGAGCTGGTCGAGCACGTCGTCGAGCCGCCGCACCGTGGCCAGCAGTTCTCCGATCAGCGGGTACGCCTGGCGGGGATGGTCGCCCTGGCGGATCGCGTGCGCCACGCCGCGCATCGCGGCGGCGGCTTCGGCGGCATCCGCCGTGGCGTCGGTGAAGGTCGGCATGATCGGACTCCATTCGGCGAACGCGAGCGTGGGTTGCCTGTCAGGTGCTCCCACCGTCTCCTCGGGTCAGATCGTGCGGCAGAGGGGGAGTGCGGCGGCGGTGAACGCTTGCGCTTGTTGCCCGACGAGGCGGCGGGTCTCACAGGACGTTTGGATCGCGGCCTGCTCGATCTGCGCGACCGCAGCATCCAACTCACCGATCGTGGGGGCGGAGACGGAGATGAGGCCGACGGTGCGCAGGACGCCGTGGCCGCTGGTGAGCTCGGCCTCCTGCTGCAACACGTCCTGGAACTCTGCCGACGCCTGAGCATCGTCGACCTGCCCCACCTTCTGTCGCTGGGTGGCGTCGGAGAGAAGCTCAGTCTTCTTGCGTCGCAGGTCCCGGGCCGCCTGGTCGGTCCGCAGGGGGAGATAGTGCAGGGACACAGTGCGCAGAACCCCGCCGGAGAGGATCAGCGGGGCGAGGAACCCGGGATACACCTGAGACCTGGGCCATTCACTGATCCACAGCACAGCATGGTGGGCGCTGTCTGACCGCAACCGGTCCCATGTCTCGGTGACCGCCACGGGACCGGCGGTAGCGAGGTCACGGCCGACCGCGCCGTGCCGTTCCAGGGCGGGACCGGCTGCGGGGTCATAGGCGGTGCGGAGGATGATCGCGACCTCGCCGGGGGTGAGCCATCCGGTCACGGTCAGCTCCGCAGACCGCAGCGCGGAGGTGAGGGTTGTCATCTCCTGCCGCAGCACGGCGGCGGCGCCGAGCATCCTGCCGCCGGCGGCACGGATCTGCCGGGCCGCGGCGCGCAGGTCCAGGGCGAGGGAGATCGTGGTGGCGTGGCGTTCCCCGGCGGGACCGGCGCGGTCGATCAGCTCCCGGTAGGTGGTCGCCGCCCAGGAGCCGTCGTCGTGTCCGTGCTGCTGCCACCATTCAGCGAGCCCCGTTCCCGCGTCAGGGAGGGTGCGTTCGGTGACTTGGATGCGTGCGATCCGTCCGGACCGGCACGCCGCGGCGAGGGTGCGCCCCCACCCGTTCACACGCCGTTGCTGCTCGCCGGGGTCGAGGAGCACGAACGCTGGATGAACGACCCCGAGGATCACGGTGAGGGTCTGCGCGTGCGGGTCGTGGATCATCGCCGCGTCTGTCTCCGGGTCGTGCCATTCCCGCAGCGCCGCGGCATCTCCCGGGAGTGCGAGTGTCCCGGCCGGGCGGGGACGCATGAGCTGTTTCCGGTAGCGGGTTTGCTTCGCGCGGGTGCGCAGGATCCAGCGGGTGACGATCGGCGCCCATTCCACGACCCGCCGCCCGCCGACCGGGATCCACGCGACCGCAATCAGAGGCACCCAGACTGGTGACGCCGCAGCGAACCCGACCGCACCGGCGGTGTACAACGCGACGATCGCCGTGACGACGGCCAGGGCAAGGACGATGACTTGCGGGAGGGAGAGTCCGAGGAGGATGCCGCGGCGGGTGAGGCGGGAGAACTGCACCGGACCCAGCTGCCCGTGATTCCGTGACGAGGACATGCGTCGTTCAGTCCCGTCCGGGCGTGCTCGTGGGCGGCGGTGAGGCCTGGTCGGCGGCGGCACCGGCATGCCCGTCGGCGGCGGCACCGGTCGCGCCGCCGAGCTTCGGGCCCGCTGTCGCGGCGGCCTTCACCACCTCGGCACCGATCACCACAGCGGCAGCAGGACCCGCCGCCGCGGCACCGGCGCCTCCCGCTGCGGCACCGGACCCGCCACCCGAGGCTGCACCTGCTGCGCCGCCGCCGCTGGTCGCGCCCGCGATGTCCGTACCCGCGCTGGCGGTCTGACCGCCGCCCGGCGCAGGGGACTCTGGGGCGTCGCGCCTGCCGCCTTCGAGGACCTTCTTCGGCGGCAGTCCTTGCGGGGCGTTGGGGACGGGGATGGGCCGGTTCATGGCCTGCTTGGCTTCCTGCTCCATCGACATCGCCTGATACATGTCGAACCCCACGAACGAGAGGAACTTGTACGCGAGGTAGGGAGCGAACGCGGCCATGAACATCAGCACGATGCCCGCGATCGGGTCCGACACCGACGCGAGATCCGGGGTGATCGGGGCGGCGACCTGACTGATCGCGACCAGGAAGATCACGGTCATGACGAGCTTGGACGCGATCATCGCGACCACGAACGTCGCCCATTTCCCGAACCACCCCTTGGTGGCGTCCCAGGTGAGCCCGGCGAGTGCGATCGGGCCGAACACGATCGCGACCAGCAGCAGAGCCTTGCGGACGAGGAGGGAGAACCAGACGATCACCGCTGCAGCGATCGCGAGCCCGGCGAGGAAGATCGTCACGACCGCCCCCACCCCCGGGGCGGCGATGTTGATCGTAGTGAGCCCGGCCACGAGCAGGCCGATGCGCTCACTCATCGACTGCATCGTGTTCCCGGTGGCCTGGATGATCCCGATGCAGAGCTGGTCGACGATCTCCAGCAGCAGCCCGGTCAGAGTGACCAGCACGAACGACCCGAGGATCGACTTCGCCAGCCCGAGAGCCGCGCGGGACAGGGCGGTGGGGTCACGGTGGATGACTCCGGTGATGAGTTGTAGGCAGAAGAACGTGAGCATGATGAACACGGCGACGCCGAAGAGGATGTTGTAGACGCCGACGTATCCGGGTCTGGTCACGACGACGAGGGTGGTCGTGTCGAACACGGACCAGACGGCGGTGAACATCCAAGACGCGGCCTGACCCATCGCGTGGGCGAGCCAGTCAAACGGGGCGGCAACGAGCGTCGCCGCGCCCTTGCCGACGGTGGAGCACACGGCCGAGATCACCGGCACATCACAGATATCCATCGTGGAACCTGGAGTCAACGCACGGCCTGGCCGACGCCCCACGCGAAATTGATCAGCGTGACGGCGGCCCCGCAGATCACCGCGGCCCCGCACGCGACGAGCACACCGGTCTTGCCCCGGGACGCGAGGTGCGGGTTGGAGGAGTTCGCGCCGAACCCCCACACGATCGCCGACACGATCAGCGCCAATACGGAGAGGATCAGCCCGACCGTCATCACCGCGCCGACGATCATTCGCAGCTGATCAATGCCCGGTAGCCCGGTGCCGTTGGGTGTGATGTCGATCATGGGCGTGGTGCTCCTGCCAGAGAGGGGGACGGTTGGGGTGCCGTCAGGCAGGTGCACGCGCTCAGCCGCGAGCCGCGACCTGCGGCGCGAGTGGCAGCTGCGACTGTTAGAGCGGGCTGCCGAGTGTGAGCAGGAAGTTCGCCCAGGCGACGCCGGCACCGGCGAGGGCGGCGGCGCCAAGCGCGACAAACAGGCCGATGCGTGCTCTTCTTACGGTCTGGTAGTTGCCGTGCGAGGAGGCAATGCCCCACACGATTGCGTTGATGATCAGCATGAGCACGGCGAACACGAGCACGAACGTCAGCAGCGCGCCGATCACCTGGCCGAACACAGTTGCGGCACCGACCGCACCGAAATCGGGGAACACTTTCATCGGACACTCGCCTTAACCGGGCAGCCGATCGAGGCCGTGCCCGTGTTGCCGCTGGGCTGGGCGCCGTGGGTGGTGAGCCAGTCGAGAGCGTTGACGGGTGGTTGTCCTTGTCCGCCGGGGTGGATTTCGAGGTGCAGGTGCGGGCCGGTGGAGCGGCCAGCGGAGCCGACGTCGCCGATGTGCTGTCCGGCGGTCACGGTTTCACCGGCGGTGACGTGGATCCCGGTCTGCCACATGTGCGCGTAGAAGGACGCGACAGGTTGCCCGTTCACGGTGTGCTCGATGACGATCAGCCCACCCCACCCGCCGCCGTACTCGGCGACCGTGACGCGGCCGTCGGCGATCGCCAGGATCGGGGTGCCCTCAGCGGCAGCGAGGTCGGATCCGGCGTGGAATGCACGTTCACCGGTGAACGGGTCGGTGCGCCATCCGAAGGAGTCCGTGACGGTGTAGGACCCTGCGGGGAGTGGGAACACGATCCCGCTCGTCTCCGGCACAGGGGGCTCGCTTCCCGTCCCCTGCCGAGTGTTGCCGGGGGCGGGCTTGGTGAGGGTGGCGAGGATGGTGTCGGCGACGGGCTGCCAGCTCCGGTACCGGTCAGGGAACGCGGACACCTCGACGGCCTGTGCCGCGGATCCCGGGTCGAGCTGTGACCATCCCGGGATGTCGAGAAGTCCGCGAGGGCTGCCGTGGTTCGGGCCGCCCGGGCCGCCGTAGAACGCTCGCGCTTGGTAGGCCGGGTCCATGAGTTCGGCGACGGTGCCCCACCCGGACGCGGGCCGCATTTGAAACAGGCCCAGGCTGTCGTGGTCAGAACCGTTGCCATCGTTCGGGAACGACCTGGACTCGGGATAGCTGGCGGTGTTTGCGAGCATCCGTAGCGTCGACTCCGTGAGGGCCGCCATCAAAGCGATGCGGATCCCGGCCTGCCCGACGCCGGGTGTTGCGGCACCGACGGTGATGATCGTCGCGGCGCGGGTGAGCTGGCGGCGGTCCAACGTGACGTGAGTGCCGTCCGCGGTGACGGCCTGCAGCTGGTCGGGGATGGCCCCAACCAGCAGCGACTCGGTCACGCACGATGCGGTCGCCGCGGGGTTCATGAGCACCCCGATGGCAACGAGCGCGGAGGACGGAGCCACGCAGAGCAGTGCGACGGCGAGGAGGACGAGCTTCTTCCACATTCGGGTCACCGGCTAGCGGAGTGGAGTGTCGAGGCCGGACAACCGCAGCAGACGGCACGGGTCGTCGAGGGGGCAGGCGACGAAGATCGTGAACGCGACAGGATGCTCGTAAGTCGCGGGCGTGGTGTGCCAGGTTCCCGTGCGGTGCCGGGTGCCGTCGACTGTGACCGCCACGGCACCGGGCGGCAGCTGTCCGGGACGGGCTTGGGTTTTCGCCGTCACCCAGCCCGCCGGGATTACGGCAGCCGTGATCGTGAGCGATTGCCGCACCTGCGTCGGCCGCAGCTCTGCCCATGTTTGCTGGTCCGGGAAGTACCGGGCGACATCGGCCGCTACCGTGACTTGATCCGCGGGGCTGGCGGCGTCGATGAGGACCTGCATGTAGGGGGCGGGGCTGTCCTCGTCCGTGGTGTCCCAGTCGACGAGTCTGTTCGCCACCGCGCGCGCGAACGGGATGGCCTCCGGCGTTTTGGGGAGCGTTCGCACGGTGAGGTCTCCGACCGGAGTCGATGAGCCCGCCATTGGTGTGGCTGATGGGCTCGGCGGAGAAGCAGGTGCGGGGCCGCGTAGCAGCCCGTACACGCCGACCCCGATGACCCCCAGGACGAAGATCCCGATGATGCTGCCAGAGATGAGCAGCCGGCGACGGTGTCGCTCGGCTACTGGCGCGCCGAGGATGGAGTGACCGTTCATGCCCGAGAGGTGCACGGAGGCGCCCCGTCCGGTCATCCGGCCAGCGCATCCCCGCGGGAAGCAACGGACGCGGCGGCGACACGGATCTCCCGCAGACGATCCGCGAACGTAATGGTTTCCGCGAGCACCTGCTCGAACCGGTCCCATTGCTCCGTCGTCAGCGCCGGTGCGAGCACCGTGGGGTCGTATTTCTTTGTCCACCCGGCCATGTCGTCCCAGAGCGCCACGAACGCCCGAGGTGGCAGCATCACGACGGTCAGGCGCGATGCCGGTTCGCCTCGCCGCTTCCCTTTGTCACTCTTCGTACCTGTCCTGGCTGCCTTGACCCGGGCGACTGCTTCTCGCGCGAGGCGTTCGAGGTCTGCCGTCCGGGAGCTGTCCGCGGCACGCACCTGTGCGGCCGTGTTCGCGGCTTGCTCGCGCAGCGATGAGGGTTGTCCAGAGTCGGCAGCGATCTGGTCGAGTTCCTCAAGGGTCAGGGCGGCGTTCATCCGCACGTGTGCGTGGTGCACTTTCCCGCCCGCTTCGATCCGGGCGACTTCCTCTGCCGCCTGCGCGCGGATATGGGCCGGTTGGGTTTCGTCGTGTGCGAGATCCTTCAGCCGGCCCACCTCCTCGAGCATGGTGTACGAGTTCCGGCCCATCACCAGCTGGGCTGCTTGAGCCCGGCTCTTCCCCCGTTCTTCGGATGGTGGTGCCGAATCGGCACCACCGTGTTCTCCTGCCGAATCAGGGGCACCGAACCGGGTAGCGGCCTGTCGCCGTTCGGCGTCCTCCGCGAGGACGACCTTCAACTCCCGGTACAGAGACTCCGCCTCGATCAGCGAGAGCGGCTTGTGCAGGGCGTTGTCGTTCTGTTCGGCGAGGAGTCTGCTGAGCCGGTCCGTGAGGCCCGATCGCACCCACACGTTCGTCGTACGGTGACCGAGTCGGCGCAGCGCCTCAAGCCGACGCCTCCCGCACACGAGAGCGCCGTCGGGCGTGACGGTGATCGGCTGCAGGAGACCCTCCCTCTGGATAGAATCCATGAGCGCATCGATGTCGCCGAGGTCTGTGCGATGCCGGACGCCGACGGTGATGGAGTCGAGGGTGCGCTGCACCTCGACATGTCCCGGGCTACGGGCGACCATGGCGCCCGCCCGCTTGGGGGGCCGACACCACAACCTCGGAGACTAGGGTCTCGTCGGCGAGCAGTGCGCGAAGCGGCTCACCCGTGAGTAGCCGGTACAAGATACCTCGGGCGGCGTTCGTGTGCGCGCGGGTCGGGTCAGGGTTGCCGAGGACCAGACGCAGCATCGTCAGCCAAGACTCCGGCGGGAGGTCGAGGAGGACGCGAGCCTGGAAATCCCGACGCAGAGATTCGAACCCGGATGCCCGCGACGGCAATTCGGTCAGCCGGGCGCAGATGTAGTCGATCGCTGCCTGGGCGGGCTCTTGTGGCCATCCGAGCAGATGGAATAGGGCGACCGCGTCAGCCACCGCTGAACGTACTCGACCGTTTTCACCGTCCCGTCCCTCGTCTGCGTCGTCGCCGTCGAGTGAGTCCGGTGTGCGCAGGCTCGGGTGATAGTCGGTGAGGGGGTTTTCGCGATCGCTGAACCGCTCGGCGTCGTGGTGTACGGAGTAGGCGGGGCGGCGCGCCTGATGGACGGAGCAGAGCAGGCCGTTCGCGCGTTCCTCGGCGATGCAGGTGACTTTCACCGCGCGGGTGATGACGGCCCACGGGTTCTCCGCCCGACGGACGGCACCTGTGCGCATCGCGTCGAACGCCGCTGCGGCTGCTTCCCACCGGTCCAGGCCGTGCCTGCGGGCGAGAGCGGCATACCGGTTCGCGGCATGCCGCATCAGCGCCGCAACCTCTGGATCGTGCCGCCACGCCCACTGTCCCTGTTCGTGGAGCCGGATCAGCAGCGTCCGAAGCTTCTCAGCGTCCTCAAACTCTCTCCCCGCGCCTAGGGTGGGCGTGCCAGCAGGATCCGTCGTGTTCATCATCATGGTGTCGGTACCTCCTGAAGAGGAGGTACACATCCGGTGCCGCCCGCTGAGACGGGGCAGCACGGGAAGACGCTCGACGTGCATAGGCTGTCACCTCAGACTGATCCCGGAAAGTTCTGGACTGATCTCTTCGGTGGGGTAGTCCCGGCCGCCCAGGCTCAGATCCGGTAGCCGCCGCTGTCGGTCGCTGATCGCTCGGTTGGCGCGACGAAGGCCGCCGCCCGCGCCGGCACGGAACCGGCGGACGAGCTCCGCGTGAAGATCGATCCCGCGGCCCGCTGCTCGTGCGCCACTGCGGGCGACAAGCTCCGTCGGTCTCACCCACGACACGGTCCGAGGAGCAAGCCGAACATCGCGCGCAACAGGCACGGTCGCGCCGGACGGGTCGACGTGAGTTGCAAGGGTGGACCGCTCCGAGGATTCGGTGCTGGGGTGTCGCGGGGTGTCGAGCCAGGCCGGTCGCGCGACGTCCTCGAGGGCGGGCGTCGCTTCACGCTGCGGCGAGGCGTCCATGTTGGTCCGGTCGTTCTCGTTCATCGAGGTTCCCTTCGCTCATCGGTATCGGGAGCCGCCTGAGCCTGATCCGCGGCGCGGCTCGGATCGGACGCGTAGTCGGGTTCGTGATTTGGCGGGCGCTTCGCGAACCATCGGCCGACGGTGGATGGGGCGACCTTGAGGTGCGCGGCGATCTGCTTGTTCGACCACCCCAGAGCGCGCAGTTCCGCAGCGGCGTTGAGTCGATCTGCGCCTGCGGGCGCGTCAACGGGAGGTCCAAGCGACGTCGCAGGGTCCGGGGGTGTGATCCTGGGTACAGAGCGCACTCTTGGCGGCAGCGAGTTCTTGGCCGGCACGGGGGATAGCCGGGCGGTGCGGTCTGGGGGGCTGGTGAGGACGACGGTGAGGTGCGTGATCGCCAAGAGCACCACGGGAGGAACCGCTGCGACGCATGCAGCGAGGATGCTCGGCACGTCGGCGTCCGCAGCGACGACGGCATGAATGGAGTTCGCCGTGATCGAGACGGCCGCGGCACCAGCGAGCAACGTCCACGGATACCAGGCAGCGCGTTCGCCAGCCAGCGCGACAACGGCGACGGTCGAGACCACGATGACGCCATCGACGATCAACGGCCACGCCCACGCCTGCACCGGACCGATACCTGATCGCCTCGCGAGGTCGGCAAGGGAGGTGAACGACAACCAGAAGGCACCCGCGGCGATAAAGACCGTCCCCGTTGCCGCCGTCATCACGGCCCCTCGCCGCCCAGCTGGCGTCTTCACGGCAGCGCCCGAACTGATCGGTCGTGCGTGGGCTCATCGGGCACGAGAGTGGGATCTTGTCGTGCTGAGGGACGCAAGGGCACGCGGTGAACCGCGCGGTAAGCCGATCGGACGGTCGTGGCGACCTCCCGTGAACTCAGCCCCGCTTGCGTGCCGGCGGTTGTCAACAGGTCGAGCGCATCGTCTACGGGTACCTGGTGTTCCGCCATGGTGCACGCCGCCCAGAACAGCCCGTGATTGCGCTCACCCTCCTGGCGACGGGCCACCCACCGCGCTATGCGCTCCACATCGATCGACCCCGGCATCGAGGGAACCGAACCCGCCGACCGGACCGGGCGTCGGGGAACAACGAGGTCGCGCAGCGCGTCAGAGTCCACGCCCTGCGCGACGCCCGAGCCCATCGCAACCGTCTCGTACCGAACCTCCCGGCCGCTGATGATCCGGTGGGACGGGGGAGCGATGATGTAGCCGCCGTCGCCGCGCAAGTCGATTCCAGCCCGCGCCGCCTGCCACGAGCGTTGTTCGACTCCCGGCATCGCCGGATAGTCGACATGCAGGCCCCCGGACGGTGTCCGCACCATCGCCTCCCACCCGACAAGAAACCCGGCACGACGTGCACGGTCCAGCGCCTCGAATCCGTTGGCACGGCCATGCACGTCCACGTCCAGGACCACGATCCCTGAGGCTGTGCCGGTGGGAACGCCGATATTGGCAGAGGGCGTCCTCGCCCACCAGCCCGCGACGTGTTCGGCGTCGGCGCTGGCGGCGTGAAAACCACCCGGCACGAGCGGGCGCTTTCCGTTCGGTTCGCACGGAAAGACGGGGATCCCACAGCGCGCGAAGGCTGCCGCGCTCGCGCCCAGAGACTGCGGGATGCGGACCTCGGCGAGTGCCCGTGCGAACGCTCCCAGCCTGGGCATCAGAGGCTCCGAGCGTAGGCCGGGGCAGCACTGGCAGTTGCCGTGTCAGGCAACGGGGTATCCGCGTCGATCCCGTGACGCCGCGGTATTGATGGGAGCTGAGCGGCGGGGATATGAATTGATTCGTTCTGCAGCGACGGAGGATTCCCGTTGCCGATCATGAGCGTGTCGAGCTGGTCCAGGACCTTCAGGGCCGTCGCGCGGACTCGCTCACTCGTCGCGCGCACGACCTCGGCAGGCTCTGTCCCGTCGACTCTCGCTGCCCAGGTCGAGACGTACGGGATCGTGTATCGGGAGGTATCCATGGCGTGCGCTGCGCCGATCATGAGTGCAACGGATTCAGCTTCGACTTCACCAATACCGCGATGTTGCCGAGCGTCGACCTGATCGGAACCATGCATCAGCACATGCGCCAACTCGTGAGCCAGGGTCTTCACTTGAGCAGCCGCATCCATGTTCTCGCGCACGGTAACGGTCCTCGCCGTGTAATCGGTCATGCCGTTCGCGCCAAAGACAGCGCTCTCATCAGCGGCCCGTACCAGGCGGAAGCCAGCGGCATCGACTTGAGCGGCGAGACCTTCCCAGAGGCCGGCCGGGGCGCCGCCTTCGAGCAGTTTCGGACTCGGCGGCTCCGGAATCGGAGCGCCAGAGGTCTGCGAGGCATCCCAGACATAGGCCGGGCGAACGCCGACCATCTTGGTCCTCACCACCTCGCCCGGGCGCGGCTTCTCCAAGCGACCCAGCCGGCGCCACGAGTCCCTATCGGACGGTGTCGCCGAAGCAAACCGCCCGGTGACCGGAGCGAAGATCTGGTACCCCGGCTGACTCTTCTGCACCTGCCGCCCGAGCCCTTGCCACTGCTTGTACCCGGCGACATACGAGGGCATCCGCTCGGGTACAAGCCCCGCCTCGAAAGCGGCCGCGTGCTGCGCCCAGATCAGAAGGCTGTTGTTGAACGACCGACTACGGAAACGCGCCGCGAAGACGAGTGCGTTGGTCCAGTCCTCGCCCGACACCAGTTGCTCGACCGCTGCCGCCAATCGATCGTGCAACTGATCCAGCCTGGCCTCGCGTGCCGCTCGGTGATTCTCGGCAATTGCCATGGCCATGACTCCTCTCCAGCGCGTCACCGCCCGAGAGTGCACGGCGCTGCATCGTTGAGGTGGGCAAGAGCACTCCGCGCTCCCGCCTGTCATCGACATCGCTACCTCCATTTGGTCTCCAGAGCCCCGTTGGCGTGTCGCGGAGCAGGCTCGACAGATCCAGGGAATCCGTTGTAACACGTGTATTGCACATGTGCAATACACGTGTTACAACGGAGCGTGTTACAACGGAGCGTGCGAACGCGCGACTGGCTCTGTCGTCAGGTCGCCACTGGTGGCGACCAACGCATCCTGAAGCACGCCTGTAAACTGGACGACCTCGAAAACGATCGCGGGGTTGGCCTCGACCGAAGGCGGAGAATGGCCAGAGAGGCGAAGGTTCGTCGGTTCGCGGTGTGGGTCTCTGAGATCGGTGGACCTGCCCCGCTGTTGTTCGTGGGGTTGCTCGAAGTCGGTCTGCTGGCTGGTTCTGTCGCCCCGACCATCGTCGCTGCCACGACGATGGCGGCGATCCCGTACGCAGCAATGTTCGGGCTCGCTCGCGTCGGCAAGGTATCGGACCGCTTCGTGAAGGAACGGAGCCAGCGGATGCCGATTCTCGCGGCGGTGCTCGTCGTGTTCGTCCTCGGAGCCGTGTCCGTGATGTTGATGGGTGCGCCCGCTCGGCTGCTGCTGGTGATCGCGGTAGCAATCGCCGCGCTCGTGATCGTGATGGCGGTCACGCTCGCCTGGAAGATCTCAGTCCACGCGACCCTTGCCGCATTCTTCGCTGGCCTCCAGGTTTACCTGTTTGGCGCGTGGGGCGCTTTGGGGTTCGTACTGCTGGCGATCGTTCTGTGGTCCCGGCGCGCACTCAATGCTCACACCGTTGCGCAGCTGCTGGCTGGGTCGGCGCTTGGCGTAACGCTCCTGGGCACGTATGTGTGGCTTGCATCGACGTTCGGCTGAACAGACGCTTGTGTTGCACATGTGCAAGTTGGATCATAGTCATCTAGCCAGCGGGAGGAGATCGGATGAGACATATGCCGATGCCGGCCCCTGCCGACCTTTCTGCCAGGATCCGCATCGCCCTGGACCGGCTCGAGATCCACCGTGGAGGCGATCCCGTTCAGTTCCCTGAAATCCAAGAGTTCCTTGCATCCCGCGGAGTGAGCATCTCTCGCGGGAAGTGGGCGTACATCCTCCGAGGGACAGACATACACACCCGAGATCGACCGTTGCTCGCGGCGCTCGGCGAGTTTCTGGACGTCCCGGAGGACTTCTTCTACACCGGAGACATCCCGGACCGCCTGGAAGCGGACGTCGAACTAGTCACGGCAATGCGAGCCGCGCAGGTGAAGACCTTCGCAGCCCGAGCCCTAGGCGACCTCGCACCCGAAGCCGTCGCCGCGATCTCCGAGGTGCTAAGAGAAATTGAGCGCGAACGATCCGACGCGTGACCTCCTGCTAACCAACCCGCGGCAAGCTGCACGACTCGCCTTCGAGCTGGTGAATAAGAGCGCCCATCCCACGATGCGGTCCTTGACCGAGGACGTAGCCGCAATGACGGGGAAGCGGATCGACTTCCGGGAGTTGCCCGAGCTCGGCGGGTGGGCCGCAGCGCTCTGGTTGGAACTCGACGACCGCCAGGTGATCTTGGAATCCACGCCCGCATCGGAGTATCACAAGCGATGGGTGCGGACACACGAATATGGACACATCGTGTTCTCCCATCTCGGGTGGGTCGTTCCCCCAACACATTCTTCGCACGACCCTCGCCTAAAAACACCGGAACTCGTCGAAGCAGCACGGACGCATCGCATGAGGCTCTGTCTACCGTTGGAACAGGCCGCTGAAGAGTTCGCGCGTCACGCGAACCGGGCTATCAGAAGCAGCAACGCCGGTGCTCTCGAATCCGGCGTCTCAGAGGTGCTCTTTTGATTTCCGTCGGCGCGCTACCGGTTCTTTTCCTCTGGGGCGTCACGAGCGTTACCGGCATGCGGCTCGTCGTTCCCTTGCGCGCTGTCGGCAGACGCAGTCCGGTCGCATTCTTTGCTTCGCTCTTCGGAGCTCTCGCCCTCACTTTCAACTTCGCGCCGGTCTACCTCACTGTGGACTCTGCCTTTGGCGGCGGCAACGTCGCCGCCTGGCTGCAGCACAGCTGCCTGGTGATCGCAACATTCTTTGTGATGCGGCTGCTTCTGCGTTGTGTGGGACGGCTCACATCACGGGCCAACCGGGTACTAACCGCCAGCGTCGCGGTCGCGCTCACGTCTCAGACAGTGGCGTTCGCACGCATTAGACGCGTGCCCACGACCGTCGATTTGATGTTTGCGTCCCACACGCAACCGGCCGCTTTCGCGTTCTCGATGTCGCACTTCCTGTACTTCGGAGTCGCGTGCATTG
This sequence comes from Microbacterium sp. 2MCAF23, assembly GCF_052115565.1. Classification (NCBI taxonomy): domain Bacteria; kingdom Bacillati; phylum Actinomycetota; class Actinomycetes; order Micrococcales; family Microbacteriaceae; genus Microbacterium; species Microbacterium sp. 2MCAF23. Next base: position 113,652 of record NZ_JBFRGY010000008.1, on the reverse strand, counting down.
TCGCCATATGTACAGGGAGCGTCCTGCTTCGAAACCAACGGAACGTCGCCGCACTCATCTCAGCGATCGCCATGGTAGTCGCTGGGGTATCCGGCGCTTTAAACTCGGGAATCATTCTCCTGCGCGATCTAGCACGTCTCCGCGACGACATGGAGTTCGAATGGCTTGAGCCGATCTTTCGCGGTCTGATTGTAACGGTGGCGGTGTTCTTCTGCATCGCGCTGTCCGTGCCCGCTGCTACGGGCATCATACGTCGACAGCGGATTGTGCGCGTACTGACGACGTTAGAGCGAGTAATCGCGCGATCGGAAATCAAAGGCGGGTCTCCGATGAACTTTGTCCAGGGTCCGCCGTCCGACAAGTTTAGGAACAGTTCAGCCGATTCTTTCGGCATGCTCAGCGAAGCAGTCATCGAGCTGCGCGATCGGCAGATGATCGGCAAAGGGCCGGATCTCACCCCCAAGGAAACGAAGGCACTCACCATGGCCGAACGGCTGCTGAGTGGAAGCTGACCCGCCTGCACCCGTGACCCCATGGCCCAGCACAGTTGGCGCTGTTCCAGACGAGCGATGGCGCTCAAGGCTGCGATGGAACGGGCGCCCCGGTTCGTTGCGGGAAAGGTGACCTCCGGCGCCGAAACAACGCGGGGGGCGTGCTTGGGCTCGCTATCGCTGGTGAGAAGTTCGCAAGTGCAGTTCCGGGTAACCCTTGGGCATCTGTCCCATGTCGTCGGCCAGATCGTCGAGGCAGAGGTGGCGCTGGCCGCCAGCTCCCCGAGGTGGTCGGCAGGGCATGTCTGCTTTCGATCCATGTTCGCCGTCGCGCGAGTGCATCACCGGCGACTTCGGCATGAGCATGCGCAAGGTGTGGTCTCATCAGCTTCGTCCTGGGTTCATCTCGATCGGCGCTCTGTGTTCCGACTGCCTCGGCAAGCCACACCAGATGGAACCTATCCGTGCGCAAACCCGTCCAACAGCTCCAAACGCAGCAATCTCGAAGCGGCACGCTGAACAGCGGCTGCTGAACAGGCTCGTTCACAACGACGACTGGGTGAACGGAATCACGGTGGCTTCCGGCCGATTCTCGATGCGGCCAAGGAGTTCCTCGACCTGTTCAGAGTTACTGCTGGCTCGTCGCGTGAGTTGATACGGGTAGTCAGGATAGTTGGTACTGCCGTTCAGGGGAAGGCGCTACTGGCTCCTGCCCGATGCTGCAGGTAGCTAGCACCGCCGCCGGCTCACTCCCCGAGGATGTTCAATCGACGAGAGCAAGCGTGTCGGGCCCGACGATCTCCGAACTGCCCCGGTTTCGAGGTTCTCGGTGCACCCCCCCTCGTCGATGCCGGAATGTGCCGCTACCCGGCACGCTCACTGGCGAACGCGTGCACGCCTTCGGTCGCGATGGCGAAGCGCACCCGACTGCCCGCGGTGAGAGCCTCTGCCTGATGGGAGAGCATCGTGACGGGGATGCGAAGATCGCCCGCATCGATCTCGGCACGCGCGAACGGACCGAAGAAGTCGATCGAGCCCAGGTTTCCGACGCCTGAGCCATCAATCGAGGTCGCGTCGTCCGCCAGGATGCGCACTCGCTCAGCCATCACGAGCAGATCGACCCGATCACCGTCGCGAAGGTCGTCCTGCGACGTCGTGAGCAGGAGTCCGCCGATCTCGACAGCGGCCGATGGACCAGATCCCCGGACAATGCCGGTTCCGAGCAACTGACCGCCGAGGAACTGCGCGACGAAGCGGTTCTCGGGCGCGCGATACATCGAGTGCGGGTCGTCGTTCTGCTGCACCACGCCATGGTCGAGCATCATGACCTGGTCGCCGAGATCCATGGCCTCTTCCTGGTCGTGCGTGACCATGATCGTGGTCAGCCCGGTCTCGGTGTGGATGCGCTTGAGTTCGCGTTGCATCTCGCCGCGGATCTTCTTATCAAGGGCAGACAGTGGTTCGTCCAGCAGGAGCAGGTCGGGGCTGGTGACAAGGGCGCGGGCGAGGGCGACGCGCTGCTGCTGTCCGCCGGAGAGGTTCGCTGGTGAGCGGCCACCGAAGTCGCCGAGGCCGACCAGGCCGAGCATGTCCTCTGCCTTGTTCTTCGCGACCGCACGTGGAGTACGACGCGTACGGAGCCCGTACATCACGTTCGAAAGCACGCTCAGATGCGGGAAGAGAGCGTAGTTCTGGAATACGAAGCCGATGTTGCGTTTCTCCACGGACAAGCGGGTGACATCGCGCGCGCCGACCCGGATGGATCCCTCGTCGGGAACCTCCAGCCCTGCGATGATGCGCAGCAGGGTTGACTTGCCGGATCCGGACGATCCGAGCATGCAGCAGAAGGCGCCATCGCCGACTGTCAGGTCCAACGGCTCGAGGACTCGAGTGTCATTGAAGCTCTTGGAGACGCGTGAGACTGTGAGCTCCGCCATCAGTTTCCTTTGTTCGTGGGTGTGAAAAGTTTGGCGGCACTGCCCGAGAGCCAATTGAGGATCACGACCAGCAGCACCGTGGTGATCAGGATCATCGTGGCGAGCGCATCCACGTCCGGGGTCACGCCGAGGCGCACCATCGAGTAGATCTGCACGGGGAGGGTGGAGATGCCGATAGGGGCGAGGAAGAGCTGGATAGCGAAGTTGTTGAAGGTGACGACGAACGCCAGCATCGCTCCCGCGATGACGGATGGCGCGATGAGCGGAATCGTGATCGTGAGGAAAGTCCGCAGCGAGCTGGCCCCGAGCGAGTGCGCGGCCTCCGCGTAGTTTGGGTTCAGGTCGCGCAGCCGTCCGCTGACGATGAGTACGACCAAAGGCAGGGAGGTCACGATCGAGGCCAGAACCAACCCGAGCGTGCTCGATCCGAGGCCCAGCCAGCCGAAAACGATGACGAATCCGGCCGTGAGGATCAGGGCGGGCACTGTCATCAGGGCGAGCAGGAGGCTGTTGATCGGGAGATTAACGTAGACCTTTGACCGCGCCATACCCAACGCGAGCAACGTGCCGACGATCACCGCGAAGAGCGTCGCCTGCGTCGCCAGGTTGAGGCTGGTGGCCAAGGCATCCAGCAGTGCGCCGTCGGACGACAGCTTCGCATACCAGTCGAACGTGAAGCGGAACGGCAATGTGCCGTATCGGGACTCGTTGAGGCTCAGCATCACCATGGCGAGCAGCGGCAGCGCGAGGATGAGGAGTATCACATACAGCCAGATCTTCATCAGCCGGGGCAGAACGGCGGTCTTCATCGAAGCACCCTTTCGCTCCTCGTCGTGTGTTCTTCCGTTCGCGCCTGCCCGACCGGCCGGGGCTTTGGAGCACCAGCTCTGGTGACGCCGGACAGAGCGTACTTGCCCCAGGCCAGCAGGACGGTGACTGCCCCGACGATTGCGAGAGAGGCTACGAGCAGCAGCAGCGACATCGCAACGGCGAATTGCTGATGCACTCCTGATGAGAGTTGCGCGGCAATCGCATTGCCCACCATCTGCCCGGTCGGGCCGCCCAGGATGGTCGGCTCAGCGAATGCGCCGACGGTCTGCACGAACGTGAGCGCGAAATTCACACTGATCATCGCGGTCGACAGTGGCCAGATCACACGGGTGAACGTGACGCGCCTGCTCGCGCCGAGGGTGCGGGAGGCTTCAAGCACCGATGCGCTGATCTGCTCCGACGCCGAGTACATCACCAGGATCGCCGTCGGGAGGCTCTCGATGATCAACATCAGGAGGCTGGCGGCAGGCGTGTACATGATCGATGCCTGCGCATCGGCGAGGCCGACCGCTGCCAGTAGGGACATCACCGGTCCACCCGCCTGGATGAGGCTGACGTATCCGTAGATCAGCAGTAGTTGCGAGGTGACGTACGGGACGATAACCAAGCCCAGGATGATCGACTTCGACTTCGGGCTGGTGTAGCGGGCAAGCGCCCAGGCGGCCGGCCAGGCGAGCGCGATGCTGGTCAACGTCACCAAGAAAGCGATCACCAGTGTGCGCGCGAGGAGCGACATGTATACCGGGCTGGAGAACATCTGCCCGAAGTTCGTCAGGGTCACCTGGCCGGTGTCATTCGTGAAACCTATGACGAGGAGCGCGACCAACGGGAGTAAGGCGAAGAAGCCGAGGAGAAGGCCGCCGGGCGTGAGGAGGAAGGCCGTGCCGAGCGCTCCCCTGACCCGCCGAGGCCGGCGGGGCAGGAGAGTGAGTGCTGTGGTCATCACGAGGCGGCCTTCACCTGCGTCCAGGCATCCACCCACGACTGCAGCCGCTCCGCCGGCATCGGGAGCTGCAGGGTGAGCTTGGAGATCGTGGATGGATTGGTCTGCAGACGTTCCTTCGTCGCGGGCGAGAGCGAATCGACGACCGACTGGTTAGCCGGGGCTGGCGATGAATCTGCCGGGGAGTTGGCCCACTTTGAGAGGAACTTCTTGCCGGTCATGTAGTTGAGCCACTGGTACGCGAGGTCCGTGTGCTTGCTCTTCGCCGAGATCGCCCAGTTGTCGATCCATCCGACCGCGCCTTCCTTTGTGACCTCGTACTTGAGGTTCTGCGCGCCGGAGTCCGGGGTCAAAACCAGGCTGCCGATCCCGGAATCGGATCCGATACCAGCGACGACGGAGCCGCTGCTAATCGCTTTCGCCAGGTCGTCGCCGGACGTGTAGATCAGCTTCGCGTTGTTCTTCAACGCCTGGAGCGCCGGGGTGACCTTCGTCATGTCAGGGTTCTGCGGGTCCTCACCGAGGTAGAGTGCTGCGATCGGGATCAGCAGGGTCGGGTCATCGAACAGGGCGATCTGGCCCTTGTACTTCGGGTCCCACAGCACACTGAGCGAATCGGGATTCGGCGTCACCTTCGTGCTGTCATAGAACAGCCCCGAGCTGCCCCAGGTCCAAGGGACACCGTAGAGCTTGCCGTCCTTGCGGATCTCCTTGCGGCCGGAGAAGTCCGAGTAGATGTCGTTGAGGTTGGTCAGCTTGGTGGAGTCCAGTGGCAGGAAGGTCCCCTTATCAATGCCCTGGCCGATGTACTGGATGTTCGGCAGTGCGACGTCGATGGCACCGTTTGCCTTGTCGACCAACTGGAGCATGTTCTGCTCGGAGTCGATGTACTGGAACTTGACAGTGGCGCCGGTCTCCTTCTCGAAGTCGGAAACGACCCACGGCAGGTCGGCGCCGTAGCCCTTCCATGTCGCCACGGTGAGTGTCTTGTCGCCGGCGTTGCTTGACGCCGGCGCGAGCGAGCAGGACGTCAGGGCAACAGCGACGACGACGGCTGCGCCTGCTGCGCTGATCACCCGTCGGGCCGTGGAGCTGCTCCGTTGCCGTGTTGTGGTGCGCGAGATGTGCACGTTTTCTCCTTTGAACTGCGTCTAATTGGTGTTACGTCGGAGTTGGATCCCGCACTCATCGATGAGTGAACAGGTCGACCGGCACGCTCCTGGCCTTTCGGGTGACCGAGTGAGCGGGCGAATTCGATACCGGTAACGATTCCAGAATGAATACTGGGAGAGTATCTGCTGCTCGATGCCGTAGTCAATCCGAAGTTCTTCCAAGATTTCGAGGCCGGATTGGAAGATAGACAGGACGCTGTTGATCCTGATGTTGTGACGGCTATCGGCTCGGTTCACTCCCTCGTCGTCAACGCGAGGCCGTGGCCGAACGCGTACAACGGTTCGGCGGTGTCGAAGGGGACGTCTTCGCGGGATGCCTTGATCGCATCCATGGAACGTGGCAGATCGAACGGAAGGGTACCCGTGAACGGCGTGTGCCCGAGCAGGGCCTCGAGGATCACGCGGTCGCTTGCGCCGTACTCGCCGACCAGCGCGACCGCGTGCGGTTCGAGATCCGCCAGGACGGCAGGCCGCTCCAGGTAGACGACGACGATGGTCGGCGCGAGATCGGAGAGTTCGCGGAGGTGGTTCACAACATCCGCGGTGAAGTCGAGACGACCGTGGTGGAAGAAGTCGCCGAGCGCGCCATCGGGGTCCGGTTCATAGGGAGCGGAGAGTCGGATGACGTTTACGTCTGCGTGCTCGGGGTGCATGACGTGGGTGAGCGGAGCGTGGACATCGTCCCAATCGATGTTCTCCGTGTAGAACCGCGTCGCGGGAGCGAGGGGGAGTGCATTCTCGTTCTTGAGGAGCGTAAGCGCTGCAGCCTGCGCGTGCTCGCCAAGTCTGTGGTTCTCCGGGTCCGCGCCGACGACGCGTGCCTTCTCGATGTCGACATAGCGATGCTCGAAGAGACCGAGCCGGAACTTCTCGAGGAGGAGGCGGCGCGCGGAAGTGTCCAGTCGCTGCTCGGACAGGTGCCCGGACGAGACGAGGTCGACGACACGTTCGGGGCAGTCGTCGCCGCCGAATTGGTCGACACCGACGTCGACGGCAACCTTGAGGCGCTCAGTCGGTGTGAGTTCTTCGAGACCGTACCCGTTAGGCCCGAAGGTGAGGTCCTCAACGACGGCGGGCTCCAACAGATACCAGTCGGTGCAGACGATGCCGTCGAAGCCGTACTTCTCGCGCAGGAGTCCCTTGATGACCGGCGCGTTGAAGGCGAAGCCGCGTTCTTGCCAGTCGGTGCCGATCGGCATTCCATAGTAGGGCATGACCTGGGTCACCCCTGCCGCGAATGCGGCCTCGAACGGACGCAGATGGAGCTCTTGCTGGTGGCCTGGGTAGACCTGTTCCCGGAATCGCTTGTCGTGGGCGTCCATGCCGCGAAGCTGAGGACCGCCGCCCGGGAAGTGCTTCACGATGGCGGTGACGCTCTCCGCGGTGAGTTCGGGACCGCCGCGAAGCCCCTTGATGAATGCGGCGACCATATCCGAGGCGACCTGCGGGTCCTCGCCGAAGGTTCCGAAGCCGCGTGACCAACGCGGTTCGGAGAAGATGTCGGCCATGGGGCCGAGGTACACGCGTATTCCCATCGCGAGCATCTCGCGGCGGATCACGTCCGCGTACTGTCGCACGAGCTCGATGTCGCGGGTTGCGGCCAGACCGGTGTGCTCCGGCCAGCGAGAGACCGCGTCGGCAGTCTTCCCGGTGAACGGTGAACTGTGAAACCCGCTGCGCGGGTCAGTAGAGAAGCTGATCGGTATACCGAGGCGGGTGTTTGCGGCGATCTCTTGCAGCCGGTTGAGCCATTGCGCGATCTCGGCGGTGTCGTCGCCATCCATCACATGGATGTGGGAGATGTTCTTGGCGGTGATCTTCTTCTCGGCATCGGCTAGGGCAGTTTCCGCACTGACGATGCGTCCGGGGATGTTGATTGCGGGCTGGAACATCAGACCCGCCTTCTCCTCGAGGGTCATGCGCGAGAGAAGGTCCTCCGTTCTCTCTTCGGGGCTGAGAGCGGGGTTCAGGTACGCAAGCTGGGTCATCTGGGCTCCTTCTGGATGGTGGGCACAACAGCAAGATGAGTCATCACTCAGATCGGATCCCGAACAGGGGAACCGCTGCGACGGCCATAACGGCGGTACCGGATACGAGCCAGCCGACGCCGGGCGCGATCGAGTGGCTGGTCGCTTTCCCCTCCGGGCCGATCTGAGAGATTCGGAGCGCCAGGGTGACGGGCTCGGGCAGACTAATCGCCATCCAGACGTCAAACATTGCCAGCACGTAGACGGCGAAGAAGGCGGGGCCGACTCGTGCAGGTCTGACGTGTTCGGTGGTCGGCGCGTGCTCGAACACTGAATATATCCTCTTCGCTGAGCCTGATCGGAAGCGTTACCGGAAACGATTGCGGGTACGCTTCCGGTAAGCTAGACGGATTGTTACTCCGAGTCAAGTTGAACGGCGAGAATGAGGAACGATGACGTATAGGGTGACGCTCAGGGACGTGTCTGAGGCCGCCGGGGTAGGAATCGCAACGGTTTCGCGTGCGCTCGCCGATCACCCTGACGTCAGCGACGAAACCCGAGACAAGGTACGCACGATCGCGCAACGACTCGGCTATCGGCCGTCGATCGCCGCCCGAGCCCTGCGTCGCGGCGGCTTTCGGGCCATCAGCCTCATCGTCCCCGATAACGGGTGGGGTTGGTGGGAGCCTGTGGTGCACAGCGCCTTCGCTTCCGCATCCGCCGCCGGCTACCAGATGCTCGTCCATCCGATTGCAGGTACAACCGGCGGCGTCGCTGCGGTGGTCGAGAGCCTGGAGAACGTGCATACCGAAGGAGTGATCGTCATCAGTGTTCCCGACCAGCGCGCGGTGCGTGTCGCATGCGATCGCATCGGGATCCCCGGCGTGGCCATCGATGACGCCAGCCCCGATATCCATTTCCCGTCGATCTCGCCCACGAATCGAGGAGGAGCGTTCGAAGCCGTCGAACACCTCATCGGCCTGGGTCGCTCTCGAATCGTCTTCATCCGGCCATCAGAATCAGAGTTCACAGCCGAACAGGGAGGCGGGCTCTATATCGGCGAACGCGAACAGGGTTACAGAGACGCACTCGGCGCCAGCGGCATCCCGGTCGATGAGCGGTTCATTGTGGAAGTCGAGAACGTGGACGATGCGCTGCTCGGATGCGTCGAACTGGGCGAGCTGCTCGATTCGGATCATGCGCCCGACGGGATCTTTTGCGCATTCGACGGTCTCGCCGCTCCCGTTCTCCGTGAGCTGACGGCTCACGGCCTAAGTACTCCGGGCGACGTCGCTGTCGTCGGCTTCGACGACGAACGGGCCGCGATTCTCCTGAACCCGCAATTGACGACTGTCCGTCAGCCGTATGGTGCGATGGGGCAGGCGGCCGTCGATCTGCTACTTCAAGCCATCGGGGGGGAGCCCGTGGAGGTTGCACGTCACGAGTTCGCAACAGAACTTATCGTCCGGTCCTCCACCGCGGGCTGATCGGGCGGCTCACATCAAGAGGCGACCGGTCCACGCCGCGCGAGCCGCTAACGGCTCGGTTGCGCGCTAGGCGCGGCCAACCCGTGCGATTGCCTCGACCTCGAGTCGCATCCCCGGCGTGCCGAAACGCGACACCTCGACCATGACACTCGCGGGACGCGCATCGCCGAGGAACTCCCGTCGCGCGGGCGCGAGAGCGGCGACATCGTCGATGTCGGCGAGGTAGACCGTCAGACGGATGATCTCCCGGGGGGAAGAGCCGCTCGCCGCTAGAAGGCGCACGAGCCGGCCGAAGACGTACCGGGCCTGCTCGGCGACGTCCGTCGAAACGAGGTTCCAGTCGGCATCCAGTGGCATCTGCCCAGTGGTGAAGACCAGGCCGTTCGACACGACGGCGTCGGAGTACAGCTGCAGGTCCGTGGGGGCGTCGATGTTGATGTTCTCGATGTTCATGATTTCTCCGATAGGGCGATCGAGCGACTCGAGGTGCACGCGTCGGTGGGGGACACGGGAAGTCTAAGAACGATCGCAGGGCCGGCCGACGGAATACTTCTGAATCTCCGAGGATGCATCTGGGAGGAATACGAATCGCGCACGAATGCGCGGACCTAGGCTGAGCGGCAGACAGACGCAGAGGAGCGAACTGATGCTGCAGGTATCACCTTCCGACGATGAGCGACGGTACTGGCAATCGTCGGTGAGTCGGGTCGAGGCGGACACGGTGCGGGTCCGCGGCTACGACCTCACCGAGCTCATCGGAGGCCTGACCTTCACTGAGGCGACGTATCTGCTCGTCAGGGGAGAGCTTGGCACGCCGCAGCAGATCGTGGTGCTCGACGCGGTGCTGAACGGCGTGCTGGACTACGCGCTGCAGAAGTCAGGCACCGTCGCAGCCCGGTACATCGCGTCGGCCAATCCGAACATGGCGGCCAGCCTTGCCGGCGCCATCCTCGCGATCGGGAAGAACACGCTCGCCCCGGAGGATACCGCCCAGTTCGCGCTCGACGCCCACCGGCGGCTCGTCGACGCGGGCATCGACCTCGAGGATCGCGAGCGGGTGGATGCTCTCGCCGACGAGATCGTCGCCGAGTGCCGGGCGGCGCGGGTCCGCATCCCTGGCCTGGGACACCCCGTCTTCACGTACGAGGATCCGCGCGCAGTGAAGTTGAAGGCCATCGCCCAGCACAACGGTGTCTGGGGGCCCGTCGGAGACTTCTACGAACGCATTCACGCCGCCTTCACCCGGCTCCCCGGCAAGCAGACCATCCCGCTCAACGATGTCGGCATGATCGCCCTCATCCTCGTGGAACTCGGGTTCACGCCCGACGAGACTACGGGCGTGATCGCCATGTCGACGCTCCCCGGGGTCGTCGCACATGTGTCCGAGGAGCTGCGGTCCGGTCGGCCGATCCGGGTGATCGACCCGTCGCAGGTCGACTACGAGATCGACGAGCGCGACTTTTCCGTGGATCGGAAGCACGCGGGGTGGTGAGCCGTGAACGGCAGGCAGCTGCACGATCCGGCCGCAGCACGCGGATAGGAGTGGCTCGGGGCTGAACTCACCCACCCGTTCGGCGAGGAGTGGGACGATCGCCAAACATTCGCTCGAGACCGCTGAAACCCGCCACCCCCTCTGATCGGGGGTGGCGGGTCTTCAGCGTCGTGATGCTCAGACCGTTTCCGGCGTCGCGTGCCGGTAGAAGGCGACCTGCTCGGCCGGAAGCGGAGCATTCCCGAGGATGGCATCGGCGGCCTTCTCCGCCATCATCATCAGCGGCGCGTACAGGTTGGCGTTGGGGATCGAGGGCATGACAGATGCATCGACGACACGGAGGCCCTCGACGCCATGCACCCGGAACGTGCGGGGGTCGACGACGGAGAGCTCATCGCTGCCCATCTTGCAGGTGCCGCACGGGTGGTACGTCGTCTCGGCGTCCTGGGCGACCCAGTCCAGAATCTCCTCGTCGGTCTGCACCGCAGGACCGGGTGAGAGCTCCCCTCCATTGAAGCGGTCGAAGGCCGGCTGATTCATGAGCTCGCGCGTCGCTCGGACTCCGTCGATCCACTCCTGGCGGTCGTGTTCCGTCGATAGGTAGTTGAACGTCGCGACCGGCTGCTCGAACGGGTCGTTGCTGCGGAGCTTGATGTGCCCCTTCGACTGCGGCTGCTGCGGGCCCAGGTTGATCTGGTATGCGTGGGGCGTGGGGGCGGGGGTGCCGTCGTTGCGCACTCCGAGGGTGAGCATCGTGAGCATGAGGTTCGGCATCGGAGCGTCCGGCGTGGAGCGCACGAAGCCCCCGCCCTCGAAGTGATTCGATGCGCCGGGCCCGGTCTTGCCGAGCATCCACTTCAGACCGGTCATCGGGTAGCTGCGCTTGCGGACGATGCTCTGGTTGGAGACGGGGAGCTTGCACTCGTACATGATGAACGCCTCGAGGTGGTCCTGGAGGTTCTCCCCGACGCCCGGAAGGTCGGCCACGACATCGATCCCGTGCGCCTTCAGTTCGGCGGCGTTCCCGATCCCGGAGAGCATCAGCAGCTGTGGCGAGTTGTACGCACCGCCGCTCAAGATGATCTCACTGCCACGCACGACGGTCCGGCGGCGGCGACGACCGATGGCGTATTCCACACCGACGGCACGCGTTCCCTCGAAGACCACTTTGGTGACCCGGGCACCCGTGACGACGTCGAGGTTCTTGCGCTTCCTCACGGGGGCGTAGTGGGTGCGGGCGGCGTTGTAGCGCTCGCCGTTCTCGATGTTGGAGTCGAAGGAGGCGAAACCCTCCTGCCGGTAGCCGTTGACGTTGTCGACGAGCTGGTAGCCGGCCTCGCGGGCGGCCTCGAAGAGCGCGTCGAACAGTGGGTTCCGCTTGCCCGCGTGGTGGTGCTGGTGCACCGGGATCGGGCCCGACGTACCCCGGTACTGTCCGGTCGGGTCGGAGCCTGTGAACGTCTCGATGCGCTTGAGATACGGCAGCACGTGGGCGAAGTCCCACCCCTGGTCACCGGTATCCTTCGCCCAGCGCTCGTAGACGAGGGGGTTGCCGCGTTGGTAGAACATGCCGTTGATCGAGCTGCTGCCGCCCATGACCTTGCCGTGATAGTGGTCGATGCGACGGCCGTGCAGTCCTGGTTCTGGCTCGGACTTGGTCCGCCAGTCGTACAACGGGTGTCCCATGAGGAAGAGGAAGGCGGCGGGCACACGGATGGGCACGTCGAACCAGGAGTAACGGTGGCCCGCCTCGAGGACCAGCACTTTCGTGTCGGGGTCTGCGCTCAGCCGGTTGGCGAGCACGCAGCCGGCCGATCCTCCGCCGACGATGATGTAGTCGTAGGTCTCGAGGTCCACTGCAACTCCCGGTTTGTTCTGTCGTTCCTGCCGACCGGCGCTGTCGCACAGCGCGGCTCCTGTGCAGTCCACTCTCCGGCACGGGCTCGCGGCGCGTGATTGGGAAGGCGCCCCGTTTTCTCGGCCCGGTTCGGAAATTCTCCAAGGGCGGATGCAGAGACGGGAAGGGCAGGATTTCACTATGACTCAGAACAGCAAGGATTTCCTGACCTTCGCGGAGCCGTACCTCGCCGACGAGAACGACGCCGACGCGTCGAAGGTGTTCGACCCCGCGACCGGAGAAGTGATCGCACGCTTTCCCGTCGCGAGTGAGTCCGACGTCGACGCGGCTGCGCAGCGAGCCGCCGAGGCGTTCAAGAGTTGGGGCCGCACCTCTCCCGCCGAGCGGTCTGCGGTGTTGCTGAAGATCGCGGATGCAGTAGAGGCCGAGGCCGAGGACTTCGCGCGCATCGAGAGCCTCAATGTCGGCCTGCCGATCGGTGACGTACGCGATTTCGTCGTGCCGAGCGTGGTGGACGTCATCCGCTTCGTGGCCGGAGCCGCTCGCATCTCGATCGTGCCCGGCGTCGACGAGTACGACAACCAGAGCACCTCCTGGGTCCGGCGTGAGCCTCTCGGCGTCGTGGGGCTGATCACACCATGGAACTACCCGCTGCTGATGGGGGCGTGGAAGCTCGCCCCGGCGCTCGCCGCAGGGAACACGATGCTGATCAAGCCGGCGACGGTCACCCCGCTCAGCACGATCAAGCTGGTCGAGGTCGCCAACCGGTTCCTTCCCGAGGGGGTCGTCAATCTGATCCTCGGCAGCGGCGCCGCAGGAACGGCGATGGCGAAGAATCCCGAGATCAGGAAGATCGCGTTCACAGGGGCGACGGAGACCGGCAAGTTCGTCGCGTCCGTCGCCGCCGGCACGGTGAAGAAACTGGGTCTCGAGCTCGGCGGCAAGGCGCCCGTCCTGGTGTTCGCGGACAGCCCGCTTCGTGAGACCGCCAGGGACCTGGTGGCATTCGGGTACTCGGGTGCTGGCCAGGACTGCACGGCGGCGTGCCGCATCATCGTCGAGGAGTCCGTGTACGACGAGTTCGTCGAGGCGTATCTCCAGGAAGTCGGGAAACTCGTGATCGGCGATCCGTCGGACCCGGCCACGACCCTGGGCCCGGTGATCTCCGAGAAGCAGCTGGCCTCGGTGCTCGGATTCGTCGAACGCGCCCGAGTAGCCGGCAACACCATCCGGACCGGTGGGCGCCGCGCCGACCGCCCGGGTTTCTTCATCGAGCCCACGGTCATCACCGATGTCGCGCAGGCGGACGAGGTCGTGCAGAGCGAGGTGTTCGGTCCGGTGGTGACGATTCAGTCCGCGAGCGGCGACGACGAGATGCTGCACCTTGCCAACGACGTCAACTTCGGCTTGTCGGCCAGCGTCTGGACGACGAACCTCGCACGCACGCTGCGCTTCAGCCGGGAGCTGCGGTTCGGCACGGTGTGGGTGAATCAGCACACGCCGTGCGTGTCCGAAATGCCCTTCGGCGGCTATGGAGAGTCGGGATACGGCCGCGAGCTGTCGCTGCACGGGTTGGACGAGTACTCCCAGCTGAAGCACGTGATGGTCAAGCCGGCGCTCGACGCGTAGCAGGAGGACGACCGCGACATGGAGAGACTGGTGGAGACGATGACAGTTCCGTCGACGATGGCCGCGGTGCAGCTGGTCGGGCACGGCGGGCTCGATCAGCTGGTGTACCGGACCGACGTGCCGACCCCTGAACCGCGGGCCGGAGAGGTGCTCATCAAGGTGGGGGCGTGTGCGCTCAACAACACCGAAATCAACACACGGACCGGGTGGTACGACCGGGTGGTGCAGGAGTCCGTCTCCGAGCAGCTGGGGCAGGCGGGTCGCGACGACGATGCCGGCGCGACGTGGAACAACACGGCCATGTCATTCCCACGCGTCCAGGGGGCGTCGGTGGCGGGAACGATCGTGGCGGTCGGCGAGGGGGTGGATCACGACGTGATCGGATCACGAGTCGTGGTCGATCCGTCCGTCCGGGATCCCGAACTGCCTCGCCACGCGCAGATCGCCGAGTATCTGGGCGGAGACCGCGATGGAGGCTTCGCCGAGTATGTGCGGGTTCCCGCGGTCAACGCTCACCCGGTGAGCACTGCACTCACCGACGCCGAGTTGGCGACTTTCCCGTGCTCCTACGACACCGCCGAGGAGATGCTCGCACGCACGCGTCTGGGCAAGGGTGAGACCGTCGTCGTCACCGGTGCGGCCGGGGGAGTGGGCACCGCGACGATCCAGCTCGCGCAGGCACGAGGTGCTCGCGTCATCGCGATCGCCAGCGCGTCCAAGGAGGCCCGGTTGCGAGAGCTCGGCGTGGACGGCTTCGTGTCACGGAGCGAACCGGATCTCGCCGCCGCGGTGGCCGCGGTCATCGGTGAGCGCGGCGCCGACGTCGTCATCGACGTCGTCGGCGGTGACATGTTCGAGAGCCTGCTCCTCATGCTCCGGCGCGGGGGGCGCTACGCGTCGGCGGGAGCCATCGGCGGTCCGATCAGCCGCATCGACCTTCGGGAGCTGATTTACAAGGACCTCGAGCTGCACGGCATCACGAACCCGACGCCCGAGACCTTCGCGCGTCTTATCGGCCTCGTCAACGAGGGCAAGGTGAAGCCGCTCCTCGAAGCGACCTATCGACTCTCGAATCTCCGTGATGCGCAGGCGAGCATGCTCAAGCGGACGCACATCGGCAAGATCGTCGTCGTGCCGGACGCCCTGTCGGGTGAAGTCCAGTTCGGCTGATGGATGCGGGCGGCAGAAGCGGCATCCGCGGCCCAGGCTACGGGCGGGCGATTCCTTTGAAGATCTCGAGCACGCTGTTGGCGTGGGTGGTGGCGTCGTCGAGCATGTTGCCGATGCTCTTCGTGGTGGGGATGGTGGTCACCGGTTCCCACAGTTGGTCGGTGTTGCCCGATGCGAGGGTGAGGAGGGCGTCGCGGACGAAGGTGTCACGGGCGATCTGCTCTTGACTGGCGCCTGGTCGTTTCTGTCCGACGATGCCGTACATTTCCGTGCCGTGAACAGCCTCCGTTCCCTTGACGGCACCGACGGAGAGGAGGTGCGCATTGCCTCCGGACGCGGCGTGTGCGAGTGCGCCGCGGACTTGGGGCAGCGTGAAGGAGAAGTCGGTGAGCAGGGCGCCGCGGACCTGGACCGGCGTGCGTCCGTCGACGTCGTACGCGGCGATGATCTTCTGGGCGCGGCTGCGTGGGATGTGATTCCGGCTGGCGAATTCCTCGATTAGATCGTCGATGCTGCCGGGATCGAACTCCTCGGTCCTGTGCTCGACCCAGTAGTCAGTCTCGTTCGTGGTACTGCTGAACAGGATGTCGATGTCGCGGTGGCGTCCGGACTCGAGGGCTCGCAGGGGATGGTCGGTGAGGATGCCGCCCGGCTGGCTCGAATCGTCGACGAGGGCGATGGTGTCGTTGTCGACGCCGTGCGCGGCGCCGGGGTCCGACGATTGGGTCTTGCTCATTGTTTCGGCGAGGAGGTTCGCGTCGATGTTCAGGAGTTGCTCCGGGTCGTCCTGGATGCCGAGCGCGGTGAGGACTGCTACGGCGCGTTCTTCGGCGCTCCGGCTCGGTACCTGGCGTGAGGGCATGCCGGAGAAGGCGGCGATGTGGTGACAAAGCCCATCAGCTGAGGGGGCTGCGAGCAGGGCGAGAGCGTTGAAGGCGCCTGCGCTGTGCCCGGTAACGGTGACGTTGTTCGGGTCTCCGCCGAATCGGGCGATGTTCTCACGAACCCATTGCAGGCCGGTGATGACGTCCTGCAGGCAGAGGTTCGTGGCCTCTGCCAGTGCGCCGCCATACTGGGAGAGGGACAGCGCTCCGAACGCACCGAGCCGATAGTTGAGGGACACCCCGACGGCTTGTCCGGTGGCCGCGAGGCCAGACGCGTTGGAGGTGGCTTGAGTGTTCGCGCCGAGCATCCACCCGCCGCCGAAGATGTAGACGACCACGGGCAACGCCTCGTCGTCAGCGTCCTCCGGCGCCCAGATGTTGAGGTTCAGGCAGTCCTCGCTCACCCCGCTGTCGGCTTCCAGCCAGGTGGTGTCCCCGGCTTGGAGGGGTGCGGGTCCTTTCTGTTCGTAAGACAGATCGGGGTTGAAAGGCAATAGAGTGGGCCGGCGGAACCGTTGGGCGGTGGCAAACGGGACTCCCAACCAGGAGCGAACCGTGCGCTCTGCGGTGAGGGCGTGAGCGCTGCTGGTGTCGGTCATCGATAAGTCCCATCTCAGTGTCAGGTGGACTTTGGGGGGAAGGATCTACTGCGGGGTTTGAGCCGTGGTGTAGTTACACCTGAAGGGGTGCGCTGATGCCGAGTGGTCGTGGCACTGGTCCAGGTGGCTACCGCGACAGAGTCAGGCGTGAGTCACCAGATAGTGGTCGTCTCCGTATCAGGAGGCGGTCCGCAGTTCCACGGTGTGTGCGAAGGCCCAGTTGGAGTGGACGATGACCCAGTTGCCGCCGATGAGGCGGTATCCGTGGGTGGCGTTCCAGGAGCGCCGCTGTACCTCGTTGCCGTCGTCGTCGAGGACGAAGGTGTTGAGGTTGTATGCGAGCACTGCGAAGTCTTCGTGGTCGCCGACGTAGACCGTGGGGTTGGGATACTCGCTGCGAACGATGTGCGGGTTCGAGTAGATGGATTCGATCCAGGCGACGACGTTTTCGCGCCCGACGATGATGGTTTTCAGGATCGGGTCGAAGTAGCTGACGTCTTCGGCGAAGCCGTCGAAGTAGCCGCGGGGGTCTCCGACGCTGAACCGCTCGTTGTAGGACTTTTCGAGGGCGATGAGGTCCTGAGCGATTTTGTTGCTGTTCGTGGTCATGCGGGGCTCGTCCGTTCTTGGTGGAGTTGTTGCTGGGGCGATGGTGTTAGTCGAGGGTGACGACGTGCTTGCCGGGGGTGTGTCCGCTCTCGAGCGCCCGCTGGGCAACGGCGACGCTGGCGAGCCCGTGGTAGGTGCCAGCGATGGCGGGACTGATGCGGCCGGCGGCGATCGCCTCGAGCTGGGCGGCGAACGCGTCGGCGGGAAGGTCGGACGCTTGCCCGGCGTAACGGGTGAGCCGCACACCGTTGGGGATGAGGGCGAAGGGCGAGAAGTTCTCCAGGGTCCACACACCCGAAAGGGCACCCGTAAAGCAGCCGACTCCACCTCCGCGGAGGGTGCGGAGCGTGTCGGGGAGAACGTCGAGGCCCACGAGCTCAAGGGCCGCGTCCAGTCCTTCGGGGCGGGTCTTCCGCACCTGGTCGGCAAGGGATCCGTCGTCGACGAGAACGAGATCGGCTCCGTGCTGACGGAGGAGGTCGGCGCGGGCGGCACTTCTGGTGGTCGCGATGACGTGCGCGCCGAGCTCGTGGGCCAGGGCGATCGCGGACAGCCCGACGGTGGAGGTTCCGCCTCGGATCAGAACGCTCTGCCCGGGCTCGAGTCGAAGTCCGGTGCGCAGAGACCCGTATGCGGTCTGGAACATCTCGGGGAGAGCGCCAAGAACGCCCCATGGGAGGTCGGAGGTGAACGGGATGACGTTCTCGTCGCGCACGAGGGTGTATTCGGCGTAGCTGCCGTCGATAGCGCGACCCATCCCGCCCATCATCGTGGCGACCTGCTGTCCTACCTTCAACGGACTGCTATCGGCGACTGCATCGACGATGCCGACGCCTTCGATGCCGAGGATGCGCGGGTAGGAGAAGTCCGCGGACGATTCGCCTTTTCTGCTGGTCACTTCGGACTCGTTCACCCCGAACGCCATGACCCGGATGCGGACCCATCCCGGGCGCACCTCGGGGATCGGAACCTCGCTGACGGTGAGGCCGTCAAAATCGACGGGACCGGTGAGTCGGATGGCGCGCATGGTTTCATGCATGATTGTGCTCCTTTTCATAAAACGGGTGGCCCGGTGCGGGAATGTGCACGAGGGCCTCGAAGGCTTGGCGCACGGTGTGTTCGTCCAGGTCCGTGTTGGGGTGCGCGAGGCGGTGGCTCCACCAGCCCCAGAGCATTGCGTTGACGGTCAGTGCGGTGCTGTTCGGGAGCACCCGGTGCAGCATGCCGAGGGAATCGTCTTCAACCGCTTGGAGGACGGCGGCGATTTTCGGGTTTCGCGCGCCGTAGTGGCGTATGTCCTCGTAGAGGCGGATCTCATCGATGGTGGGGCTGGTTGCGCCGAGCGCCGCGTCCACGAGGACGTCAACGACGTCGGCTCGGGTTTGGGCCCGGCGGAGCGGGTCCGCGTAGCGGGGTTCGAGATCACCACGGGTCGTGTCGAGCGCGCTCACGATGAGCCCCTCGAGGGTCGGGAAATAGTAGGTCATCGAACCCAACGGAACCCCGGCATGCGTGGCGACACCACGATAGGACGCCGCGCCGATCCCTTCAGCCATGATCACCTCCAGTGTCGCTTGGAGAATGCGGGCACGACGTCCGGGATCGTTTGGTTTCCCTCGGCGCATGTTCTTCTCCAATGTCGGACCTAGTGCGTACACTGGTACCTATTATAGTACGCACCGCTGTACATACCGTGGCTAAATCTAAAATCAGGAGAAGAGACATCGCATGAACGGCGAAAAACTGCAGGAGCTGGCACGAGCGCGAGTTCAGGAGTTGCCTGGCGCGGATCTGGAATACCCGTTCGGGGCTGGCTGGGATGTGTACAAGGTTCGGGACAAGGTATTCATGCTGCTCACCGACGTCACCGGCGAACCGATCGTCATCTTGAAGACGGACCCGGAAGAAAGCAAAGCGCTGCAGGAGCAACACGCGGACATTACCCCGGGGTATCACATGAACAAGAAGCACTGGATCACCTTGCACCCCTCCGGCGACTTGCAGAAGCAGATGATCGATGACCTGGTCACGGAGTCGTTCCTGCTCGTCGTCGAGAATCTGCCGCACGCGAAGCGGCCGGTCGACCCTGCCACGTTTGGTCGGGATCACCGGTGACACTCTCGGGGGTGCGGCTGCAGCAGATCGCCCGGGATACCGCGGCGTCGCTGCCCGATGTCAGTCGGGGGCATCCGTTCACTCCGCATTTGGATGTCTGGAAGGTCGGCGAGAAGGTGTTCCTCATCGTCACCGATGACGACCCGGACTTGCAGATCATTACCGTCAAGGCGGACCCGCATTACGCTGATGCGCTCCGACGTGACCACCACTCGATCACGGCCGGGCACTACCTCGACAAGCAGCACTGGATCTCCGTCGGTCCGGGCGATGGCGTGACTAGAAGACTCATCGAGGACCTGGTGCAGGGTTCCTACGACCTATCTGCCGCCCACCGCACGGGGACTGAATCGTGAATGAGCCGCCGTCCCTGTTCGGGTTGGACGATGCGTCTCGGCCTTTGGCGGACCGGTTGCGTCCCCGCTCGCTGGCTGAGGTTGTCGGGCAGAGTCACGTGCTTGCCAAGGACGGTCCGATCGGCCGGATGGTTGCTGCGCAACGGCTCGTGTCGATGGTGTTGTGGGGGCCTCCCGGGTGCGGGAAGACGACCATCGCCAGGCTCCTTGCCGAGCAGACTGACCTTGCGTTCGAGCCGCTGTCGGCGACGTTCTCCGGTGTTGCGGACCTCCGCAAGGTGTTCCAGACAGCTCGGCAGCGCCGGGAGATTGGCCAGGGGACGCTGCTGTTCGTCGATGAGATTCACCGGTTCAACCGTGCCCAACAGGACTCGTTCCTGCCGTATGTCGAAGATGGCACCGTTGTCCTCGTTGGAGCGACGACTGAGAACCCCAGCTTCGAGCTCAACGGCGCGCTGCTGTCCCGCTGCCAGGTCTTCGTTCTGAAACGCCTCGACGACGCCGCGCTCGATACGCTCATCGGCCGGGCGGAGAATCTGCTCGGAGGAGCACTGCCACTCGATGACGATGCTCGCCATGCCCTGATCGCCATGGCTGACGGCGATGGACGCTACCTGCTGAACATGATCGAACAAGTGCATGCTCTCCCCAGGCCCGTCGACCCGGCCGGGCTGGCTGCGGCCGTGCAGAAGCGGGCACCGCTCTACGACAAGTCGCAAGAGGGGCACTATAACCTCATCTCCGCACTCCACAAAGCGATGCGCGGTTCCGACCCGGACGCAGCACTCTACTGGCTGGCACGGATGCTGGACGGTGGCGAGGACCCGCTGTTCATTGCTCGCCGGATCACAAGATTCGCGAACGAAGACATCGGCCTCGCGGACCCAAACGCCGTCCAGCAAGCCCTCGCCGCATGGGACGTGTACGAGCGACTCGGCTCACCCGAAGGAGAGCTCGCGATCGCCCAAGCTGTGGTCTATCTCGCCACCGCCCCTAAGTCGATTGCGATCTACCGTGGCCTGAGCCGGGCCATGCGTGAAGCGAAAACGACCGGGTCGCTGGTGCCGCCGGCGCACATCCTCAACGCCCCCACCAAGCTCATGAAGCAGCTCGGCTACGGTGACGGCTACCAATATGACCCCGATACCGCCGATGGGTTCTCCGGGCAGAACTACTTCCCTGACGGGGTTGAACGCACCAGCTTCTACGAACCCACCAGCAACGGTTACGAGCGCGCCATCAGCGAACGATTGCGGCACTGGCAACAGCTCCGAGACCGGCCCACCCCCAATGACCGAACGTGAGGACCATCTGATGACCGACACTGCAACCGACGCCTACAGTTCTTTCACCGTCACCGACTTGGAATCGACGCGCACGTTCTACGGCGACGTCCTCGGCTTCCACGTCGAAGACCGCGACGGAATGCTCGCCATCCACCTCCCCGGCGGCGCCACCGCCGTCGCATACGCCCATCCCAACCACCAGCCCGCGCAATTCACGATTCTCAACATCATCGTCCCCGACCTTCCCCAAGCGGTGGTCGATCTGACCGAGAGCGGCGTGGTATTTGAGCGTTACGAAGGAACTTCCATCCGAATCGATTCGGACGGGATCTACCGTGCGAACGGTCCTTGGTTCGCGTGGTTCACCGACCCCTCCGACAACACTCTGGCCGTCTGCGAACGCGGCCTCCGCCCAGTACAGACAGTCCCGGCCCCGGTCATGTCTTGAAATGCACAGCGCTTGGGGCATCGGTCGGATCGCAGCTGCGTAGTCGATGCTCCGCCTTCCGCCACGGGGATCGACGTGGGATGGCTATGTCCCGACCTCGAAAGGTTGGTTCAGCGCAATTCTCAACCCGCCGCAATCCGGCATCCTTGCGGTCGGCGCAGCCAGACGGCTCCCACTCGTGGGTGAGGGCGGTGACATTCAGATCGGATCGGTCATGACAGTCACGCTCTCAGCAGATCACCGCGTTCTGGACGGCGCGGTGGCAGCCACGTGGCTCAGCGCGTTCCAGCGTCGCATCGAGAACCCCCTCACAATCCTCATCTGAGAAGCCCTCAAGGAGTCACCATGGCGACTATCCGTAGCATCAGCCCCGTCAGCGGGAGAGAGCTGGCGACGTTCGAGGAGGACTCTGCGGCCGTCGTCGAGCACAAGCTCGCCGCGGCCGTCGTCGCCGTCGGTCTGTTGGAGAGCGCGGGTTGGGATCAGCGGCGTGCATGGATGCACGCTGCATCCGATCTCCTTGAGGGGGAGATTGATGCTGTGGCGCGTATGATCACGGCTGAGATGGGCAAGCCCATCGCTCAGTCGCGTGCTGAGGTGACAAAGTCGGCCTACACGATGCGCTTCTTCGCAGACAACGCGCAGAAGTTCCTCGAGGGCCGCGTCCTGGCAGACCCGTCGACGGTCTCCGCTTCGGCCGCACGAACCGCTTCGATCCGCTCGGTGTAGTTCTGGCGGTCATGCCATGGCACTACCCGATCTGGCAGGTAGTACGCTTCGCTGCTCCCGCTCTCATGGCAGGAAACGCCGGTGTTCTCAAGCACGCATCCAATGTGCCCCAGTCGGCGCTCTACCTGGGTGAACTGTTCATTCGTGCAGGTTTCCCCGAGGGGGCGTTCTCGACTCTTCTCATTGGTTCTGGCCGTGTGGAGGCAGTTATAAGGGACCCGCGCGTGGCGGCTGTGACTCTGACCGGGTCGGAGGGTGCGGGACGATCGATCGGCGCTACCGCCGGTGATGTGCTCAAGAAGGCCGTCCTCGAGCTAGGCGGCTCCGACCCATTCATTGTGATGCCTTCGGCCGAACTCGACGCGGCGGTGGAGACCGCGGTGAAAGCACGCACCTCCAACAACGGTCAGGCCTGCATCAACGCAAAGCGGTTCATCATCCACAAGGACGTGTACGACGAGTTCACGCGAAATTTCGTGGCGCGCATGGATGCCCTGGTCGTCGGAGACCCAGCCGTCGGGGCCACCGACATCGGCCCGCTGGCAACCGAATCTGGACGAAGGGACATCGAGGAGCTCGTCGACCATGCACGGTCGAAGGGTGCATCGATCCTCGCGGGCGGTCAGCGGCTCGGGGCAGGCGAAGGGTGGTTCTATGCGCCCACTGTGGTGGCCGATCTGACGCGTGAGGTGAGACTCTGGGACGAGGAGGCATTCGGTCCCGTCGCATCCCTCTACAAAGTCGACTCCCTCGACTCTGCGCTCCAAGTCGCCAACGAAAGCGACTTCGGTCTGGGGTGCGCCTTCTGGTCGAACGACGCGCGCGAGATCGCCCGCGCCGAGCGCTACATCGAGGCAGGCGCCGTCTTTATCAACGGCATGACCATCTCTTATCCGGAACTGCCGTTCGGCGGAATCAAGCGGTCCGGCTTCGGCCGAGAGCTGTCCATGGAAGGCATCCGAGAGTTCTGCAATCTCAAGACCGTGTGGATCGCGTAGCGGGTGAACCGCCCTGGGTTTTGTTCGTGTTCTCCGGGCGCATCCTCCGGCTCCCAGTAAACGTCGCTCACGTGCACCGACGCGCTCCGAGACGCCGGGCTGACCAGATCGATCGGGAGCATCGGCGAACGCCTACATCATCCACAGTGACTGGCTCGACTCGACGTCAGGGACGGCGGGCCGCGAACCGGGGAGGCTTGTCCACGGTGAGTTCCGGCAGCGGCCGATCCCACTTCTCGACCTCGACGAGTGCGTGCTGCGCGGTCGTGCCCTGAGACAGGCGTGAGGCCGGCAGGTCGGCGCTGAGCACGTTCGGGTTGCCGTGCCGGCAGAACGACGGATCGGCCGGATCCGGGTCGTACCAGGCGCCGGTCGCGAGCTGCACGATTCCCGGTCGAAGCGCATCCGACACGATGAGGCCGGCGAGGCATGATCCCCGATCATTGAAGATCCGGATCACGTCGCCGTCCCGCAGGCCGCGTGCCGCGGCGTCCTGCGGGCTCATCCGTGCTGGCTCGCGGTCGTGGATCTTGCTCGCTTTGCTCGTCGCCCCTACGTCGAGCTGGCTGTGCAACCTCGTCTTGGGCTGATTCGAGATGAGGTGCAGCGGATGGCTTGGGTCGTGGCTGCCGAGCCACTCGCGCGGCTCGAGCCAGACCGGGTGACCGGGGCAGTCGTCGTACCCGAACGAGTCCACGCGCTCGGAGAAGATCTCGATCCGTCCTGACGGTGTGCGGAGAGGGACCGCCTCGGGATCGGTGCGGAACTCTGAGAAGAGCACCTGCCGCTCGTCAATCACGGGGATCTCGATGTACTCGCTGGCCCAGAACGCGTCGAAGGCCGGTACGGCGACACCGCGCCCGGAGAGACGCTGCGCCCATTCGTCGTAGAGGTGCTGGAGCCACTGCTTGACTGTCCGCCCCTCGGAGAACGACTCGAGCATCGGGAGTCGCTGCTCCAGCTCGGCGAAGATGGCGTAGTCGTCCTTCGCCTGACCGGCGGGCTCCGTCAGCGCAGGCATGGGGAAGAACTGCGGATCGTTCCTGCCGGCGCCGTAATCGTCGCGCTCGATGGACATCGTGGCAGGCAGCACGATGTCGGCGTGCCGAGCGGTGCTCGTCCAGAGCATGTCGTGCACGATGACCGTCGACGGCCGCTGGAACGCACGGCGGAACCGGGCGAGGTCCTGGTGGTGGTGGAACGGGTTCCCTCCCACCCAGTACACGAGGTCGATGTCGGGGAGGACGATCTCCTGACCGTTGAACTCGATCGTCTTGCCCGGCTCGAGGAGCATGTCGGCGATTCGTGCGACGGGGATGAAGCGCGATTCGCGGTTCCTGCCCTGCGGCAACGACGGAGGGCTGGATACCCGTTTCGCCAGGCCGACATCGGCCGAGGAGCCGTACCCATGTTGGAAGCCGCCTCCGGGAAGCCCGATCTGGCCGAGCATCGCCGCGAGGGTGACGCCCATCCAGATCGGCTGCTCGCCGTGATCCTGCCGCTGCATCGACCAGCTGAGGTTGATCATCGTGCGCTTTCGCGCCATCCGCCGGGCGAGATCGACGATGACCTCCGCGGAGACGCCGGTGAGAGCCACCGCCCAGGCAGGCGTTTTCGGCACTCCGTCGGACTCGCCGCGGAGATAGGGCAGGAATCGCTCGTAGCCGACGGTGTACTTCTCGATGAACTCCATGTCCACGGCGCCGTCCGCGTCGAGCACGTGGGCCAGGCCGAGCATGAGCGCGGTATCGGATCCGGGGATGGGCGCGATCCACTCCGAGGCCGCGTCCGCGAACGTGTCGTCCCGGATCGGGGTGATGTCCACGAACTGGCATCCGGCGGCCCTGGCACGCTGGACGCTGCCGCGGGTACCGTGTCGGCCGATGCCTCCGGGCCCGACCGCGGAGTTCTTCTCGGAGAGGCCGCCGAACGAGATGAAGAGTTCGGTGTGGTCAGCGATCACAGCCCACGTCGTGCCGTTGATCATCACGTCCGCGGGCGAGGCGCCGATGACGTGCGGCAGGATCGCTCCTGAGGTTCCGTAGCTGTAGTCGCCGACGGCGGACACGTACCCGCCCAGGCAGTTCAGGAAGCGGTGCAGCTGGCTCTGTCCGTGGTGGAATCTCCCGGCGCTGGACCACCCGTATGATCCTCCGTAGACGCCTGAGGAGCCGCGCTCCTCGTAGACACGCCGCAGCTCCGCGGCGACGAGGTCGAGAGCTTCGTCCCACTCGACCTCGACGAACGGCTCGTCGCCGCGCCCCGCTCCGCCCGGGCCTCGCTCCAGCCAGCCCTGCCGCACCGCGGGGCGCAGGATGCGTGCCGGGTGATGCTGGCTGCTGGCCACGTTGTCGATGATCCGGCGCGGGTCGGGATCCCCGCGCCAGGGTCGTGTGCGCAACGAGGTGCCGTCGGAATCGGCTTCGAGTACCCCGAAATGGGTCAGGTGGGAGGATGCCACGTCGTCAACCTCGGTCGTTACACCGCGGTCCAGCCTCCGTCGACAGCCAGCACCTGACCGTTCACATACCCTGCGCCCTCCGACGCAAGGAAGGCCACGACCGCAGCGACCTCACTGATCAGGCCGGACCGCTTCGCCGGGATGAGGAAGTCCAGCAGCTCGGGGCTCGACACTCCGATACCGCGCTGCTGCGACGAGACGAGGTCGCCTAGGATCTCCTCGGACGTGGCGCGGATATTCGTACGGATCACTCCGGGGGCCACCACGTTCGCGGTCACTCCCGCGGGGCCGACATCGACGGCGAGCCGACGCGTCATGCCCTCGAGGCCGGCCTTCGAGGCGGCGTACGAGATACCGTCGGCCGCGCCACGCTGGCCCGCCACCGAACCGACGGTGATGATCCGGCCGGACTTCTGCTCTGTCATACGCTTCGCGGCGACGCGGCAGCCGTAGAAGGCGCCCGTGAGGTTGATGCCGAGCACCTTGGCCCAGAGCTCCGGGGTGGTCTCGATGACATCCGCGTACCCGTCGAAGATGCCGGCGCAGTTGACCCAGGCGTCGAGGCTGCCACCCTCGACGACGACGTCGTTGGCGAGCGCGTCGAGGGCGGCGTAGTCCGACACGTCGACCGAGCGGGTGCGGAGCGCGTCAGGGGCGCCGAGCTCGGCGCGTGTTTCGGCGAGACGCACCTCCGAGAGGTCGGTCGCCCAGACAACGTAACCATCGTGCAGGAGGGCCTCCACGATCCCTCGGCCGATTCCGGAGCCGGCGCCCGTTACCACTGCGTTCTTGTTCGTCATGTGGATCAGCGTAGATCGCACCCTCCGCGGCAGAAATGGTGTGAAGTGACATCAGGACGCGCCTGCATGTGAAATCTTACGAAGCACGCACCACCGATTTTCATTGATCCTGGTGCGGGAGACGGTGCGGCGATGTCCGCGAGCCGTGGAGACGCGAATGGAGCAGGGTAGATGATTCTGGACAAGGCCGATGTAGTCGTTGTCGGCGGCGGCACCGTGGGCATCTCGACGGCATACTTCCTGGCCTCGAAAGGCCTTGACGTCGTCGTCGTGGAGGCCCGAGAAGTGGCGTTCGGTGCGTCGGGTCGAAACATGGGTTTCCTGCACATGCACAACAGGGCGGCGGGCTACCAGCTGGACCTCGCTCGCGCGGGACGTGCGCTGTACGACGATTTCTCCGAGCTCCTCGGACCCAGTTTCGAGTTCCAGGCGAACGGCGCCATGACATACTTCTTCACCGACGATCAGCGTCAGGTGTTCAAGGAGTTCGTCGAGATGAGGCGCGCACAGGGTGTCGCGATGGAACTCCTCGATGAGCAGCAGGCGCACCAGGCTGCACCGATTCTTCCGCCGAACGTTATCGGAGCGACGTTCTCGCCGGAAGACGGGAAGATTCGCACCCCGAAGTTCGTGCGCGCGCTCGCGCAGGAATGCATTCGCCTCGGCGTCCGCATCCGCGAGAACAACCCCGCTCTCGGACTACTGAAGTCGGGCGGTGCCGTCAAAGGCGTGCGAACCCTCTACGGCGATATCCCTGCGGATCGCGTCGTGTGGTGCGGCGGCGTCTGGAGCACGATGCTCGAGGCTGAGGGCGTCCACGTGCCTATCAAGACCGAGCGTCTGGGCGCCATCATGCTGGGCGAGGTCGAGGAGCACCTCGACAAGATCCTCAATGGCCCTCTCGCCGTCAAGCAGTACTCGTTCTACCACGACCTCCCGAGTTACAAGGCGGAGTACTTCACCGCTCCGTACGAGGATCCCACCAATGGCATCGAGAACCTTGAGGTGGTATCGAAGACGGAGAACGGGAACCTGTTCATCGGCTGCCCGATGGACTATCCCGAGCAACTCGACGACCGCATGCCCCTGAGCGGCTTGAAGATGGCGGTGGATGCGCTGCTGGAGACCTTCCCGAACTATCGCTCACTCGGTGTGGAGTCTGCCTGGACGGGTCTCATCCCGGCGACCGCAGATGCGATGCCAATCCTCGACGAGGTCGACGCGCTACCAGGACTCGTGCTCGCGACGGGTCACGTCTTTGGCAACCTCGCCGGGCCGATCACAGGCAAGCTCGTCGCCGAGCTCATCTCGGGCGAGGCGCTCAGCCTGCCCATCGACGAACTCGCCCTCGATCGGCCGGAGCTCACAAATGCCGATGCCGTGATCCGCTGGTAGCACGCTGCCCCGTGATATCTGGGGGTCGCCTGCGGCTGGTCGCGCGGGCGGCCCCCTTCGGTGTCGGGATTGCGGGTTCACGATCATGCGCCAGCTCCGCCTCATCGGCGGGAACGGTTCACCAGGGTGTGGACGAGTAGACCCGCGAACACCAGCCCGCACAACAGCGCTCCGATGGCGAATGTCGCGTTTATTCCCGCGTCTGTCGGGAAGCGATCGGACGCCATGTTCATGGCGAGTACTGCGGCCGTGACCGCTGTGCCGATTGAGCTTCCGATCGTGCGCAAGACCTGGTTGAAACTAACAGAGCTTCCGAGTTCTTCGACAGTCACGCTCCGGGCGATCAGCGCAGGCATTGCGGCGTAACTGGAGCCCATTCCGAGTCCGAAAAGCAACATGCCGGTCAGAATCTCCCAGAGTTCGGTGTGCGCGAACCAGAGAAGCACCCCGGCGGCCGTCATCATGCCGGCGCCGATAGGCAGCAGCGACCTCAAGCTGATCCGGTGTGCCAAACGCCGCACGAGACGATTAGCGCTGAAGCTCCCCACCGAGAGCGGAAGCATCACGAAGCCCGCCCAGAACACCGGCAGTGCAATGCCATATGAAGTGGCGGCCGGCGCTTGGGCGACGAGGCTGGCGATTGACAGACCGATGTATAGCGCTGCGCCGAGCCCCACAGCCGTCAAATTGGCGAGCAGTACCTCACCGCGGCGGAGGACCCGGAGGTTTATGAGCGGGTGTCGGGTCCTCAGCCCGGACAGGACCCAGGCGACCAGTAGCATTGCCGCGCCGATGAACGCCGTGACAGTCCCGAGCGAGTCCCACCCCCAGTTCGAACCTTCGCTGATGCCCAGGAGCAGGGAGCCGAGACCGAGCCCGAGCAGGCCGGCGCCACGAAAGTCGAATGGCGACTTCCGGGCAGAATGATCAGCGTCTGCAGGGATGATCCGCGCGACGACCGCGATCGCCGTGGACACGAACAGTGCGCCGAACCAGAACGCGAATCGGAAGTCGAAGAGCCCTGCGATGATTCCGGTCAAGGGATAGCCGATCCCCAGACCGGTGACCACGGATACCGTCAAGCCGGAGATGGTGGTCTGCGCTCTGGACGGAGGAGCGACATGACGGCGGGCAAGAGCTATCGTGACCGAGATGATTCCATAGGTCAGACCCTGGAGCGCCCGTCCTACCAGGAAGACCTCGAAGGTCGGCGCCGCTGCGGCGACGATTGACCCTAACAGGATGATCGACAGGCACCACAGCAGGAGCCGACGCTTATGCGGGCCGTCTGCAAGTCGGCCCATGACCGGGGTCGCGATCGCGCCGACGAGGAGGTTGACGGTGAGCATCCACTGCGCGGTCCCCACCGTCACTCCCATTTCATGGGCGATGGATGGCACCAACAGCATGCCCAGAGAGCTCACGACCGCCGTGCAGAGCGCTGCGTAGGTGAGTGCGGGTACCAAGAACTTCTGTCCAGGTGGGTTGGTCAAGGGTGTTCTCCGGTCCCGACTCCTCACGGGACGCGGAGGCAGCCGACTAACACCTTCCCGGACTGCTCGGCAGTACCTACTTAGAACTTTTACGAAGCGCGACTTCGGTGTTCGGCAGCGGCACGGCGGCTCCGCGCGATCCGGCGATCATCGTCAAATCCCCGATCTTTCAGAGAGGCCTTGAGAGAAATTCCAAGGCCCGATGCATCCGTCCCGGTCGACTCTTGGTTCCGGACTTCCACCATCGAGGACGTTCTGGCCTTCTCAAGGGCCTCGAATGAAGAAGGGCGCTGCATCATGAGGTATTCGCACGTAGACAACGTCGAGCTCGAGGTCGTCGACATTGACCACTGGGGAATGGCCGAGGTGGAACTCGCCGACGAGCATTTCGTTCCGAGCAAAGACGCCGCCATGTTTGAATTGTCAGAGGATGACACGGGGTCTGAGTACCACCTGACGTCTGACTCCCTGCCGCAGCACGGAGTCCCCGAGGGGAAGTACTTCCACTTCCGTTGGACCAGCCACACCGTCTATCCGGGCGTCACCAGCAGCGTTTATCTCTACCTGCCCCACGGAGCCGAGGAGGCAGAGTCCGTCAACCTGATGGTGTGTCTTGACGGCCTCTCTTACACCGGGGAGCAGGTGCGTGCCACCACGGTCCTGGATAATCTCGTGCACAAAGGTGAGCTCCCGATGACCGTCGGCCTGTTCCACAACCCGGGGGAGACCGGACCGGGCTACCCGATCTATGGCGGGAGCACCAACCGTGCGGTCGAGTACGACACGGTCAACGAGGACTTCGCCCGCTACTTGGTCGACGAGCTGTTCCCTGTCATTCGGACCAAGGTCAAGTTGACCGACGACCCGAAGGGGCGCGTCATCTGCGGTCACAGTTCCGGCGGTGCCGGCGCGTTCACGGCGGCGTTCCACCGCCCCGATCAGTTCGGCAACGTGATTTCGCACTGCGGCAGTTTCATCAGCATCCGGGGGGCGAACAACCTGCCCGGCATGGTTCGGCAGGCCCCGCGTAAACCGATCCGGGTGTGGCATCTGTCTGGAGAGCGCGACGTTGACATCATCTACGGCAACATCCCGATCGCCAATCAGGATCTCGACGCGGCCCTGAAGTATCGGCGCTACGACTCGATGTACGTGTTCGGCACCGGGGGACACAGCCTCAGCCATGCCGGCGCCGCTCTTCCCGAGACGCTCCGATGGATCTTCCGCGATCAGGTCGAAGACAAGTGACTGCGGATATCGACGGGAGGACCGTCAGGAACTCAGAAGTTGATGCGCCGGCGTCGGTGCACGTGGAGCTCGACGTACCCGCGCGGATGCGTGATGGTGTAGTGCTGAGGGCAGACGTCTATCGGCCTTGGGGTGATGGTACCTGGCCGACCTTGTTGGTTCGCACTCCCTACAACAAGAGCAGTGCAGCAGATAATCTGTGGAACGGTTTCTCGCCCATCGAAGTCGCCCGTAAGGGGTTCATGATGGTGATCCAGGACGTTCGTGGCCGGTACGCCTCGGACGGCGATTGGGAACCCCTGCACCACGAGGGTCTCGACGGCGCAGACACGATCGCGTGGGCCGCGGATCTTCCCGGCTCCAACGGCCGCGTCGGCATGGTTGGTGGGAGCTACTGCGGTCATACGCAGTGGCGGGCAGCGATCGAGCAGCCTGCGGCACTTAAAGCGATCACCCCTCTGATGACGTGGTCGGAGCCGCGTCAGGCTCTGGTGGCGCGCGGAGGGGCGACGCAGTTCCAGGTGATCGTATCGTGGTCGCTGGCGGCTGGCTTCGACTGGTTGTCGCGCCTGGGCCTGTCGGATGATGAGCTGGCTCACCGCATCACGGCCTTGATCGAGGATTTCGACATGCTCGAGAAGGACGGCTACTGGGGGCTCCCCGTCACAGACCTGCCGGTGTTGCGTCGCCACCGCTCGCCCGTGTTCGTCGAGCCTGGTGCAGCCAACGAGGCGGAGGCGACGCAGCACATGCGCGTGGCCGGCAAGTACGCCGATGTCGAGGTTCCCAGCCTCAACACGGGGGGCTGGTTCGACACCTGCCTGCAGGGAACCCTCGACGCCTACACGGCGATGCGAGACCTCGGGCGAGAGTCGCGTCTGATTATCGGACCATGGACACACGTTGACTTCGGCGGTCGCGTCGGTGCTCAGGACTTCGGGATCTTGTCCTCGCGCGATGCCGGGGCGCATCCGAACGGGAGCTGGAGCGATGAGGTGCTGGCGTTCTTGCGGCGTCACCTCGCCGAGGAAGATTCTCCGGATCTCTCGTCTCCAGTCAGGATCTTCGTGATGGGGCGCAATGTATGGCGCGACGAGAAAGCCTGGCCGCTGGAACGCGCCCGCATTGAACAGTGGAATCTGCAGGCTGGTGGCGGCTTGAGCGCCGTGACGCCTTCCGCCGACGTCATGCCGAGCGAGGTGACCTACGACCCGGCCGATCCAGTGCCCACAATCGGGGGCCCGATGGGCGTGGGGCCCGGACGAGGCCCGCTCGACCAGACGATCGTCGAGTCCCGTCCGGACGTGCTTGTCTTCACATCAGAAGCGCTTGAGCAAGACCTCGAGGTAACGGGGCCGATACGGGTGAGTCTGTATGTCCAGAGTTCGGCGCCGTCGGCTGACTGGGTAGCGCGCCTGTGCGATGTCGATGCAGACGGCCGATCGCTGAACCTTACCGACGGTGTC
Organism: Microbacterium sp. 2MCAF23; assembly: GCF_052115565.1. Lineage (NCBI taxonomy): Bacteria > Bacillati > Actinomycetota > Actinomycetes > Micrococcales > Microbacteriaceae > Microbacterium > Microbacterium sp. 2MCAF23. Next base: position 81,788 of record NZ_JBFRGY010000008.1, on the reverse strand, counting down.
TTCCGCATCGTCAGCGGCGCAGAAGAAGCACAGAAGATCGAGATCGATCTCTGGGCGACGAGCAATGTCTTCCTCGCTGGGCACAGAGTCAGAGTCCAGATCACGAACAGCTGCTTCCCGCGGTGGGATCGCAACCTGAACACCGGCGATCAGCGTACAGCTGATTTCCTCACCGCACGGCAGACGCTCTTCCACGACGCTTCGCGCCCGTCATACATCGAGTTGCCTGTGGTCCCCGAATCCACAGAGACTCCGGTGTGATCGTCGATTCCTAGGACACGGAGAACCTATGTGGCCGAGGCGCTTGACCTCGAGACACCGATCTTTGCGTTTTCACATTGCGGAAACGTCGTCGCCGCCGTCACGAAGGCCGGCGGGCTCGGCGTCCTCGGTGCGGCATGGATGACGCCTGAGGAACTCGGGATGTCCATCGAGTCGCTTGAGGGGGAAGCCGACGGAAAGCCGTTCGGCGTCGACCTAGTGTTCCCCGGCACGGGAGGAGACGAGAAGGAGGCCGACGAGTATCTGGCGAGCATTCCGCCTTCCTACATGGAAATCTTCTCGGGCATGCCCGACAGGGCGGGCCTGACCGACGTCTTCGACGAGGACCGGGATGTGTTCATGATGGACAACGCCCGGAAGATGGCGATGACGAACGAGAAGAGTGCACGTCGGCTCCGGATCCCGCTCGCACATCCAACAGTTCACCTCATCGTCGGCGCTCTCGGTGTGACCTGCGCCGTGGGTCAGGTTATCGGGGACAGGCGGCGCAGCACCACAGTCAGAAGCGAGATGGCTCGACTGATTGACCAGTACATCGAGGCGCTCGAGGCGCGCACGTCGATGGGCTGAGGGATGCGGAGCCGCACGACAAACGCGAGCACATACCACGAATGGTTGCGCAATGCTATAGGTATTGAGCAGGAGCGGACGCGAGGTTGCCAGCGGAATTCCGATACTCGTGTCAGAACGATCCTCCTAGCATCGGCAGCATCCGAACGCGATACGAATGGAGAAACGCATGACTGCGAACCCGGCGATCGAAGAACAGAGCGGCAGCAGGGCGGAACAGCGGCCGGATCAGTTCGTGGCCTTTCAATCTGCAGACTCAGTCGTGGTGGAGTTCGATGTTCCTGCGGTCATGCGCGACGGCGTCGTGCTGAGAGCGGACATCTACCGTCCAGCGGGTGAGGGCTCATGGCCGACCCTGCTTGTCCGCACGCCCTACGACAAGGGCTCCATCGTCGAGAACGCATGGAACGGCATATCGCCTACCGAAGCGGCTCAGCGGGGCTTCATCGTGGTCATCCAGGATGTTCGCGGTCGCCATGCGTCAGACGGTGTGTGGGAGCCTGGCCGGTACGAAGGCCGCGACGGTGCGGACACCATCGCCTGGGCCGCGGAGCTACCCTCGTCCAACGGTCGCGTCGGCATGATCGGCGGCAGCTATTGCGGCAACACCCAGTTGATGGCAGCTATTGAGCAGCCGCCGGCGCTCAAGGCGATCACACCGCTGATGACCTGGTCCGAGCCGCGCAACGACCTGGTGGCACGTGGCGGGGCCGTCGAGTTGGCCGTCATCACCGGGTGGTCGCTGATCGAGGGCCTCGATTGGTTGACACGCCTTGGCCTGGGGGAGGACGAACTGGAGGAGCGCTCCAGTGCACTGCTTTCCGACATCGAGCGCTTGGTGGATGACGGCTATTGGGGCCTGCCGGTCAACGAGCTGCCAGTGCTACGTCGACACGGCACGCCCGTGTTCGTTGAGATCGGCGAGGCCAACGATTTCGAAGCCACCCATCACCAGCGCGTCCAAGGCCAACACGGTCGCATTCAGGTTCCCAGCTTCTTCACCACCGGCTGGTTCGACAGTCTCATGCAAGGAACCCTCGACAATTACATGGCGATGCGGGCGCTCGGACGTCAGACCCGACTGATCATCGCCCCGTGGTCGCACAGCGAATTCATGAACATGGTCGGCGATCGGGACTTCGGGATCAGTTCCATGCGCGATGCGCACTCCTATCCGAGCGGTGCGTGGAGCGACGAGATTCTGGCCTTCCTGCGCGATCATCTCGTCGATGACGCGCCCGCGAAAAGCGCGCCGCCTGTGCAATTGTTCGTCATGGGGCGCAACGAATGGCGCGACGAGGACGCTTGGCCTTTGGAACGTGCCCATAACGAGCAGTGGAATCTTCACGCCGACGGTGGCCTCAGTATGACGGCACCTGCTGTCGATGCAGCGCCCAGCGAGATCTACTACGATCCTGCCGATCCCGTTCCCACATTTGGCGGAGTCCTCAACCTCAGCCCGATCAAGCGCGGGCCTGTTGATCAGGCGCCCATCGAGGGGCGCCTGGATGTGCTTGTCTTCACGTCAGATGTGCTCACGGAGGACCTTGAGGTCACTGGGCCCGTCCGAGTGCGGCTGCATGTCCAGAGTTCGGCGCCGTCGACCGACTGGGTTGCGCGTCTGTGCGACGTCGAGCCTGATGGTCGCTCACTGAACCTCACCGACGGGATCTTCCGCATCGAGAGCGGCGCAGACGAACTGCAGGAGATCGAGATCGACCTGTGGTCGACGAGCAATGTATTCCTCGCCGGCCATCGTTTGCGGGTGCAGATCACGAACAGTTGCTTCCCTCGTTGGGACCGCAATCTGAACACGGGTGACCAGCGCGATGCCCGATTTGTCACGGCGCGTCAACGGCTCTATCACGACACCGCCCGCCCGTCCTATATCGAACTGCCCGTGGTTGCTTCCTGAGCCGTGACGCGACCAACGGACGGAGTTCGCACAGGAGGCAACTCGTTTCTCCCTTGTCGGTTCGGCGAGATTGCTTTCCCGCGATGCACGAGGTTCCCCGTGAGCGTCTGAGGCCAACCTAGGGAGACTGATCCACAATGAAAAACAGTCACTATACGCATAGCAGCGACAAGTTTCGGATCGTAGAGACAGGAAACGGCAAGGTGCGCGGGAGGGTCGCGGACGGGCTGGCTGTGTTCAAGGGGATCCACTACGGGGCTTCGACGGCGGGACCGAATCGCTTCGCCCCGCCTCAGCAGGTCTCGCCTTGGGTGGGGGTACGAGATGCGCTCGAGTTGGGTCCTCAGTGTCCACAGAACAACCGGGACTTGCCCGGCTGGGTGGACTCCAGCGAGGAGAACGAGGATTGTCTGGTTCTCAATATCTGGGCACCCGACTATGCTACGTCGACGTCGAAGCGGCCGGTTATGGTATGGCTGCATGGCGGCGGATACTTCTCCGGTTCGGCCGGTGCGCCGCTATACGATGGCGGACGCATGGCGGGTCGTGGGGACGTCATCGTGGTCGGTGTCAACCACAGGCTGAACGCATTCGGATATACCTACCTTGGCGAGACGACGGATGAGCGATTCGTCGGCTCGGGAAACGCTGGCCAACTCGATCTCGTCGCGGCGTTGCGATGGGTGAAAGACAATATTTCGTCTTTCGGAGGGGACCCGGGCAACGTCACGATCTTCGGGCAATCCGGAGGGGGCGGCAAGGTCATGACCTTAATGGCCATGGAAGAGGCGTCCGGCCTGTTCCATAAGGCCATCGTGATGAGCGGCGCACCGCTACGGTTCACCGCCGCCGCGGACGCTGCAGCCCTCACAGCTGGCATGTATCGGGAACTGGGCATCCGCGAGGGCGATTTGCGGGGCTTGCAGGCCGCCCCGGCGAAGACGATTCTGCGCTACATGAAGAAGGTGACGGACCCGGCGTTGACGCCGAACGGGTTGACGAACTACTTGAGATACCGTCCGGTCATCGACGGAAGAATCCTGACGGGCGACCCTTGGGCCGAGCGCGCGCCCGAGACGGCTCGCCACATCCCAACGATGGTCGGTACCAATCTGCACGAGACCGTGGGCTATTTCGGTTCGATCCTGAACCAGGACCTGCAATCCAACACCGATCTCGATCTTGCGCGAAGACTGGCACCCTACACCATTGTCAACAATGTGAAAGTCGAGGAGCTCGTCCCCCTGATCGACAAATACCGGGTGGCTATGCCGTCGCTATCGCAGAACGAGCTGCTGGTCCGAATCTCGACGGATATCGGCTTTTGGAACAGTTCGTTGCGCTTGTCGTCCGCCATGGCACAGCAGACAGGAGCTCCAGTCTTCGCCTATGAATGCCATTGGAAAACGCCATGCTTCGGCGGCATGTGGTCGCCGCACGGCATCGAGCTCCCGTTCGTCTTCGGCCGACAGCGCTACGGCACAGCTTGGGACGGTGAGGACTCCGACGACGCGCGGGCTGCCGCTGACCGGAGTGGAGACCGCTTCAACGTCGGCGAGGACATGTTCGCTGCCTGGATGAATTTTGTTACGACGGGCGACCCATCAACAGATACCTCCGAGTGGCCGTGCTACGACATGACCTCTCGATCGACCATGATCTTCGACACGCGCACCCGCGTAGTCAACGACCTTCGCGGGGACCTCCGTCCACACGTCAATGCGCTCACGGTGTGGTGACGGCACCCGGCACATTCGTCTTGTGGCCAAGTCGACCGGCTGGTCGCAGTCCGCTTGTGGGATACACCAACCGGGAGCTCGCAGTTATGAGAATCAACAATCAGCGACCGGCTCCTCTGCGGATAAGTTCCTCTCAATCGTCGGTGTTCTATCTAATGCGGCACCTCGCGGCGAGCATCGCGACAACTGTTCCCTACTCAGATGGGCAATTCGAAAATGAACGCAATGAGTCCTGTTTCGGTCGACATACCACCCCAGAGCGCACCACACCTCAAGGGCAACATGGGGTTCCTGGGGTTGTTCTTCAGCGTGCTCGCCTACAACGCACCGATGGTCGTCGTGATCGGCATCATCCCAATCATGGTCAGCAGTGGCGCAGGCCTGGGTACTCCGATGTCGTTCATCGCCGCAGGCCTCATTCTGGGTAGCTTTGCCGTCGGATTCACGCGGATGTCGAAGATCCAGCCGAAGCCAGGCGGTTTCTACTCCATGATCACCGCGGGCCTTGGCCGAAAGGTCGGACTCGGATCCGGCCTCGTGGCACTCTTGGGCTACTTCTGCGTCTATGCCGGAACGTTCCCGTTCGCCGGCCTGGTCTTCGGCGAGCTGGTCCACAGCACGTTTCATGGCCCTGATCTCCCTTGGTATGTCTGGGGAGCCATGTTCTGGATCGCCTGCACAATCCTGGGCTACCTGAAGATCGAGCTTTCGGCGAAAGTGCTGACGGTGTTCCTGTTCCTCGAGATCGCCGTCATAGTCGTTTACGACTTCATGGTCTTCATCAACGGTGGCTTCGAGCATGCCGGCATCTCCATGGCTCCGATGCTTCCAACGTTCTGGCTTGACGGTGCACCTGCTCTCGGTTTGCTCTTCGCGCTCGGCATGTACGGCGGCTTCGAAGTGACAGTCCTCTTCCGGGAGGAGGTTCGCAACCCCGACCGCGTCATTCCGCGAGTAACCTACGCCGTGATCGCCGTGGCAATGGTCACCTACAGCGTGTCGTCGCTGGTTTTCATCAATTCGCTCGGTGTCGACCATGTTGCGGCAGCGGCCACTGCTGACCCGACCGGATCGATGACGAAGAGCCTTGAGGCTTTCGGTGGGAAGGTGCTCTCCGACGTTGCGACGGTGCTGGTCAACACGAGCACCTTCGCTGTCCTCCTTGCGGCCCACAACATCACCGCACGATACGGCTTCAACCTCAGTGCCGACGGCATTCTGCCGAAGAGGCTCAGCGGTGTGCACGCCCGCCACGGCTCGCCTCACATCTCGTCAATCGCGACAAGCGGGGCAGGTCTGCTCCTGAACGTGATCATTGTTCTCGCAGGGGTTTCGGCGATCGGCTTCTATACGGCAATGCTCGGGATCACGAGCTTTGTGATCCTCGGCGTGATCTTCGCGTGTGCGATCGCCGTCCCGATCTATCTGCACCGTCACGGTCGAAACCACTCCGTGTGGAGCCGGATCGTATTCCCCGTCGTGGCGATCGCCGGTCTGGGCGCCGGGTTGAGTCTTGCGGCAGCCAATTTTCCGCTCCTCGTGGGCGGGGACGCCCTTGCTGCAATTCTGATGGCCGTGATCATCGGCGTGTTCGCACTCGGCATTGTTCTCGCGGCGGTCTACAAGCGTACGAGGCCCGAGACCTACGCTCGCATCGGACGCCAGTAACAAGCAACGTCGGCTGACTCCATCCGGAGTCAGCCGACGCTCGCCTCGTTGCTCACGCGACGGACGATGCTGTGGATGGGGTGATCGAGACCGCCCCCCCTCAACGGTATTGGGATCTTGGATCGGCACCCCCAGGACTGTCTCCGCCAGGCGCCGCGGCGGCGCTGACTGGCGGGCAGTCACCCGGTGGTGGCGGTGTGTTCGCACATGTTGGTCTGGTCGGTCTCGATCCAGATGGCGTTGTGAACGATGTGGTCCATGATCGCGTCGGTGTGGACTCCTCCGCCGAGCCTCTGGTGCCAGTCTTTCTTTGCATACTGGGTCTGGCACACGGTCGGCGAGTCGTGGTAGCGCCGTTCGAGGAGTTCGAGGAGCATGCTACGGACGTCATCGCTGAGCGGTTCGAGGAGCCATTCATCGGTCACGAGGAGCGTGAGCGCCGCGTATTCGCGGAGCCTTCTCCTTCCCGCCGGGCAGGTCGCGCGCGGGATGCCCGGTCTCTTCGAGGTTGGGCATGCGGGGGTAGTGCGCGCGGTAGCCGTGCTGGCAGGCTTGTTTGGTGAGCGCGCGGCCGAGGTAGGACTTTCCCCGACCCGGTGAACCCTTGGAACACCACGTTCACCTGGGCGTGCATCAAGCAAGCTCTGGACTTCGAGCTGATCCGCAACCCGCGGCCCCCGGCGGGCATTTGCGAGCTCGAGCCGCGGTCCCGACTGAATCAACTGGTCTAGATTTTTCGCACGATGTCCTCACCAAGCGTGCCGACGCCTGTCGAGGCGTCATGCATGCTTGGAGTCGGTGACCTCAGTCCGACTCCCAGGCGTCGGCCAATTCGGAAAGAGTTGGGAACCACACGCCGGGGCGCGCGGATACGTACTCGATGAAGGACTCGAGCATCAGAAGATTGTGGGCGCGCCCGATCGTCTGCGGGTGGATCGTGATGGTCATGGCACCGCCCGGACTGCGCTCGTAACCGTAGTCGAACGTGTGCTTCCAGCGATTGAGCACGGCGTCGTTGCTCTGCATCAGCCCGCTGCCCTTGAACGACTCGAGTTCGGGGAAATCGTCGAGCGCCCAGTACACCGGGAGCTCCACGATGGACGACGGCGGAGAGAAGCGGTTCGCAGACTCGAGATTGATCTCGGTGACTGTCCGCGGGTGATACGGCTCGAAGTCCCGGCCCATCAGCGAGGAGTCCCAGGAGAACCCGAGCTCCTCCAGCAGCGCGATCGTGTTGACGGTGATGTCGAGAGCGGGGGAGCGGTAGCCCCGAGGCACCCTCCCGATCAGCTTCTGATGCAGTTCCAACTGGAGCTCGAGCAGCCTCCGCTCCTCGGGCTCCTCGAGCTTGGGCACGTACTCGTGGTAAACGCCGTGTGCCGCGACTTCGTGGCCTGCTTCGACAACCGCCGCGACCGCATCGGGAAAGGTCTGCATGGTGTGGGTAGGGATGCACCACGTCGTCCTGATGCCGGCGTTGCGGAACGTGTCCAGTAGGCGCGGAGCCCCGACTAACGCGCCGAACTCGCCGCGGGAGAGGTTCGTCTGGGACGCGGACCGGAAGGTGCCGATCCACACGCTCTGCGCGTCGAAATCCGGACTCAGGATAACGGCGAAGCGCTTGCCGTCGGGCATTGTGACTGGCATGGCGTCTTGGTCGCTCCTCAGGCCAGGGCGGCTGATGCGTTCTTGAACAGGAGCACAGCCCATTCGCCATGCTGGCAGATGTCACCGTGCTGGTTGACGATCTCCACGCGGGTGCGCGCGATGCCACGGTCGGGCTTCGAGGCCGATGCCCGAAGCTCGATGAGCTCCTCGCGGATGTGGATCGTGTCACCGATGAAGATGGGCGCAGGCATCCGCCAGTCATCGATTCCCAGGAACGCGATCGCCGAGCCCATCTTCCAACCCAGGCGCATCTCGAGGCCGAAGGCGAGCGACAGGGCTCCGGGACCGTGGAAGACCCGCTGGCCGAACTGGGACGACTTGGCGTACTCGGCGTCCACGTGCAACGGATGCATGTCGCCCGACCACGTCGCGAAGGTCACGACGTCGGACTCCGTGATCGTCCGGGCCTCAGATCGCCAAAGGGTGCCGAGCTCAAGATCGTCGAAGAACTTCACAGCGGAATTGACAGCAGCAAGCGACGGCATACACGTGTTCCTTAACGCTCCGGCCTGATTTCGGCGTGGATGATTGTCCTGACGCTACGGAGCCGGATCGAGTCACCCCACTGTGAACAAGCTCAATCGCCGGCGAACGAGTTGTGAAAGTTCCAGGGCCCAACGGCAGGGTCGAGCACGAGCATGGAGCCGACGACCCGATGAGAGGAACACCCGTGAAAACGACCCTGACCGAGCGGTTTGGCATCGAGCACCCCATCTTCTCCGCGGGCATGGCACGCGTGGCACAGGCGGAGCTGACCGCCGCGGTGAGCAATGCCGGAGGAATGGGCTGCCTGGGTGGCGTGAGCTTCATGCCGGAGGCGTTGATCGCCGAGATCGAGAAGATCGATTCTCTTACTGACAAGCCCTACGCGATCAACCTCCTGCTTCCGGTCTCACTCACTACGGAGGACGAGGAGGCCTGGAAGCCTGTCCGTGAGCTCTGGGGTCGACTCTCCGAGGACGAACGCGGCAAGATGGCCGGCGTCGAGGCGCTGCTGACCAAGGGGGCGGTGGCGGATCAGGTCGAGATCGTACTGGACACGGCGCCCGCGGCCGTCTCACTGACCTTCGCGGCACCGGACTGGTTCATGAAGGAGTGCAAGAAGCGCGGCATCGCGACCATCGCGCTCGCCGGTTCCCTTGGCAAGGCGAAGGAGTATGCGGATGCCGGGGTGGACTTCATCGTCGCCCAGGGCACCGAGGCGGGCGGGCACACCGGCTATGTGACCACGATGACCCTGGTGCCCGCCGTGGTCGACGCCGTGGATGTTCCCGTCATCGCCGCCGGCGGCATCGCCGACGGCCGAGGTCTCGCATCCGCTCTCTCGCTCGGCGCGTGCGGTGCCTGGGTCGGCACGCGATTCATCGCCACCCCGGAGGCGTATGGGCACGACGCGTTCAAGCAGCGCGTGATCGACGGCAGGTTCCAAGACACGGACATTACCTTCTCCTACAGCGGAAAGCGCATGCGGGCCTTCTCGAACGAGTGGACCGAGCAGTGGGCGTCCGGAGGGTCGGATGCGTCTTTCCCGGCGCAGTACGCCGTCGCCGGCACCCGCGTGGAGACCGGCTATCAGGATGGGGACATCGCAGAAGGGATGATGCCGGTCGGTCTGACTCTGGGGCTCGTGCACGAGATGCTGCCGGCCGGTGAGGTCGTGCGCAGGATGTCCGCAGAGGCAGCGCAGATCATCAGGGGCCTGCATGACCGAGTCCTCTAGCGTTCGAGCGCAGACGAGCGAGAAGGGCAGGGCATGATGGACGGCACGATGACAGCGCCGAACTGCTACGACCGCATCCGGCGGGTCGCACAGGCACACCCCGAGAACGTGGCGATCGCAGATGGGAGCGGGGAGGTCACGTACCGGAGCCTCATCGAGATCGCGGATGCGCGTGCTGACCGCCTGGCGCACGCGGGGGTCGCCCCCGGAGACAGGATCGCCCTCGTCGCGGAGAGCTCGGCGCTCTACGTGGCGACGGCGCTCGCGATCTGGAAGCTCCAGGCCGTGCTGGTCACGGTCTATCCGTCGTCGAGCGACGACGACATCCTGAAGGCACTGACGATCAGCGATCCGGCCCTGGTGGTCGTGTCCAGTCCGGCCCACGCCCGCCTCATCGCGGCCGCCGGTGCAGACCTTCCGGTGGTCGGCATCGATGAATTGGAGGTCACCCGGCTCCGTGAAGACGTGCGTCCGAATCCCGAGGGGCTCAGGGAACCGCTCTCGTTGATCTGTTTCTCGTCGGGTACGACAAGTGATCCGAAGGCTGTGATGTTGTCGGCAACGACGGTCGACAACACGGCCGAGACGTACGCCGAGGTCTGGCACCTTTCTGAGGCCGAGCGGGCCCTGATCGGCCTGCCGATGGCGTGGCTGTACGGGTTGGCAAGCACCACGCTCGCCGTGCTGTATCGCGGCGGCACCGTCATCATCGCTCAACGCGGCCGACCGGAGATCCTCGTGGAGCTCGCGCGCAGACACGGAGTGACCTTCGTCGCCGGCGTGACCGTGACGTTCGCCAAGCTCGTCCGCCACGAGCGGCGGGCCGAGGTGGCTGAGGCGTTCTCGCACCTGCGGTTGACCATCTCCGGTGGCGAACCGCCGAACGCGGCCGTGTTCGCCGCGTGGCAGGAACTGACCGGGAGCGCGGTGCTCGACGCCTACTGCGCGTCCGAGTGCATCCCGCTGGTGACGTATGACCCGCACGACAATCCGGAGCCGGTGCCGGGATCGGCCGGGCGCGTGGTTCCGCGACAGAGGCTGCGGGTGGTGGATCCGGAGGGCAATGACGTCCAGCCTGGTCAGGTGGGCGAGGCGCTCGCAAGCGGACCGGGGCTCATGCTCGGGTACTGGAACAATCCGGAACTCACCGCCGAGGTGATCACGCCGGACGGGTGGTATCGGATGAAGGACCTCGTTCGCGTCGACGAGGACGGGTACGTCTACGTCGTCGGACGACTCTCCGACGTCATCATCCGCGGGGGGACCAACATCTCCCCCGCAGAGATCGAAGCCGTTCTGAACAGCCATCCGATGGTCGCGCAGGCCGCTGTCGTCGGCCTTCCGGACGACATTTACGGACAGCGTGTTGTGGCGGCCGTGACGCCGGGAGCGGAAGACCTCGACATCGACGTGCTGAGCGGGTACGCGGCCAGCAGGCTGTCTGCGTACAAACTGCCCAGTGAGATCGTCGTGGTCGCGGAACTGCCGGTGAACTCGACGACGTCGAAGATCAACAGGAAGATGCTCGCGGAGCAGCTCAGCGGATCATAGTGCGCTGAGATCATCCCGTCGGTGAAAGAGCGGGAGGGACGCCGAAGGCTGGTGTCCCTCCCGCGCTCATCCCTCCCCGCTGACCACCACACCGGAGGCGCTCGGCGCGACGCTGGCGCGCCGGTCCAGGCCCGGCGAGGCGATCGCGTCGCCGGTCGCGATGTGGTCGGAGGAATTCCTCGCCGAGAACGGTCGCAGCTCGTGCCCGAGTTCGAGCGCCGTGATCGCGAGGAAGACGGAGGCGATCGCGGACGGCGACCGGAGCGACACACCCAGTCCTTCCTCGGCCTTCGCGATGCGGTAGCGCAGTGAGTTGTGATGGATGCCGAGCGCCTCCGCAGCGGCGTTCATGTTCTGATCGAACGCGAAGTACGCCTGCAGGCCCGACAGCAGGGTGTCCCGCTCCAACAACGGAGCGAAGAACGATCGAGCCCATTCCAGCATCCTCTCGAGACCGATCTCGGAGAACAACCGGAACGCGTAGTCGAAGTTCATCGCTGCGGCGAATGCCCGCGGAGACAGCGACACGGCATCGATCCGCAGCGCGAGTATGCCGTCCTGGTAGGAGGACGCGATATCAGCCGCGTACCGCACGGCGCGGCCGACGCCGACGCGGGCGTCTCCCAGCCCGCCTCCGGCAGCGGTGAGCACACGCCTGAGCTCGCCGACATTGGTCTGCACCAGAGCCACGAGGTGCTGATCCTGCTCGGTGACGAGACTGCGGATGCCTGTCGCATCAAGCGCCTGTTTGAGTTCGGGCACGAGCTGCTTCACGCGCCGGCGGAGCGTCGGGAGATGCGACGTCCGGGGCTGGAGGGTCGCCACGTGCAGATCCTCGGTGAAGGAGATGCCGCTGCCCAGCAGCTTCCCCTGCAGATCCGCGTCGTGCCGCAGAGGACGGAAGGCGAGGGCTTCGGCGAGCAGGGCCGAGTCGACGGCGTACTGGTGTTCCTGCGTGGCGCTGCGCAGCATCAGGATCGTATCGAACAGCGGAGCCGCGAGCTGGAGCGCGGCGACCTGCGTGTTCTCGAACCTGTGCGGCGCCGGAACCAGGCCGATCAGCCAGCCGGCGGCGGAGGCGCCGGGCGCGGAGCCGAGCCTCACTCGGATCGCCGCCCCTCGCCATTTCTCCGTGTCGATGCGCACCACGGGTGCGGCGTTGTTATCGAGCACCTGACCGACCTGCGACATCGGGAGGGGGCCGGAACTCGAGTGGATCCGTCCGGCGTCATCAACGAGGGCGACCGTTCCGCCCAGCTGGCGGCTCACCCGCCGGAACAGATCCTGTACGGGGTCGACGTGGGCGAGGGCGAGATTGAACCTGCTCTGGATCGCCGCCAGCTTCCGGGCCGTCGCGATCTCCGCCGGGTCGAGCCAGCGGGAGAAGGCGGCGATGAACCGCGCGGCGGAGAAGTCCGTGGGAGCCGAGATCACCGGCGGAGCGCTCGGCATGTTGCCGTTGAACGGAACCGCGTCGACCCCGGCGATCAGCACCGTCGGGAAAGCGTCGGACCAGCTGGCAGCAGCCAGGCGCAGGTCGGCGATATCCCGGGCACCCGCAAGCACGAGCGTGCTCACTGTGACGTTCTCTTCCGCGATCTCACGGAAGAGAACGATGTTCGAGATGGGCCTGCTCTGCGGCCAGATGCCCAGGGGGCGAAGGTGGAATTCCCCGGCGAAGGCGTCGAGCAGGTCCGTCACGGTCACTGCATCGTCTGCGGGCGACATGGCATTCTCCTCCTCCGATCCAGAATACGATCACCATACTCTTGGTAAAACTACGGTTCCATTGGAAGATTTACTGAGCGGGTAGGGGTTGCTTCGGAGATCTCAAGGGCTGAGCATGGGTGCTCAGTCGCGGTTGAATGAAGCCGGAACTGCGCCCGCGTCTATCAGGAGGAGGATCCATGAGCGAAGATGCTCTCGCGACGGCGGACATCGTCGTCGTCGGCGCCGGGATGGTCGGACTCTGCACGGCCTGGGAGCTCTCCAAGCGCGGCTTCGAAGTCGTCGTGGTCGAGCAGCGGTTCGTGGGCTTCGGGGCGACCAGCCGGAACCCCGGAGCGCTCTGGGTGCAGACCAAGCGGAGCGGCGCGGAACTGGACCTCGCGCGGGCGGGTGTGGCGAAGTACCACGAATACCGGAACGAACTCGGCGACGTGTTCGGATTCACCCAGCGCGGCGGCATCGTCTTCGCCGAAGATGCCGACAGTGCCAAGGGGCTTGAGGAGTACTGCCGGGAGCGGACAGCGGCCGGTCTCGATGTGTCGCTGCTGACGGGCAAGGCGCTCAGTCAGGCCTCGCGGATCATGCCGGAGGGTGCCGTCGCCGGCGCGCTCTGCGACGAGGACTCCCAGATCGATCCGCATCAGTTCCTGACGGCACTGACGGCGGCATGTCAGCGAAGGGGAATCCAGGTCTTCGAGCACACACCGGTGCTCTCGACGATCAGGTCGGGGGAGCAGGTCCTCGGGGTGCAGACGCTTCGGGGTCGAGTGGATGCGGGCGGCGTCATATGGGCGACGGGAGCGTGGGCCACGAATCTCAAGCTCGAGGGGATCGTGCTCCCGATGCAGACGCTCCGCTACGGTCAGGTGATGACGCAGAGGGTCCCCGGCGAGAACGGTCCGATCCTCAGGGGGCTCCGGGGCACCTTCGGAGCCGGTGCCCTCGAGCCGTGGGCGAGCAAGACGAAGTCGGCGCCCCTGCGGGGCGATATGCTCGGATACGACGACACGCTGGTCCAGAACCGCGGCGGCTCGGTCTATGTCGGCCACAGCGTCGACGGACTGAACTCGCTCAACCCGCACATCACGCTCGACGCCTCCCGGGCAATGCTGGACATCGCCGGAGAGCGGTTCGCCCAATTCGGAGGGCTGGGAATCACAGGCCTCTGGGCGGGCCTCACCTGCCTGACGCCGGACAGCCTGCCCATCGTCGACAAGACCGACGGTGTGTATGTGAACGCCGGCCATGCCTGGGGCGCCCTCACCGCGCCCATCTGCGGGCAGCTGACCGCCGACCTCGTCAGCGGCACTCGGTCCGAGCTGCTGAACGCCGTTTCGCTCGCACGTCCGAGCCTCGGCGCCCACGCCGGCTGATTCGTGACGTGAACGACGGATGAGAACGCGATTCGGCATTCTTCCAGTCCCGATGGAGCGGGCGGCGCGTTAGCTTCGAGACACTCGCTCAGGATGAGGCCGCATCCGGCACGGATCCCTGCGGAGGTCAGCCGAAGAGCACTCGAGATCCACCGGGAGAACAGCAATGTCGACAATGCGCGTCGCGACGGTTCAGTTCGAGCTTCGGGCGGAGCGGTCGCCGCAGCGGTTGATCGAGCACATGGAGACTCTGGTCGCGAAGGCGGCCGCCGGCGGTGCCGGGGTCGTGGTGTTCCCCGAGCTCGCAGACACGGGGCTGCTGGGTGCGATCGACGGCGAGCCGGTCGCTGCGGACTCGCTCAAGGAGCACTACTGGGACACGCTGCCGGCCCACACCGAGGCCATCGTCTCGGCTCAGCAGGCGATGGCGCAGCAGTACGCACTGGATGTCCTCGGCGGAAGCCTGCTCCGCATCGACGACGAGGGCCTGCTCAAGAACACGGCCTATCTCTCGACCTGTGACGGTCGGCAGTACACGCAGGACAAGATTCACCTCACACCGCAGGAACACGATCTCGGCATGCGCGGCGGTGACAGCGTGACGCTGATCGAGGTCGGCGGGCGCAAGGCCGGGATGCTGATCTGCGCGGACATCCAGTTCCCGGAGCTGTCCCGGTACCTGGTGAATCGAGGAGCGGAGATCATCTTCTGCCCGTCGCTCACCTGGAACTCCCGCGGCGAGCATCGCGTGCGCACCGGGTGCCGTGCGCGGGCGATCGAAAACCAGCTCTTCGTCGTGATGTCCCCGCTGGTCGGCTCGTCGGGGTCGCCCCACGACGCCCCCATGCACGCCGTGGGCGAGGCGGTGATCGCGACCCCCGTCGACAAGACCTTCGGCCTCAACGACGGGCTGCTCGCGATCTCCGGCAACCGGCGGGAGGAGACGGTGCTTTTCGGTGACCTGGACTTCGACCTGCTCGCGGCGTCGCGGGCGAAGCCCGAGGCGCCGGGCCTCGCGCTCCAGCGCCCCGACGTCTACGCCAAGCTCCTTGCAGAGCAGGCGCCGTGAGCACATACGTGCACCGGGTGCGAGTGCCGGAGATCGACAACCAGGGCTTCCTGTTCAACAGCCGCTACCTCGAGATCGCGGATGCTGCGCTGACGGAGTTCCTGCGAGCCGGCGGCTTCTCGCTCACCGGGCTGCTCGCGCAGGGCTTCGATCCGTCCGTGGTGGAGACCACCGTCCGGTACCGCTCCCCGATCCGCCTGGATGAGCAGGTCGCGGTTCGGACGCAATGCACGCGGGTCGGCACCAGCAGCTTCGACATGTCCTTCGAGATGGTCCGCGACGACGCGATCGTGGCGCAGATCTCCACGGTCTACGTCAACGTCGATGTGCAGGCCGAACGTTCCCGACCGATCCCGGCGTTCCTCGCCGAGTTCCTGGTCCACCAGGCCGAGGAGCACCTCCTCGACGCCTCCGCGAAATAGGAGCTGCAAACGCATGCCCGTGATCGAGGAGCGGTCGCTCCGTGCCGCGCAGCTCGTGAGTCGTCTGACGGCGGCCGGCATCGAATCGGATGCCTCGGAGCATCGCCGGCAGGAGTACTCCTACGACGCATCGAACTATCGGGTGCGTCCGGAGCTGGTGGCATTTCCGCGCACGGTCGATGAGATGCGCGAGATCCTTCGGGCGGCGACGGAAGCGGAGATCCCCGTCACCGTGCGCGGCGGAGGCACGTCGATGGCGGGCAACGCCGTCGGCGAGGGAATCGTGATCGACTTGTCGCGGCGCATGACGACGATCGGCAACATCGACCACGACACCCTTTCCGTCTGGGCAGATGCCGGCGTGGTCCTGGGGGAGCTCCGCACGCACGTCGAGCGACTCTCCGACGGTGCGCTCACCTTCGCCCCGGATCCGTCGTCAATGAGCAGGGCCACCGTCGGCGGATCGATCGGCAACGACGCCTGCGGAAACCACTCCGTCGAGTACGGCCGCATGTCGCACCACGTCCTCGAGGTGGAACTGCTCACCATCGACGGGGCCCACCTCGTCGCCGCCGAGGGGGGGCTGCGGTCCGCGGACCCCCGGGACCGCCATTCCGTCTCCCGTGCAGCGGAGATCAACGAGGCCCTCCAGACGCTCGCGGATGAGCATCGCGCGGCGCTGCGCCTCGAACTCCAGACGATTCCCCGGCAGGTCTCGGGCTATCAACTGGGTCAGCTCCTCTCTGAGAATCGCTTCCATCTCGCGCGCGTGCTCGCCGGGACGGAGGGCACGTGCGCGGTGTTCCTGCGCGCGCGGGTCGGTCTTGTCCCTAAGCCCGGCCCGACCGCCCTGCTGTGCCTCGGGTACGACGACACGGTCGATTCGGCACGGGATGTGATGACGATGCTCGCGATGAGCCCGAGCGCGATCGAAGGACTCAACAGCTCGATCGTCGACATCATGCGTCATCGTCGCGGCGAAGAGAGCGTGAGTTCGCTGCCGGCGGGCGACGCCTACGTGATGGTCGAATTCTCCGCCGACACGATCGCGGCCGCAGCCGCGAAGTGCGAGCTGCTCGTGGAGCATCTCGGCGAGCATGGCCGCGTGCGTGATCACGTGATCGCCACGGATCCCGATGAGCGTGCGAGGCTCTGGCGGGTGCGCGAAGACGGCGCCGGTCTGTCCTCGAAGCGGTTCGACGGCGTGCAGACGTGGCCGGGATGGGAAGACTCGGCGGTTGCTCCCGAGCGGCTGGCGGACTATCTCTCCGAGCTGCTACCGGTGATCGAGGAGCACGGATATACCGCGTCGATGTACGGGCACTTCGGGGCCGGCTGCGTGCACATGCGACTGGACTTCGAACTGCGCACCGAGGCCGGTCGAGCGAACTTCGCCGCGTTCACGCGGCGCGCGGCCGAGATCGTGGTCCGACATGGAGGCTCGCTCTCTGGGGAGCACGGCGATGGGCGCGCGCGGAGCGCGCTGCTCTCGGTCATGTACTCGCCGCAGATCATCGCACTGTTCGCGGCGTTCAAAGGCGTCTGGGATCCGCAGAACCTGCTCAATCCGGGGATCATCGTCGATCCCGCACCGTACACGTCCAATCTCGCCCTCGACGGGCTTAGGGAGCCGGACACGAGCCGTCTGCTGCCTGTGCACAGCCTCGGCAATGCGCACGCGTGCATCGGCGTTGGGCGATGCCGAGCGACGTCCGGCGGGTTCATGTGCCCCAGTTACCGGGCGACCAAAGACGAGAAGGACTCGACACGCGGTCGCGCCCGCGTACTCCAGGAACTCGCCCGCGGCGAGGGCGGCGGGACAGATGGCTGGTCGCGCCCCGAAGTGAGAGAAGCACTGGACCTCTGCCTCTCGTGCAAGGCGTGCTCGACCGACTGCCCCACGGGGGTCGACATGGCCGAGGCGAAGTCGGAGCTTCTCGACGAGCATTACCGTGGGCGGCTTCGTCCGTTCACCCACTACTCGATCGGATGGCTACCGCGCTGGCTCCCGCTCATCACCCGTGTCAGCGGCCTCGCGAACGTGGGCGCACGGATCGGAATTCTGCGATCGGTGGCGGAACGGTTCGGGATCAGCGCTCGTCGACGGCTTCCGGCGTTCGCGCCGCACCGTGAACTCCGGAGGCGTGTGGCGGAGGCGGAATTCAGCCCCGCAGCCGACGTTCTCCTCTTCGCGGACAGCTTCACGCGGGCATTCCGCCCGCGGGTGATCCCCGCCGCGGCGCGCGTGCTCCGCGAAGGCGGCACCGAGGTCGGATGCACGCCGGACGCTTGCTGCGGACTGACCTGGATCTCGACCGGTCAGCGCGACGGCGCGACACGGCGGCTCGCGAACCTGGTGGAGAAGCTCGACGACGGCACCGACCGTCCGATCGTGGTGCTGGAACCGAGCTGCGCGGCCGCGATCCGGGACGAAGCGCCGAAGCTCGTCGGCGGCGAGGCCGCCGACAGAGTCGCTCGTCGCGTGCGGTCGTTCGCGGTGGCCGTGGACGAGGCGATGCAGCGGGGCTGGGTCCCTTCGGCTCCCGCGCCTGCGCGCGCCGTGGTTCAGACGCACTGCCACGAGCATGCGGTGTTCGGCTCGCAGGCGCAGCGCAGGGTGCTCAGCAGCTGGGGGGTCCCGGACGTCGTGGAGTCCTCGTCGTGCTGCGGTGTGGCGGGCAACTTCGGGTTCGAGAGCGAGCACTTCGATCTCTCCATGCAGGTCGCCGAGCACTCGATCATTCCTGCGCTCAACAGGGGAGGCCCAGAGGCACGCGTGCTGACGGACGGGTTCAGCTGCACCATGCAGGTCTCGCAGATCGATCCGCTCCGCGAGACCGAGCACCTGGCCATCGCTCTCGATCCGAAGAACGCAGTCGCGGAAGCCGGAGACCAGATCCGCGATAGCGGCAGGCGGTGACTCCGGGGATCCCGCTGCTGGGCTGGCTGGCTGTGGAGCGATCTGGGTGACAACTGAACCTAAAGGCCTCTTGCCGTACAGCTCCTGGCGGTGAGTCCGGGCTGGAGCAGTCCTGGCGGTTGTCTCCCAGCGGCTCAGAGCGCGCCCACCGTGCGTCCCAGGGCTGGAGAACACATCGGGCTTTCGACGACGAAAGTCACCGATGGCTGAAGCGGCACGTGCTTCGGGAGTCACCTTCGACCGCCGGTCCTCTGAGCTTCCGCAGGCATTCTGAGCCACCACGCCTCTTGCACGAGAGGTCCACGGTCCCGTTCGGTGTGGGACCTGCGGCTCCTGCACGCTCACCTGCTTGTCAGGAGGGTGGGTGGCGTGACGGTTTCGATGCGGGTGATGAGCGCGGAGAAAGGCGTCGACTATCTCCTGCGCACCGTCGTGTCTGGCGATGGTGACCGTTCTCTCGGAACGCCGCTGACCCGTTACTACACGGAAGCCGGCACCCCGCCGGGCACCTGGCTCGGCAGTGGGTTGGCGCAGCTCGGGCACGGCGAGATCAACGCGGGCGACGAGGTGTCGGAGCCGCAGCTTCGTCTACTTATCGGCGCCGGTCGCGACCCGGTGACCGGCGACCAGCTCGGGGTCGCTTTCCAACGTTTCCGCACGGTCGACGAGCGGATCGCGGATCGCGTCGCCGCGCTCGATCCAGGCCTCGGTCCGGCGAGCCGCGTCGAGGCCGTCGAAGCGATCATCGTCGAGGAGCGGCGGCGCGGGCACCGGTCCGCGGTCGCCGGGTACGACTACACGTTCTCGTTGCCGAAGTCCGCGTCGGTGCTGTGGGGGGTTGCGGACGCGGGCCTGCAATCGCTGATCGTGGATGCGCATCATCGGGCGGTTGCTGAGGTCCTCGATTTCATGGAGCGTGAGGTTGCCGCAACCCGGGTCGGTGCAACGTTGCACGATGGGGCGGTTGCGCAGGTGGACACGTTCGGGTTCGCGGCAACCGCATACGACCACTACGACTCCCGCGCGAACGACCCGCACTTGCACACGCACGTTGTCGTGTCGAACAAGGTGAAGACTGTGCTCGACGGGAAGTGGCGTTCGCTTGACGGCCGGCCGATGCACGCGGCGACCGTCGCGCTCTCCGAACTCCACGAGGCTGTCGTGGCCGATCACTTCACACGTCTCCTCGGAGTCGAATGGGAAGCGCGAGATCGGGGTCGGAACCGCAACCGAGCCTGGGCGATAAAGACAGTTCCCGAAGTACTCATGACCGAGTTCTCTTCCCGCGCCCAGCACATCGACGAGGAGACCGACCGCCTCATCGACAGTTATCTCGAGGCCCACGGGCGACGGCCGTCGCCGGCGACGATCATGAAGCTCCGCGCCCAGGCAACCCTCACTACCCGGCCGCCGAAGAAGGTCCGTTCGCTCGCCGACCTGACCGGAGAGTGGCGGCAACGTGCCGCCAGCGTTCTCGGCCGGGACGTGGGGGAGTGGGTGCGGTCGATCACCCCGGATGCCAGGCAACGGCTTCTGCGCGCGGACGACATCCCACTGGATCTCATCCGTGGGATCGGTGCAGCGGTGATGGAGACAGTCGGTGAGAAGCGCACGACGTGGCACCGGTGGAACCTCGTGGCCGAAGCGTCCCGGCAACTCATGGGATACCGGTTCGCGTCCATGCAGGATCGCGAAGCTGTGACCGGGCTGGTCGTCGATGCCGCCGAACAGGCATCCCTCCGTCTCACCCCACCGGAGCTTGCGTCGGTCCCGGTCTTGTTCCAACGGTCGGACGGGTCGAGTGCGTTTCGGCCGAAGCACTCGACGCTCTTCTCCTCGGAAGCACTGCTCGAGGCCGAATCCCGACTCCTTGACCGCACACACGTAACCAGCGGGCCAACCGTCCCGCTAGAGATCGTCGAACGGATCGCGACTCGCCCCGATCGTCAAGGGCGGATGCTGGCTCCGGATCAGGTGCAGGCCCTCGCGGCGATCGCCGCGGCCGGCCGTCAGGTCGACGTGCTCGTCGGCCCGGCTGGCGCGGGGAAGACATCGGCGATGTTCGCGCTTCGCCGCGCGTGGGAGGCCGAGCACGGCCGGGGCTCGGTCCTGGGCCTGGCACCGTCCGCGGTCGCCGCGCAAGTCCTCGCCGATGACCTCGGCATCGCTACGGAGAACACCGCGAAATGGTGGACCGACCACCTCTCCACCGGGGCGACGTTCCGGCCTGGCCAACTTGTGATCGTGGACGAGGCGAGCCTCGCGGGCACGCTCGCGCTCGACCGCATCACGCAGGTGGCCGCCGACGTCGGGGCGAAGGTGCTCCTGGTCGGTGACTACTCACAGCTCCAGGCGGTCGAGGCCTCGGGCGCATTCGGGCTTCTCGTTCGTGACCGTGACGATGCACCGCAGCTGGTCGATGTGCACCGGTTCACGAACGCCTGGGAGAGGACCGCGTCTCTGCAGCTCCGTCTCGGCGACACCGACGTCATCGACGCCTACCTCGAACACGAGCGAGTCACCAGTGGCACCACCGAGGCGATGATCACAGCGGCGTATGACGGATGGCGTGCGGACACGATGGCCGGGCGGGCTTCGATCCTCGTGACCGGCTCCACCGAATCGGTCGCTGCCCTCAACCTCCGGGCCCAAACCGACCTGATCCTCGCCGGCACCGTCACACCGGAAGAGGGGGAGGTCCGACTCCGCGAAGGTGCCAGCGCAGCCGCCGGCGACACGGTCATCACCCGGCGTAATGACCGGCGCCTCGGCACGGGGCGTCGCTGGGTGCGCAACGGCGACCGGTGGCAGATCACGAAGATCCAGGCTGACGGATCCGCGATCCTCCGCCCGCTCGATCACCGGGTCGGTCGTGTCGTTCTCCCGGCGGCGTACGTCGCGGAACACCTCGACCTGGGGTACGCGATCACCGCCTATCGGGCGCAAGGCATCACGGTCGATACCTCGCACGTGCTCGTGGATACGTCCATGACCCGGGAGAACCTGTACGTCTCGATGACCCGTGGCCGTGACCAGAACCACGCGTATGTCGCCACCGACAGACCAGACGAGGCACACGACCATCCACCCGAGACAGCAGACCCGACCGCGGCAGCACGAGCAGTGCTGTTCGGCGTCATCCAACACTCCGGAGCCGAACTGTCCGCCCACGAGACGATCACCGCGGAGCAGGAACGGTGGGGAAGCATCGCGCAGCTCGCCGCCGAATACGAGACCATCGCCACCGAAGCCCAACGCGACAGATGGATCACCCTCATCCAGACATCCGGACTCACCGAGGAGCAGATCCAGCAGGTCATCGACTCGGACGTGCTCGGCGCGCTCATGGCCGAGTTCCGCCGCGCCGAGGCCAACAACTACGACGTCGAGAGTTTGCTTCCACGCCTGATCCGGGCGCGGAGCATCGAGGATTCGGCCGACATCGCGTCCGTCCTGCACCATCGCCTGGAACGCGCGGCAGCACAGCCCGCGGATACCGGCCGCCAGCCCGCGCCGGCGCGACTCATCGCCGGTCTCATCCCAGCCGCCGTCGGCGTCACCGATCCTGGCATGCGACGTGCCCTCACCGACAGACACCACCTCATCGTCAAGAGAGCCGCGGCGCTCGCGGACGATGCGATCGCCAACGGCACATCCTGGATAGAAGAGTTGGGGGAGTGCCCGGCGAACGCCACGCAAAGACGTGCTTGGATGCGATATGTCCGCGTGGTCGCCGCATATCGCGACCGCTACGGGGTTACCGCTGCCGAGGCGCTCGGGCCGACCACGGACAATACGGCGCGGAGAATCGACCAGGCTCGAGCTCGCCAGGCGATCCGGCGCGCACGCGATCTCGCCGACACGACCACATCGCTGCAACAGCAAGGAGTCGAGCCTGCCGGGATGCCAGCGGGCCGATCGCTGTAGGGTTTCCCATCCACTCGTCCCGGCGTACATTGGAATGAGACGGCAGATCGTCGCATACTCTGTAGCCCGTTCGGGCAGGCCTCCGGGCAACTCTCCAAGTGCCGTCCAAGTAGCAATGCGCTTGAGAGAGGAACGACACCCCATGATCCGCCTAATCCTCGGCGCGGTCGCCCGCGCCTTCTACGTCATGCAGCACTTCATCCCGAGTCTTCGACTACTCGCACGCCTCCGACGCCGCGACAGGCTGAAGTGGGGCATTCCCGCGATGCTCATCGCGGTGCCGTACCTGTTCGTCGCAAGCACCTGCGTGGAGATTGTCGCGGACGGTGGTCCGGGTTGGCTCAACCTTGTTGTGCTCTGGTGCCTCCTGGTCGCGGCAGCGTTCATCGTGAACGGACCGGTCAGCCTTCTCCGCCTTGCCACGGTGCGCATCGACGAAGCCACCGTCGAACGCGCCACCCAGCGGCATGGTGGTCATCGTCGAATTCGTACGTGACCGTGCTCGGGACGTCCGAACTGGATCGGTGTTCAGGTAGTAAGAGCTGGCAGGGGGTCCGTCCAACCCTTAGTTACGGAATGAATGGCCGCAAGTCGACGAGCGATGCTCCTCCGGTCCCGTACCTGCTCGCCGCCTACTGGTGCGTGACGACCATCGAAGCCGGCGGCCCCGGATGGCCAACCTGGTAGTGCTGCTGTGCGGGTGGAACTCGATCAAGCTGGCCTTCAACGGCCCGATCACTGTCGTCCTTCTCCCAGGAGACCGTCGCCCGCCGCCGTGCAGACGCAGTCGCAATCTGAGATGCTGGGAATCAACGCTTCGCAGTTCTGATTCGCAGCGCGTACACGTCGTGGGGCTCCCGCGTCACGGGTCGCACAACTGTAGATGCGATTCCCGCGCACCGCCTGTCATCATGACGGCATGGACCTTGACGTGGTGCGCGCGCTGCCGATGGCTGACCAGATAACGTACCTGCGCGGACGGATTCTTGCAGCGGCTTTGAGCATGGAGGCTGTCACGCGATACCTCCACGTGAGGCTGAGCGGCGGTTCAGACCTGGAAGATGCCCTTCACACACCCCAACAGTTCCAAGTGCTCATCGCCGAATGCGCTGAGCACGCTGCGCGGTGCGCCCGATTCAGCGATCGGACCCGGTCGCTCGCGATGGATGCGATCCACGAGGCAGCCGGGCACTACGAACGACGAAATCGTTTTGTACACGACGCACTCCGACTCAGTCTCGTATCAGAGCAACGCTGGGAGCGATCCAAGCTATGGCGCCCCAAGCGCGAGATCGGCGAGCCTCTGCCAGACCCCGAGCCGGTGTCCGCCGACGAGATGGTCGGCTTGGTCTTCGACCTCATACGAACGACGTGGAGGCTCCGTGGTGCGCTCTGGTGCTTGATCGGTTCGTCGCAGGAGGCCTCGCCGTATCTCACCCATCCGTTCGAACCCCAGTGGGACGGCTCGTTCCTTCCAGTGCGCGGCGCTTCGAGCGAACCAACGCACTCGGCGGGACAGTGACCGGGCGGCCCTTCCTTCTCAGGGAGCGGCACGTCTTCCGGATGTCGCAGTACGCGTGTTAGCGCCAGTCGGCGTTCCTTCTTGACAGGCGAGAGGAGTCCGGGCTGCGGCGACATGCGCGTCGTCACCTCGATCATCCATCTCTACGCAGATGATTGGGCATGGAGCATCGACAGGAAACACCCGTCGTCGTCTACCTGGACATGAACGTGTGGGTGTCGATGGCGCGAGGCAACTCTCAGGGCGACCAGAGGTGGATCGCGGCACGCTCTGCCCTCGAGGCGGCCGTCTCGCGCGGTCAAGCGGTGGTTCCTCTCGCTGTCGCGCACTATCTGGAGCTCTGGCATCGACGCGATCAGCGGTCACGGGAGCAGGTCGGCGCCCTGATAAGAGACCTGACAGGGTACGCAACGATTCCGTCGCCCTATCTTGTCCGCCGTCGGGAGGTGCGAGCGCTGGTGACGCAGCTTGCGGGTGCGCCGGGCTCGTTCCCTTCGACGACCGACCTGCTTGGTCATGGCGCTGGTCACGCGTTCGGCTCTCCACATGGTCGGTTTCGTTTCGTGGAGTCGCTCGCGTCGGCCGACAACGTAGTGAGCGAGGGGTCGACAGTCGCGCCACCTGACAACTGGGAGGCGTTGGAGCGAAGCGGACCCGCCTGGGAGTGGCTCCAGCTCGTGGGCACACAGGCCATCCTCGCAAGCGAAGGAGTAGAGCGAACCCCCGAGCACCGACACGGGACACAGCACATGCAAGACGAGTTGAGGCTCCGCGAGAGCATCATCCGTGAACCTGGCACTCCTGCACAGTTGTGGGACTTTCTTGTCGCCGACGAGCTCAAGTCCTTGACGGACGAGATCAACGAGATCGCGGCGGAGCTGGATGTCGACCCGAACCTGTTCTTCTCCTCGGGCCTCCTCGGCAGGACGGGGCCCGAGTCGGTGCATGCGTTTATCGCAGCGTTGCCGTCCGCGTTCACGTGGGCGACACTGCGCTACCGGAAGCACCGCGACCTGACTCATCCTTGGGAGCAGCACGACTGGACGGACGTCTCGGCCCTCTCCGTAGCCGCTCCATACTGTGACGTGGTGATCACCGAACGCCGCTGGGCGCACATGATCGAGGCGACCGGCCTCGCGAAGCGACACGGGACGAGAGCGGGGCACGGGATCGCTGCACTTGAAGCCGTGCTCGCCACGCTCACATAAGTGCCTCGGTCCCGCCGCCCGCCTGGTGCTTCACACCTCTGCGTACCGTGGGGTCGTGTACGAATCGTGGGCGTCCAGTGAGGCCAACCGCAAGACCATGCAGGGAAACCGCGGGCGCGACACCACGGCCGAGTTGGCCGTGCGCAGGCTCGTGCACGGGGCTGGGCTGCGCTATCGAGTGAGCGCTCGTCCGGAGCGGAACCTCCGCAGGACAACGGATCTGCTCTTCACACGAGGGCGAGTCGGCGCGCCGACGCGGGACACTCGTTATGTCGGCCGCTCCTTCTATTGTTGTTGAGAACCCACCGTGGTGTCAGCGGTGAACCACGCCCTCCTGCTATGTGACTTGGCGCCACTCAGCTGGATGCAGAACTGAACTAGATCTTGGAATCTGAAGGAGAACGCCCACCCATGGCAGGCCAGCCTCCCACCTTCCGATTCGTCGACCTGTTCGCTGGGCTCGGTGGTTTTCACGTGGCACTACGGGGGCTCGGGGGCGAGGGCGTGTTCGCTGCGGAGTGGGAGTCGGGACTGAACGCTCTCTACGAGACCAATTTCGGCATTGCGCCGTGGTCGGACGTGAACGAGCTGGACACGGATGAGGTGATCGCCGAGCACGTTCCCGACCATGAGGTTCTCACCGCAGGTTTCCCATGCCAGCCGTTCTCCAAGTCAGGTAAGCAGCAGGGCTTCGAGCACACTCTGCAAGGTCATTTGTTCTTCAAGGTGCACGATATCCTGCGCGTGAAGAGGCCAGGTCGCTTCATTCTGGAGAACGTCCCGAATATCCTCAGCCACGATGGTGGTGAGACGAAGGCGACCATCATTAAGATGCTCGTCGATCTTGGATACGAGGTCGACATCCGGCGGTTGTCGCCACACCAGTTCGGCATCCCGCAGGTGCGCGAGCGGGCGTACTTTGTCGGAGCACTGATCTCCGAGGGCGGGCTAATCGGGTTCGAGTGGCCAGACGAGAGCAAGGAAGAGACCACCATTGCCACCGCTCTTGACCCCGAGGCGCCGCCCGTTCGCGAGGTGCCCGAGAGGACGCAGGACGCGATCGACATGTGGCGGGACTTCCTGCTTCGTGCGCCGAAGGACATCAAGCTCCCATCCTTCCCGATCTGGTCGATGGAGTTCCGCGCGAGTTACCCCTATGAGGAGATGACACCGCCGCGGGCGTGGTCCCTGCGGCGACCAGGAAAGCTCGATGAGTTCACGGGATCGTTCGGATTCCCGCTCGAAGGACTGAACATTGCCGGGCAGAAGCTGCTGATACCAAGCCACTCCCGGCGTGACGGGGACGTTGAGTTTCCTGGCTGGAAGCGGGCCTTCATTCGGCAGAATCGTGGGTTCTACTCGGACAACCGCAGATGGATCGACCCGTGGCTTGATGAGTGGCGGCCATGGGAGTTCCCGTCCAGCTTCCAGAAGTTCGAATGGAACGCGCAGGGCGGCGTGCGGGACATCGACGAGTACGTCATACAGGTCCGAGCTTCCGGCGTCCGTGTGAAGCGGCCCACGACCGCGCCGGCTCTGATCGCGATGACGCAGACGCAAGTACCGATCTTAGGAGCGAAGATCTCCGGCACCGGCGCTCGGCGCTACATGACCCCGGCAGAATGCGCGAGGTTGCAGAGCCTCGGCGGCATCACCCTTCCTGCAAGCGACGTTGCTGCGTACAAAGCGCTCGGCAACGCCGTCAACGCGAAGGTCGTCCGCAAGATCGCAGAGCCGCTCCTCAAGGCGCTGACCTCGCGCGAGACACCATCTGACATCACAAGGCCCGGAATCACCGTCGCTCGTGAGGCTGCCTAACGGCAGTTCCAGACAGCATTGAGAAGGAAGCGCCACGAATGAGTCTGAACGTCGCAGAGGCCGCCGAGGACGGACCCGAGGAGAGCCCGCGCGTGCAGGCGCAGGATCGCATCGCGGAAGCACTTGCGGAGCTGTCGGACGTGACCGACACCCCGGAAGGAGTGCAGGCTTGCGCCAGCTTCTCATCTGCCGACGTGGACTTCGGGTCCGACGCCTGGATATCGCGATTGGCCGACGTGCAAGGGTGGCTGCACTTCGATGACGATCTTTCCGATGCCGACCTCGCGGCGTTCGTCCTCAGCCTCGCAGCCAACCTCAGCTTTGTCCCGCCGGCTCAAGGGATCGAGGAGGCCGGCGGGGCCACGCGGCTGACCAGCGAGGCGTTGGAGCGCCTCGCTGCGCGAGCCGAGGCAGCGACCCGACTCAAGGACGAGTTCATAGCAGAGCTCAACTCCGACGGTGTTACTCAATCGTCCGCTACCGCCTCCTGGGCAGATCGCTGGGAAGCCGAGGGGGGTGACGAGGAAGCCATCTCCCCGGAGCCCGTCACGGCCAAGGCCGACGTGTGGCACATCTTCCAACTGACGAAGAAGAAGCTGAACCTCACGCCTTCCTACCAGCGAGGGGACGTGTGGCGCACGGGGGATCGACAGAAGCTGATCGAGTCGATCCTCCGCGGGATTCCCCTGCCTTCGATCATCCTGCTTCGGAAGGGCGGCGCTGCTCCCGATGATGTTGTGGACGGCAAGCAGCGCCTGACCGCGATTCTGCGCTTTGTGGGCAAGCATCCCGAAGCGCTCGCGAGGGTCGTTGAGGCTGACAAGGCGAAGCCTGAAGCCGGGTTTCGCGACAAGTTCGAGAACGACTACCCCAAATTCCGCTTGGCCTGGAAGAGGTATATGGGCGAACCGCTCACGGCAAAGCTTGAAGACGACTACTACTTCCCATTCCGGCTGCGAAACGACAAGAACGGGGTGCTCGTCGGCAAAGACTTGGAGCCTCTACGCGGGAAGTACTACACCCAGATCAAGGGACACACCATCCACGTCGCCGACCAGGAGGTGACTGTCGAGGAACTCTTCGAAGGCGCCCCCGACTACAAGGTGCCCGTTATCGAGTACACGAAGGCGAGTCAGCGGCAGATTCACGAGGTCTTCAACCTCTACAACAAACAAGGCATGCACCTGAACGCCGAGGAGATCCGCAACGCAGTGTTCCATGATGTTGAACTGACGCGCGCGATCCTCGTCGCGGCTGGTGACGCCAGCAGCCGTGCCAACATCGCAGAGATCGCCCCGTCGCTCCTCGACGTTCCGGGCGTCGGTGAGCTCGGCAAAACGCTGGCAGACTACGGGTTCGGTGAGGCTCGCTACCGTCGAACGAAGGTGCTCGGATGGATAATCGCGACGCTCGTGAACGACTCGGGAGGCAAGCTTCTTCCCTCTACCGCACGCCACACTGACGACCTCCTCAAGCGCGTGCAGGACGACGGCTCACATGCGTTGCGGGCCTCCTCTCGTCTCTCCGACCTTTTCGGACTCGTGACGACGGCTACCAGTCTGCACGCGGCTTACGACGAGCTCTGGCCGGACAAGTTTCGCGGCGATGGGAAAAGCAGCCGATGGCAGGACTTGCAGTTGGTCGGGTCGCTCGTCGGCGTCGCGATTGCCACCGCCGGTGCGCCGGAAGATATCGAGGAACGTCTCGAGACCAACGCCGCGACGATCCGGCAAGCGGCGCTGAACGAGTGGACGCGTCCCGAGAAGACTCAGACCCGCACCCAGTGGGACTTCATCGCTCGCATCGCCGCCGGCGTTGTTGAGAAGCTCGGGATAGACATCGAGTCAGCCTCCGAAGCGATCCGTGCACGGTTCGGCTCATCAGGCGTTGAGTCATTGCTCGCATCGCGTATCCCACCGAAGGGTGCGTGACCGATCAACGTGGAACGGGTGCACTTCGATGCGCCGTCTGGCGCGGAAGAGACATGGTGGAGCCGGTACTCTGACGAGCTTGGGCAGATGACCTCGACCGCGCGAGGAGTGCTTCAGACCGATTGCGCCTACATCGTCGAGCGAGGAATGCTCGGTGCGGAGCCGCCGGACGCCGCAACGTGGCCCGAGAGCCGGACGCGTACGGGGCTGGTCATGGGCTCAGTGCAGTCCGGCAAGACAGCCTCGATGTTCGGCGTGACCGCGCTGGCGCTCGACCAAGGTATCGACATCGTGGTGATCCTTGCGGGGACACGCCTGTCGCTGTGGCGTCAAACCTACGAACGCATGGTCGAACAGCTCGATGCGGGGGAGGACGGAGTCGCGAAAGCGCGCCGGCGGCTGCTCTGTCCGCCTCCGGGAGTCGTGCTTTCCGGGGCGCCCGCGACACTGAACAGCACCTATCGACTCCCTTCCGCGCAGGTGAGACGCAAGCTGTCGCAGAGACAGCCGATGATCGTCGTCGCGATGAAGCAGACCGATCATCTCTACGCGCTCGGACGCGAGCTGCGTCAGAGCGTGTTCGGCGAGGTCGCGCGACTAGACCGTGCCGTGCACATGCTCGTCCTCGACGATGAAGCGGATGACGGCTCTGTGCTCGACGCCGTCGTAGAGCAATCCCAAGGACCCCTTTCGCCTGCCCTCAAACAGATTCCCCGCGCGATCGCCGACCTATGGGAGCCGCGATCGAGCGGAGCGCCGGACAACTTCTTCGCCACCTACGTCGGGTACACGGCGACCCCGCAGGCGAACCTGCTGCAAGAGGACCACAATCCGCTCGCCCCGCGAGACTTCGTGATCTCGCTTCGGACGCCGCTCGATGTCGGCCAGCCCGCAGACCTCGGCGACCTGGACGCCCCGCGCTCGTCGACATACCCAGAACCGAACGGCGTCGACAACTACTACACGGGCGGCGAGGTCTACTACGACCGCGGCGCCGGGGCCGGCCTCTGTCGTGAGCTATCGGAACGAGCCGACGACGATCTCGCAGATTCCATCCGCGCCTTCCTTGTCGCCGGTGCGATCAGGTTGCACTGGGCCTCGACTACTGGCCCCATAATGATGGGGCCACACTCGATCAGAGGCGCCGACTTCCCCCGGAGAGATGATGTGAAAGTGGCTTCGCCGCCCACCCACTCGATGCTGCTCCACCCCTCCGCAGACATCGGCGCTCACTTCGCAGCCGCGGAGGATGTGCTCATTTGGGCTGGCGTGCCAGACCGCACCACGGCGCGCAGTCTGATCGAGTCCGGCAATGCACTCCTCCCGCACAGCCTCATTGTGAAGATGCGCGGTGAGGAGCCCCTCTGGGAGGCATGGATCGACCGCTACCGATCATCGTCGAGCGCGATCGCTACCGAGTTCAACGTGATGAACCCTCGACCCATCCCCGACTGGCCGACCGTGTTCCACATCCTGGAGACCGAGGTCATCCCGGGCACGCGCGTGTCCGTCGTCAACAGCGACCCCAGCGCGGACGACCGGCCCGAGTACAGGCCAGTCTTCGACGAGACCACCCGGCGTTGGCGCGCGGCCCCGGACCTCTCGACGATCTTCGTCTCCGGCAACGTGATGGCGCGCGGGCTGACACTGGAGGGGATGACAACGGCGCTTTTCCGACGCAGCTCGGCTAACCCCGTGGCCGACACCCAGATGCAGATGCAGCGATGGTTCGGCTACCGCGGAGAGTACATCGAGTTGTGCCGCATGTTCGCCACACGGCAGCAGATCGACCTGTTCGGCGCCTACCACGATGTCGACGAGGCGCTCCGTGAAGGCATCGCGGCGAAGATGGCTGGCGCCGCGCCTTCCCCGGTCGTCCTGCATGGCATGGGTTTTCTGGCCACCGGAAAGATCGCCAGTATCGGCCGCGTGCCGCTGTGTCCGAGCGCAAAGCCGTTCATCACGCTGATCAACGACGGTCAGCAGCCCGATCCGAACGCTCAGCTTGTCGCTGAGGTCTTCTCCGGCCCCTCCTCTGACGTGTCGGTCGGGCGCACCGTGCGCGGACGTGCGCTTGACGGCACATTGTCGCTCTCAGATGCTGCCGACCTGCTCGACGGCCTCTCGTTTGACTCCTATGCCCCTGGCGACGAAAGCCGCCTGGCAGAGTTGTGGCAGCAAGTCCAGACCCGCGTGGACGCAACCCTGCCGCTGCCCGCTGGGACGCAGTTCTACAACGCCCCAAGCCCCATCGACGGGACACCCTCGGACGCCCGCTTCGAATGCCCGTATGCCATCGCCGCGTACCTCCGCTTGTGGGAGGCGTGCCTCACCCGTGCCGTCAGAGGCCTTTTCGTCACAGGAGTCCCGTCCGGCCGATGGGCGATGGCCGACCTGCGTGCCAAGACGCTGCATCAGCCCCGGTTCTCTGTTGGTATCCGATACGGTGACGGCGACAGAATCACCGAAGGACCGCTCTCCGGTCTCGGCTTCAGCATCCGTGCCACCCAGAAAGGCCTGAACGCTCAGGGGAACCTTGATACGACCTGGGGCACGAACGACCCGAACGCGGGCCCACTCGACTACCGCGGCGACGAGTTCTTCGACTACTACCATCGCGGCGAAGCCCTTCCCGCAACGGCTGGGACGATATCCTGGCGCCCACAAGGGTCGCACGGGCAGATTCTCTTCTACGTCAACAAGCGGCCGGGCCAACCGCATCCTGCAGTCGCTGTCGGAGTGTGCATCCCCGCTGGCGGTCCGGAGCAGTTCGCCGCGACGCGAGCCGGCTCGCTGATCGCAGTGTGAGGAAGACGCGATGACCAATTACGAAGATGCGCGGCAGCGGATCGAACGCATCCCGGTGTCCCCGGAGGCCGGGTCACGGAACGTCGAATGGATCACCCTGGCCGAGATCATCGGGGTGGCTCGTGACACCGAGGGCAAGGTGGAACTCCTCCTTCGCGGCGCCGAGCTCGTGCCGGTCTCCAGAACCGTCAAGGACGCTTCCGAGCATCGAACGATCTACAAGGACGACGGGACGACATTCGAAGCCACGCGCCTGGTCTTCCCCGCACTAACGCACTTCGACCAGGTAGCGGCGTTCATCTGCATCGAACTCCTGCGGAACGAGCAGATAGCGATCTCCCGCGTGCGTTCGCCCTCACCGAGCCGATCATCGAGCTCGCCATCAAGAACCTCACGATCTCAAGCCAGGCGCTCCTCGGACTTGCAGGCGAGCTGCTTCTCTTGGAGGCGCTATGCCGCCGAGCCGATGACGCTCGCGTGGCAGAGATCATCGCTGGTTGGCGCGGCTGGCAGCGATCCTCACGCGACTTCGTCCTTGGCGGCACGGGGATCGAGGTCAAGACCACGACAGGCAACGCTTCATCACACCTCGTTGAGGGCGTGCATCAGGTCGAACGCGACGAGGAAGGCGACGAACACCGACTGTTCCTGCTGAGCATCGGTCTCCAGCGAGCCGAGAGCGACGCGAGCAACAGCTTCACAGTCCCCAGCCTCGTTGAGCGCATCACCATGCGCATGGCCGATACCGGAGCATCGTCTCCGGTTATCGAGCGTTTCATCGCCCACGTTGCCGAGTATGGCGCGAGCTCGTGGATCGGTTACAACCACACCACGCAAGCAGCCGATCCGACGTACTCGATCCCGTTTCTTACGACCTTCTTCCGCGCCTACGACATGGATGACACTGCGATCGGTGTCCTGCGTCGTCACGACGTTGCCGCGTTTCGACACGTCGCGGACGATTCGGTGAGATTTCGGGTGAACCTCTCCGCTAATGGTCCGATCAGCGCCGGGAACCCCGTCGAGGGGGCAAATCAGGTGGCCAAGATGATACTTGGGCTCTGACATGCATGCCTACCACGAGATGCCAGCGCCCCTCTATATGCTCCGAATGTGACCCTTCCCGAGTTCTCCCCACCACCAAAGGTGGCTTTGGTCGCGCCGCTACGGCGTGGGACCTCCGGGTCAGCGGCGTTTCTCGGATTGGCATCGGACGGCCAGCAATACTGGGTCAAGCCGCCGAGCAACCCGCAAGGCTCCCGGACACTGGTCGCTGAAGCGGTCGCCTACGGCATCGGGAGACTCATCGGGGCTCCAGTTCCTGCCAACTCGCTCATCGAGATCCCGGGAGCCTTCAACTGGGAGTATGCAGAGGGGCATCGTCTGCGCGGGGGTACCGGGCATGGCTCGTTGAACGTCGAGGACGTGGTCGTCGCCGAGGAATGGGGCACCTATTCGCGGCTGGACGACAACCGGCGCCGACAGGCTCACATTCTCGCCTTATGGGACCTCTGCATGGGCGACGACCCGCAGTGGCTGCACCAGACCACAGAGGAGTACAGCATCTGGTCGTTCGACCATGGCTTTTGGCTCGCTGGCGAGTCCGACTGGACGATCGACGCCTTGAAGAAGATCGCCACGACGCCGTGGCAGTTCGACCTGGACCCGGGCGTTGCGTCCGCGAGCGGACTGCGTGAAGCGGCCGACCGGATCGACGGTCTCAGCCTGGCGATGATCCAGGCTGTCGCCAGGAGCGTTCCGTTAGAGTGGGAGACCACACCGCAGGAACTGTCGGAGCTGGCGTCCATACTGTTCCTACGCACAGAGGGCGTGGCCGAGCGACTGCGCGTTGCCGCTAACCAGAGCCGACACTCCTAGGGAGGTGCCTCGTGAGCTACCAGTACTGGATCATTCGATTCGTCCCGAACATCGCACGGGGCGAGTTCACCAACGTCGGTCTCGTCTGCGGCCGAGACGGCGGCGACTGGGCTGTCGGCTTCGACCCGCGGTACGTCCGAAATCACGGCAACCTCAGTTCCGACCTGCGCGAACTCACCAACTGGATCACGTGGTTCCGCCGTACCGTCGAGCACCATGGCAGCGTAGGGTTCGGCGAGCAGTCGGTCAGTAGCGGCTGGATCGCGCAACTGCGCTCTCGTCAAGCCAACTCCGTCCAGTTCTCCGAGCCTGCCCCCATCGATGTCGAGTCGGCACGTGCAGGGGTGGAGATGCTTTTCCCGCACCTCGTGGAGCGCGAGCCCATCCGCAGACGCAGGGGCCTGACACGGCAATCCCTCCGCGCGGACGTGCGAGACGCTCTCGTTTTCGAAGGCGGTCTGGCGATCGGCCAGGACTTGTTTGTTCAGCCGAAGGTGCGGATCGGGAAGCAACGGGGGAGCTTCGACCTCTTGCGCTCCGATCGGCAGACCAACACTTTGACCAATGTGTGGGCGTTCAACGTCGCGTCGCTTGAACCGCTCGATCGTGAGATCCAGTCCTGGAACTACCTGGTGAGCCGGCTGCGCACCGATGGAGCGAACTTGCAAATCAGCGGTTCGCGTACCGCGACGCTGCCAGCGGACGCCCCTATCGACGTCGTCTACGACCCGCCGACCTCCGACCGCGAACGGCAGTGGCGCTCTGACATCTTCGAGGCCGCACAAGAGGCGTGGCAGTTGAACAACATCACGGCTCACTCCGTGGACGAGTTCCATGCGCGCGTCGCGGTGCTCGCCGGCCGGTAACTGTAGGCCCTCGGAAGCCCCGGAAGTGAAAGCAATCACGCGACCAACAGCCCGCGAGCCCGGCAATGTGACTGACGGAGCGCATTCGTGACTGCTCCTTGCATCCGTTCGTGGTGAGCGAGATGAGATCAATCGTGGTCGTGGACGGTGGCTTCGCTCTCGCCGGGTATCACGACGGGGACGAGAGTGAGGTGGACCAGCTGCGCACGGTCGTGCTGCGCAGCCATGTGCGCGGCCCGCAGTTCGCCCGCGCCCGAGCTCACTTCAGCGACGAACCGCTCGTGGCTGGTGATCGTCGTCCACGCCTTCACGATCGTGGCAGAGATGTCCACGCGGTCTCGGATGAACAGCACCAACGCGACCCGGGTGGCACGCCACACCGTGTAGCGATCGAGGAGCTGACTCAGTGCCTTCGCGAACTGGCTGCGGCCGGCCCAGAACTTGCACTCCCCGATGAACGCTTCTCGGCCATCCCACGTCATGTGGATGTCCGTCTTGCCAGCACCGACGAACGTCTCCCCGGTCACCTGCCCCGCCCAATTCGCATTGAGAACGAATAACAGCACGTCCCGGATGGACTCCTCGTCAGCGCCCGCCAACTTGTTCGCAGTGGCGGGCAGCCGTTCCAGAGCGTTGCCGAACGCCGCGATCTGGGCGATCAGTGCATCGGCGACACTCTCGGCGAGCCCATGCCTGCTGCCCTCGTCTCGTGCCAAGACCTCAATCCGGCTCATCGTGAGGGCGCGGGGATGCATCGGGATGTCAACGGCAAGGGATCCATCCACGCGATTGAGGGGGATTGCCAGCGCCTGGCTCACCGAATGAAGTGCCCGGTACCTGTACAACCGGGGTGCCAGAATCTCGCCGACAGCCGCGCGAACGGCAGCACGGTGCGCCTCTAGGTCCGCTTGCGAGTCTGCTATCGCCTGCCCGAGCGCATTGAACCACGCGTCCCGAAAGCTCGCGATCTCGGTACTCAACGTGGCAGCGTCCTTGACGTTACCGGCGAGCTCGAGGTGGATCTCCATCCACCATTCCCCGACCGAAGACTCGTCCCAGTCTGAAGCCCCCGTGCCGTGTCCACCGTGCGAGACACCCTTCAGGGCCTGCGCGGCCCCGAGCACTCTCATCTCTGCGGTGATTCGCAGAACTGGGGCCGCGTCGGGATTGGAATCGTCGGGGTACTCGTGTGTCTTGAACGCGAACGAGTCCCACACCGGCTCGACGAAGCCGGCAGCATGCCGCTCGACGATGGTGTCCACGAGTTGCCCGAGCTCGACACTCAGCAGCGCATCGTTCCCGACGTTGCGCGCGGCTTCCTTCGCCCGCTCCAACCGTTCGTCATACCGAGTCTCATACCCCGAGATCGGATTCTTGCGCTGATACATGTACCCATTCTGGAACCTGCCGGTGTCGAGCAAGGACGCCAACCCCCGGAGCGGGCCGAACCCTTGCCCGCTGCTAGCGTTCGGTATGGCTAAAGGGAACACGGATCTGGACGATCGAGAAGTGCGCGCCGCGCAG
Source organism: Microbacterium sp. 2MCAF23 (assembly GCF_052115565.1). NCBI lineage: Bacteria > Bacillati > Actinomycetota > Actinomycetes > Micrococcales > Microbacteriaceae > Microbacterium > Microbacterium sp. 2MCAF23. The sequence goes on along the minus strand of NZ_JBFRGY010000008.1, from coordinate 45,681 downwards.
TCAATGCGGGCTGTGTATGGCGCGGACTGGATGGTCGTGCCGAGGGATGTCAAGGGTGCAGCCCCGGGGACGCACGACTTCGATCTCACCGATGGTTTGACGACTGTTGCGGTGGAGGTCTCCACGATCGCCGACGGTGCCGTTGTCGGCGACTCCGCTGGGTGGTCGCAGCACTTCCCGGACGCGGCGTGGAACATCGATGGGCTTGATCAGGGATGGGTGATCACCGTACAGGCGAGCGGGAACGCGCGAAAGACGAAGCAGTTGCTGGGGGCGTGGCTCACCGATCTCGAGAGTCGGAACGAGCACGCGGTGTGGAGTGACAGCTGGCAGCAGCATGCTTTCACGCCCCAAGGGCATTGTCCGCCGGGGTTTGCCACGCTCCATGGCATGGCTAGTGTCGGCGTTACCTCCGCACACGTCGAGGCATCACTGCCCGCCGGTGTGTGCACGCTCCTCATCGTCGACGATGGCTTCACCTGGAGCCCGTCAGATGACGACTACATCTCGGATTTTGTATCAGAGCAGCTCGCTGGCCCGCATGCGTCGGACGTCGAGAAGGTCGGTCGCGCGACCGCCGACCGCCGCGCAGTGTTCCTCTGGCTCCATGCACAGAGTCACTTCGATGTCGTTCGCCGGCTGGACAACGACCTTTTCGGCGGCACTCTCACCGGCACCGGGCCCCTCGACGAGGTCTGGATCGGCCGACACTTCGTCGACGAGAGCGTCAGCCTATGGGTTTGGCGTGCGAGCGGGGGATGGGCTCAATTCCATCTCGCCGCCACCGACCTCGTCGACATCGGCGCCGCATCGGAGGGGCACTATCGGGACCCGGGCGGGGACGCCAATGGCGTCCCCGATGGCGAGGTCCAGCCCCCGTAACTCTTGCCGAAGAACGCGAAGCCCAGCTGCGGCGGCAGCCCCTTCGGGCCGGGCTTCTTCTTCCACGAGAAGTGGACCAATCAGGTGACCAACATCCTGCAAACATGGCAACTCCCGAGGTTCTCTGACATCCCGTGAAAACGGAAAACCCTGGGTCAACGGCGGCAAATGGCACATACAGGGCACCTGGGGGTCAAGGGGTCGCAGGTTCAAATCCTGTCAGCCCGACAAAAGACGAGAGGCTCGATCCGTGAGGATCGGGCCTCTCGTCGTCTCCTGAACGACGTGGTCGCTCGCGGTGCTGTCCTCGTGCGACCCGTCGGAGGCGGCGTCCCGTCTCTGAGACGACGATCGCCGGCGTCGACCGAGATGTGGACCTGTGCGGTCGTTTCGCCGCCGCTTGGGGGCGCGCTGCGTCAACACAAGAGGAGGGCGCGGCCGGAGCCGCACCCTCCCGGGACGGACGCCGCGTCCTGGTCGTCGTCACGCCTTCCGGTCGAGCGTTGCTCTCGGGTGGAGGCCTTCCTGGCCGAACACACGGTGGGCGAAGCGTCGGGCGATCTCCTCATAGAGCGCGGTGTCGGGGTGCAGGGAGTCGGGAAGAGGGTGACGGTCCACATCTGCCGGGCCGTAGAGGGTGAGCCCGTCCAGGTAGGAGATGTTCTCGCCCGCTTGGCGACGGACCTCGACGACATGCTCGATGTGCCGGCGGGACTCCGCAAGAGTCAGCGCGCCCCTGCCGATGTCGGCGGGGTCGCCCGCGGTGAAGCAGCGGATGCCTCCGTCATCGAAGAACTCCACGTCGCTGGGTCCCGGGATCTCGTCGCTGCCAGGCCACAGGATCGATGAGCACAGGACGATCGGGGTGTTCGGATGACCGGCCCGGATCCGATCGATGAAGCCGTGCAGCGCAGGGGCGAAGGTGCGCTGATCCATCGATCGCGCGCCCACGATGTTGACGCCCACCTTCAGCGAGATGATGTCCGCGGGCGCGGCGGCGATGGCGTCCGCGACGAACGGGTCGAGCATGCACTGGCCGCCGAAGCCCAGGTTGATGACGTCGAGGTCGGTGAGCTCCGCAGCGAAGACCGGCCAGACGCTTGTGGGCAGATCGGCCTCCGCGCAATGACTGATCGAGCTTCCGTGATGCAGCCAGACCGGGCGATCACTCGGGGGAGCGGGCAGCACGGGGGAATCCCCGACGATGTCGACGAGGTCGACGGTCATGCCTTGGGGGAGGAACACCGTCACGACCTTCGGCCCGGCGGGAAGGGGCGCGAGCTCGACGGTCGAGGTCTCGCTGTGTGCGATCACGGTGGCTTCGTCGGCAGCAGGCGAGATGTGCATCGTCTGCGTATCGGGCGCCTGAGCGACCGCCACCGTCGTCCCCTCGACCTGTGCGACGAAGACGTCGCCCGGACGTTCGGCCTCGCCGATCCGGATCCGCGTGCAGCGGACGCCGAGCGTCAACCGTGTGGCTTCCGTATGGACCCGCAGCCGCACTCCGCTCGCGTTCGACGCCATGGCGCGCAGGATCTCTCCGGCCGGAGGGAAGTGGCTCCACTGGCTCACAGGTATCCGCACCGGGCGGACGCCGTCCGCGGTTTCGATGAGATCGAGGTGGCCCTCCACGCGCACGGTCCCGCTCGGAAGCGAGACGGTCGTTCCATGGCCTGCGCTGGTCATCTCGTCTCCGTCCGGTGGGTGTTCGCCTCGATGAACTCGGTCGTCCGCGAGAGCACGATCTCCCGCTGGGGCACCTGTGCCCAGCCGTGGTCCGCTCCGTCCACGACGATGAGGTCGGCCTGGTCGCCGTAGATCTCGAGGTAGCGCTCTGCGTACGCAACGGGGACGAAGTCCTCCGCGCCGTGGAGCAGGCGCACGGGCCCGGTGTAACCGGAGGCGCGACCGTAGACATCGAAGGACACCGCATCGTCACGCATCGCCGGGCCCAGTCGCATGCCGAGGAAGTCGAAGTACCCGTCGGTGTCGAGCGCGTCGAGCGACCGGCCCTGCAGTGTGCCGCCGCGGATCTCGTCCGCGAACACTGCCGCCGTGGACCACATCGTCAGGGAACGCAACGGCAGTTCGGTCTCTGCGGCCAGGACCGAGGCGATCACCGCGCCGAGGCTCATTCCGACGAGATGGAGGTTGTCGGAATCGACCGTGTCGAGGCCGGCGATCGTTGCCAGGGCCTGGTGCGCGTGGCGGACGTCCAGCGACACGGAGGTGTCGTAGAACTCGCCGTCGCTCTCGCCGTGGCCTGCGCGGTCATAGGCGATGGAAGCGACTCCGACGGCTGCGAGGCGCCTCGCGAGCGCGACGAACGCCGACGAGAACTCCATGTGCGATGCCCCGAAGCCGTGAAAGAGGATCGCGGTGGGGAACGGGCCAGGACCCGCCGGCAGATACTGCGCTCCGCGGAGGGTGATTCCGTCGACCTGGGTCTGGAACGGGGCGATCGTCGTCATGCGGACTCCTTCTGGACGGGCTGCTGGTGCCGGCGGGTCATGCTGTCGTCGCCTCTGTCCTGACCGCCGACGTGACGAGCTCGGACTCGAGGTCGAACTCGTTGCGCGTGTTCCTTCGGAATCCGAGCCACCCGATGAGGAACCCGGCTCCTGCGAGCACCGACACCCCGATGTACAGCATGCTCGGGTTGAGCAGGACGAGCGTCGGCGTCACGACATTGAGTGCGGCGGTGGCGAACCGGGAGACCGCGTAGATCGTGCCCTGCGCGGTGGCGCGGAGCATCGTCGGGAACGACTCCTGCGTCCAGACCTTCATGATCGTCTCGAAGCAGAACGCTCCGAAGAACACGGTCGCGACGGTGGCGATGATGATCGACGGGAGGGTGAAGTTCAGGATGACCGGAAGCAGGTTCGCGGCGACCACGCCGATCGCCCCGATCACGTAGTACGACATCCGCAGCCTGGTGTCCACCACGGCCATGAACCACAGCGCGCCGACGACGGCGGCGGGCATGGCGAGGATCGTCCAGGAGTTGTACTCGGCGATCGAGGAGTGGGAGACGTTGACGGCGACGAAGGTGCCGAAGCTGCCGGCCACGCTCGTCGCCATCGCGGCGAGCGTGTAGTAACCGACCAGCGTCAGGAACGGGCGGCGGTAGGCGGCGCGCCCGAAGTCACGGAGACGTCCGCGCTCGGCGCGCACCGTGTGGACGCCCGCGCGGCGCTCGTCCCGTGCGACGAGCCATGCCGTCGACTCGGGGATGGTGAGCCGCAGCCCCAGCACGACGAGGGCGATCGCCGCGAAGACGCCGAAGACGATCAGTCCGCCGCGAGGCCCGGCTGCGCCGAAATTGATCGCGAGGAGCACCGCCAGAAGGATCCCGAACCCGCCGAGCAGATTGGAGAAGACCAGGATCTTGCCGCGATTGCGATCCTGAGCCGCTTCGGCGATCGTCGCGAGGGCAACGGGCAGGTCGGCGCCCACGCCGATCCCGATCAGGGCGATGCCGATCACGAGCATCGGCAGACCGAGGCCGAGCAGCGGTGCGGCGGCGCCGAGCACGATGACGGCCATCGTCAGCAGGAAGACCGTGCGCCGCCCCCAGCGGTCGCCGAGCCGGCCGCCGAGGAGGGAGCCGATCGCGACGCCTGCCGTCAGGATGCCGGTGAGCAGGCCCACGTCGTTCGGCGTGAGTCCCGGCTGTCCGGGAGCGGGCGCCTGGAAGAGGACCAGAGCGATCGGGATCCCCGTCGTCACGCCGGTGTCGACGAATGTGGCCATGCCGCAGACGAATCCGACCCACCATGCGCTCAGGGAGCCTCTGTCGGATCTTGATGTGAACATGCGATTACTCCTTCGTAGCCGGGCGGCGGTCTCGCTCCTCGCAGATCCGCGTCACGTCATAGTGCTATACGGGTATAGCACCTGTCAATTCTTGATCAAGCGCGGCGCGTGAGGAGGTCAGCCGAGCCGAGAAGGAGCCGAGACGGATGCCCCCCGGACAAGGGGCATCGGCACGCGGACAGGAAGAGAGGGCCGAGCATCTTGCAGCAGCATCTCAGCCGCGATCCTGCCGAGTTCCTCATAGGGCAGCGCCACAGATGTCAACCGGGGGAGCACTGCCTGGGTCAACGGGCTGCCATCGAAGCCGATGACCGAGACGTCGTGCGGAACCCGCAGCCCTGCATCCGAGAGCGCGTGATAGGCGCCGACGGCGAGGGCGTCATTGGCGCAGATCAGCGCGGTCGGGACTCTGCCGGCGCTGAGGGTGCGCGTCACGGCCGCACGTCCGTTCTCGACGTCCCAATCGGTCTCGATCGGCATCGTGCCGGCGAGGGCGGTCCCGGCCTTGCGCAGCCTCGTCTCTATTCCGTCCAGCCGCTCGGTGAGCGCGAGCGGGCTCCAGCCGTTCCACACCGCGGCTCCGGTGAATCCCGGGGGGAAGGATCCGACGAACCAGATCGCGTCGCGATGGCCGGCGTCGAGAAGTACGGATGCCGCCGTCTCACCCGCAGCGCGCTCGTCCGGGATCACCGCGGCGACGTCGGAGGATACGCAGTTCAGCAACACGAGCGGCGCGTTCCGGGTGAGCGGGGGAAGGTCGACGTGCCGGGTGAACATCGATGCGTACAGGAACCCGTCGACGTCCCGGTCCAGGAGGTTCTGCAGGAGTTTGGCCTCGACCTCCGGGTCGCCCTGCGTGTCGACGGTGTAGAGCAGGGTGTTCGCGGCGCGCAGAGTCTGCAGCGCCCCGCGCACCATCGCATTCGCGAACGATGTCGTGCCGATGAAATCCGAGATGAGAGCGACCGTGCCGGACTTCCCGGTGCGGAGTGTCTTCGCCGTGGTGTTGGGGCTGTAGCCGAGCTCTTCGGCCGCGAGCCTGACGCGCGCCGACGTCTCCTCGGAGATGCGCAGATCCGTTCGGCCGTTGAGGGCGAAGGAGGCCGCCGATCTCGACACGCCGGCGCGGCGGGCCACCTCGGTCAGCGTGACGCGCCGCGTACCGCCCTGGCCGTGACCGCTTGAGACCATGTGCCCCTCCTCGTCTCTTCAGGATAGGGCTGAGCCGAGTGAGGAGCGGTCGTCGCCCCTTCCGCCGTCCCCGCCGCGGTGGGACCATGGATCATGGCGACGGATGCCGGCGATGGCGCCGCCGACGCGGCACTGGCGCGCCGGCTGCAGATCCTCGCGACCGAGCACTGGGGGCTTCTCGCCGCGCGCAGCACGGCGCAGAGCGAAGTGCTCACCCGGATCACGATCTACCTGACGCTCGTCTCCGCGGGGCTGGTCACGATCGGACTCCTCGGCCAGGCGTCGCACTTCGCGGACTGGTTCCCTGCGGCCGCTCTCGTGATCCTCGGCTTCCTCGCCGCCGTCGGGCTGCTGACGCTGATGCGGGTGCTCGTGGTCTCGGAGGAGGACTTCATGTACGTCACAGCGATGAACCGGATCCGTGCCGGCTACGCGGACGTGGATCCGGCCGCCGCCGCCTACTTCCTCGCATCGACGCACGACGACGAACTCGGCATGCGGGTGACCTACTCGTTCTTCCGGCATCGCAGCGGAATCGAGCAGATCCTGGGCTCATCGTTGATGCTGAGCGTGCTCGTGAACGCGACCGTGACCGGGATGTTCGTCGGGGGCGTGTGCACGACGCTCGGCGCACCCACGGCTGTCGCGGTCGTGGCCGGCGTGCTGATCGGGCTCTGCGTGGTGGCGCTGGCCGTCTGGTACGCCGGCTTCCGCTACGTCTCGGCCTGGCGCCAGTACGCCCCGCTCAGCCCGAGCGAGGCGCCGCCTCCGCACTGGGGTCCAGGGATCCCGGACCGCCTGCCCGGCGGGTACCCGCGAGGTGCGGCATCCCCACAGCGGGAATGAGCCTCGCCGGCCACGGACGGACGGCGTCAATCCGGTGTTCCGCGTGGGCGCAACGGGCATAGTGTTCTCGCATGACCGACGTCGCACTGATCACAGGAACCTCCTCTGGCATGGGGCTGCATGCCGCGATCGAACTCGCGCGCAGGGGGCTGCATGTGGTGGCGACGATGCGCGATGTGGGCCGCGCCGGGGAGCTGCAGGATGCGGCGGCGGCGGCCGCCGGCGTCGACGTCGAGGTGCGCGCGCTCGACGTCGTGGATCACGCTGCTGCTGCGAGGCTCGTCGCCGAGATCGAGGCCGAACACGGCGGGATCCACGTGCTGGTGAACAACGCCGGCCGGGGCAGCGTCGCCACCGCCGAGCAACTGAGCATGCAGCAGGTGCAGGACCAGCTCGACGTCAACTACCTGGCCCCGGTGAACCTCACCAAGCTGGTGCTGCCGGGCATGCGCGAGCGTGGCAGCGGGCGCATCCTCACCGTCACGAGCGTGGGCGGCACCGTCGGGCAACCGTTCGCCGACGCGTACTGCGGCGCGAAGTTCGCGGTCGAGGGGTTCATGCAGTCCCTCGCCGTGGTCGCCGAGCGCTTCGGCGTCCGCGTCAGTGTCATCGAGCCCGCGGCCGTCGCCAGCTCTTTTGTCGCGAACGTCGTCCGGTCCGACGAAGGCGGACCCTACGCATCTCTTCTCGCGGCCTACATCGCGCGCTCTTCGGGTGCGTTCGCGAATGCGCAGACCGCAGAATCGGCCGGTGCCGTGATCGCCGCGGCCGTGATGTCGGACGAGTATCGCTTCCGCTGGCAGAGCTCGGAGGGGGCGACCGCGTTCGTCGGCGTCTCGCTCGCCGACCTCGACGGCGAACGTGTGCTGGGCTTCACCCGCCCCTGGATCGCGGCCGGCTGACCCGCTGGGTTGACCCGCCGGGCTGACCCGCTGGGACGGTTCGGCCTGCCGCGGCTTTATTGGTCGCGCGGCGGTGCGGGCGAGCCTCACTGGCGCAGGACTCGATAGGGTGGCGCGGTGATGAGCGCTCAGGATCAGGGTGACGCGGTGCGGATCGCGAATCCCGCGGGCCCGCCGTGGCGCGAGCCCGGCATGCCCGCACTGCTGGCGATGACGACGTTCGCCTTCGCGGGATTCGCGGTGATGCTGCCGGTCGCGCCCCTGCACATGGTCGCACTCGGAGGTGACGAGTTCCTCGCAGGACTCGTCAACGCAGTGCTCATGGCGGCCACGATCCTCACCCAGCTCGTTGTGGAGCGGATGCGGTCCTGGATCGGGTGGCGGATCAGTCTCGCGCTCGCGTGTCTGCTGCTCGGACTGCCGGCGCTCGGCGAGATCGTCGCGACGACGCCGGGGCAGGTCCTCGTCCTCGCCGCCGTGCGCGGGATCGGGTTCGGCATCGTCACGGTGAGCGGATCCTCTGCGGTCGGCACACTGTTCCCGCCCGAGCGACGCGGACGCGCGATCGGCGCCTACGGGCTCGCGGTCGCCGGCGCCCAGCTCGTGCTCACCCCGGTCGCACCGTGGATCGCGGACGAGGCGGGCCTGCCGGTCGCCTTGGCGGTCGCGGCGCTGCCGCTCGTCGGGATCCCGTTCGCTATCGCCGCCGGCGCCGCGATCGCGAAGCATGCACGGGCGGTGGCAACGGCCGACATCCAGGACGCAGAACGACCGAGCCCGGCGCCGCACGAGAGCCGGAGCGAGGACCGTCGGGCACTGGTGCGGCTCGTACCGCCCATCCTCGCGTTGACCGCCGTCACCTGTGCGGGCGGGGCGATCACCACGTTCACGCCGCAGTTCGTGCCCGATGCGGTGCTCACCGTCGTTTCCCTGTTCCTCTACACCGCGGCCGCGACGTTCGCGCGCTGGTTCGTCGGGGGTCTCGCCGACCGGTACGGCGCAGATCGCTTCATCCTTCCGGGACTCGCGATCGCGGCGCTGGGGCTCGCCGCCATCGCGGCTGCGATCTCCGGCATCGTCGGGCTCGCCGGCCCGATCCTGCTCATCGTCGGCGCGGTCCTCGTGGGCACGTCGTTCGGCATCATGCAGAACGTGACCCTGGTTCGGGCGTTCGAGCTCGCCGGAGAGCATGCGAGAGGGGTCGCCAGCACCGCGTGGAACGTCGCGTTCGACGCCGGCACCGGCGTCGGCGCACTCGCGATCGGCGCTCTGGCCGCTGGAGCCTCGTTCACGCTCTCCTTCGTCGCGTTGACCGCCGTGTGCGTGGTGGCCGGATTCGCTGTGCTGCTCGCAGGCCGGCGCCCGGCGAGGGACGCGGTCGGCGCGAGCGACTGAACCGCGGACGCGAACTCACAGCAGCTGCATAGCTTCGCGGGACCAAAACCGCCGCGATCGTGGTTCTTCCTTATGACGCCGCAGCCAGCGGCGCCAGAGGAGGAGCATCACGATGAATCCCACCGACTACCGCAGGACCGATGAGGCGCTGAACGCGCTCACCGCGCACCAGTACGCGGTGACGCAGGAGGGCGGCACCGAGCCGCCGTTCCGCAACGCCTACTGGAACAACCATGATCCGGGCGTCTACGTCGACGTCGTCTCGGGACAGCCGCTGTTCTCGTCGACGGACAAGTTCGACAGTGGGACGGGCTGGCCGAGCTTCACTCGGCCGATCGATGCGGACGCCGTCACCACCAAGACCGACCGCACCTTCGGCATGGTGCGCACCGAGGCGATCTCGGCCGCAGCCGGCAGCCACCTCGGCCACGTGTTCGATGACGGCCCGCGCGATGCGGGCGGGCTGAGATACTGCATGAACTCGGCATCTCTCCGGTTCATCCCCGCCGCCGAGCTCGAGGAGCAGGGCTACGGCGCGTACCGTGGACTGTTCGAGACCACCCCGCAGACCCCAGAGGAGAACGCATCATGACCAGCGGACCCGCCGATACCGGATCCATCGCCCGCGTCCCGGGCGCCGAGACCGCCGTGCTCGCCGGCGGCTGCTTCTGGGGCATGGAGGATCTCATCCGCCGCCAGCCCGGAGTGCTCAGCACGCGCGTCGGCTACACCGGCGGCAGCAACGAGCACGCCACCTACCGCAACCACCCGGGGCATGCCGAGGCGGTGGAGATCGTCTTCGACCCGTCGAAGACCACGTACCGCGACATCCTCGCGTTCTTCTTCCAGATCCACGATCCGTCGACCCTGAACCGCCAGGGCAACGACATCGGCACGAGCTACCGATCGGCGATCTTCCCGCTCAGCCCTGAGCAGGAGCGGGTCGCCCGTGACACGATCGCCGACGTCGACGCCTCCGGCCTGTGGCCGGCCAAGGCCGTGACGACGATCGAGCCCGAGGGCCCGTTCTGGGAGGCCGAGCCCGAGCACCAGGACTACCTGGTGCGGTACCCCGACGGCTACACGTGCCACTTCCCGCGCGCCGGCTGGGTGCTGCCGCGTCGGGACGAGGCCGTCGCGCAGTAAGCGCCACCCCACTCTACGGGCCCGTCGGATCGCTCCGGCGGGCCCGAAGTCGTCTGAGCGACTGCGGCCGTGGCGAGGATCCGGTCTGTCCGAAGGATCCGGTCCGGTTCAGCCGGAACGACCGTCGCGTTCGGCCCGGGCGCGAAGGAGCCGATCCTGCCAGTCCGCGGGGACGCGCTCGGCCGGGCCCGGTGCGGATTGGTCCTCGGGGTAGCTCCGCGGCGGGGCGAGTTCCGGACCGTCGACCATCTGCGACGTGCGATAGTCCCAGAACCAGTCCTCGCCGGGCTCGTAGCTCTGGATGAAGCGGTGGCCGGTCCCGGTCGCATGCGCGGTGGCGTGCTGGCCGAGGGAGTCATCGCAGCAGCCCACGTGCCCGCACTGCACGCAACGACGCAGGTGGAACCACCACCCTCCGTCCCGCTCGCATTCCACGCAGCCTGGGCCTGATGGCGGCCGCCGTGTGTCGATTCCCTGGATCATGTCCCACCTCCGGGTGCGGATCAGCGGATGAGGTTGCCTTCGGCGTCGCGCGGGCGCACCGGGTGCTCGCTGAGGATGGAGAGCCGATTGAACATGTTGATGGTCAGCGCGACCCATTCCGCGGCCGCGAAGACGTCATCGCCCAGCAGCCCGCGGGCGGCGGCGAGATCGGCCTCCGCCTCCTCGCCGAGCGGCATCCGGGTCGCAGCCTCGGCGATCGCCAGCATGGCCTTCTCCCGCTTGGTGAAGAGGTCGGATTCGCGCCAGGCGGGCAGCACATCGAGCTTCTGCTGGGTGATGCCGGCGCCGCGCGCCTCTCGTGCGTGCAGGTCGAGGCAGAACGCGCACGCGTTGATCTGCGACGCGCGCACCTTGATGAACTCGGCCTCGGCGGTGCTGAGCCCGTGCGCTGCCGTCGCTCTCGCGACGGCGTCCGAGTACTCGGACGCGGCCTTCCACGCATCGGGGATCGCCTTGTCCAGGTAGGGGCGCATGCTGTTCCTCTCGGGCGTTCTGTTCGACGAGTTCACCGTATCGTGCAGCGCGACCTCTGCCCCACGGCGCCGGCGACGCCGCCGGTGCCCCGGCTACTCGTAGCGGAGCGACTCGACGGGATCCTGGCGCGCAGCCCGTGCCGCGGGGAGCGTGCCGGCGAGGAAAGCGATCACCATCACCAGCAGGATCACCGACACGATGGATCTCGCGTCGAACGCCACGAGCTGCAGTCCGGACAGATCCGACAGGAGCGTGCGCCCCAGGATCCGGCTCACAACGCTGCCGACCAGCATCCCGCCGAGGACGCCCAGCGCGCTGCCGAGGAAGCCGATGAACGTCGCCTCCAGGCTGAAGAGCCCGAACACGCGACCCGAACCCATGCCCATCGCCTTCATCAGGCCGATCTCGCGGGTCCGTTCCTGCACCGACATGTAGAGGGTGTTGATGATGCCGAAGCTCGCGGCGAGCAGCGCGATGATCGCGAAGGCGTTCAGGACCAGCACGATCCCGTCGATCACCGCCTTGAAAGTGCCGAGCTGTTGCGCGACCGTCGTCGAACTGAAGCCGGCTGTTGTGAGACGCTGCTGCAGTGCAGTCACCTGCGCGGGGGAGGACGAGGGTGCGAACCAGGCCCTGGCCTGTGTGTAACGGTTCTGCTGATCCGCGTGCACGCCCGTCTGCTGGGCGTCGTAGAGCGCGCCGGTCAGCGCATCATTCGGCAGCATGCTCGCGGCGCCCCCGGTCAGGCTGAACGTCGATTCGGAGACGCCGGAGGCCGTCGCCTCGATCGTGTGCCGGGTGCGGGTCGCATCGGTCACCGCGAGCGTCACGGTCTTGCCGACGGCGTCGGCGGCGCTCGAGAAGCCGAGCGGAGTGACGAAGTCGGTGGGCAGCGCGAGCTGCAGATCGCTGCTCGCATCACTCGGCGCAGAACCGGCTGCGAGCTTCACGGTCTGCCCGGCGACGAGACCGCCGGCGCTGATCACGTACTTCTTGCCGTCACCGAACTGCACGTAGTCGACCGAGACCGCGCGGACCGGCTTCACCGCGGTCACGCCCTTCACGCTCGCGAGTGCGTCCAGGTCACTCTGCGTCAGCACGGCGACGGTGCTGACGCCACCCCTCCCGCCACCCGTCGTCGCCGTGTTCGGGTCGTACTCCCTCGGGGCCGTGCTGCCGGGTGCGGTGCCGGCGTCGACCTTCTTGGTGACCGTCAGCACATCGCTCGCACCGAAGCCGGAGACGGTGTCGTCGATGTACTTGTTGATGCCGGTGCCGAGGCCGTTGGTGATGGTCAGAGTGAACGCGCCCACGAAGATCGCGAGGATCGTGAGCGTGGTGCGCGTCTTCGAGCGGAAGGTGCTCGAGATCGCGGTGCCGATGAGGTCGAGCGTCTTCATGCCGCCGTCTCCTCGATCAGCCCGTCCTTGATGTGCACGCGCCGGTCGCACCTCGCGGCGAGGTCCTCGTCGTGGGTGACGATCACCAGCGTGATCCCGTGGTCTCGGTTCAGGGCGAACAGGATGTCCTCGACGACAGCTCCGGTCACCGAGTCGAGGTTGCCCGTGGGCTCGTCGGCGAAGATGATGCGCGGGTCGTTCACCAGCGCACGGGCGATGACGGTGCGCTGCTTCTGACCGCCGGAGAGGTTCACCGCCTTGTTCCTGGCCTTGTCGGCGAGATCGAGCTGCGCCAGCGCGGCCATGCCGCGGCGCTTCCGCTCGCCCGCACCGATGCCGGCGATCTTCAGCGGCAGCACGACGTTCTCGAGAACGCTCTGATTCGGGGTCAGGAAGAACTGCTGGAAGACGAACCCGAAGGTCTTGTTGCGGATCCGGTTCAGCGCCGCCCCCTTCAACATCGCCGTGTCCTGGCCGCTCAGCGCTATGGCCCCCGAACTCGGTTCATCCATCAGCGCCATCAGGTGCATGAGCGTCGACTTGCCGGATCCGCTCTTGCCGATGATCGCGATGCTCTCGCCGGCCGCGATGTCCAGGCTCACCCCCTTCAGCGCGTCGAAACGACCGCTTCCTCGGCCGTAGGACTTGTGCACGTCGCGCACGGAGAGCACCGGCGCCGATGGTGCGGGGATCGTGGGGGCAGGACTCGTCATTCGCGCTCCAGGACTCGGTGGCGGATCCGCCGCGTTCAGCCTCGCTGATCGCCGGGGACCTCGCATCGTCTCACGGGATGAAGTGCGCGTACTCCGCACGCGGTATGCCGATGCTGCTGAGGCGGGGTCAGGCGTCCAGGAGCTTCTCCGACTGGTCCACGACGCCCAGCGCCGCCGCCTGGGCGGCATCCGGATCCTGGTTGCGGATCGCGTGGAACAGCGCCTCGTGTCGGTCGGCGATCGTCGCCACGATCGCCATGGACCCTGGCGCGTTCGCGGTGACCGCGTTGAGCAACGAGGAGTCGAAGCTGACATATATCCCGGCGAGCAGCTCGTTGTGCGCGGCCATGGCGATGGCGAGATGGAACGCGACATCGTGCTGGATGAACACGTCCTGGTCGTCTCGGCGGGCAGCCGCATTCCTTGCGATGAGTTCGGTCTCGATGACCGTCAGATCGGCGGCGCTCCGGTTCTGCGCCGCCTCCCGGGCCGCGAGCACGTCGAGGGCACGGCGCACGCGCATGACCTCCAGGGCGTCGGCGTCGCGGAGGGTGCGACGCAGCGCCACCTCCGTGGGATCGCGTGCGATCACATAGGTGCCGTCGCCCTGTCGGCTCTCGAGGAGGCCGAGCTGCGCAAGAGCGCGCACGCCCTCGCGGACGGAGGGGCGACTGACGCCGAACTGGGCGACGAGCTCGGCCTCGCTGGGGATGCGCTGGCCGATTCCCCAGGTGCCGGCAGCGATCTCGGTCTGGAGGCGCTCGACGACGGTGTCGACCAGTGAACGGCGTTGGATCGGTTCCACGGTTCCATTGTGGGCCATGTTGGCCGTATGGTTGTCAGACGTCAGATAACCTGATGAATATCCACACGATGACCCCCGATCATCCGAGCCGGCGAAGACGCCGGACGAGGAGCAGGAGCACGATGGCAGCTGGTCCCGAGCGCAGTCCGCTCGTCGCGGCGGGTCTGGTCGACGCGCACATCCATCCGGACAAGACATCCTGGGGCGACCGGTGGATGACACGACGGCCGGCCGCGACGCTCGACGAGCTGATCCGCAACAACATCCTCGCCCTCTCGGAGTACGGCAAGAGCGTCGAGGACCGCGCCCACGCGCTGATGTCCCACGCGCTGCGCAACGGCACCCTGGCGATGCGCGCCCACGTCGATGTGGGCACCGCCGTAGGCCTCGCCCACGTCGAGGGGGTACGAGCGGCGGCCGAGCGGATCGGTCCGGATCTCACCGTGCAGATCGTCTGCTTCCCGCAGTTCGGCCTGCTCACCGATCCGGGCTCGCTCGACCTCATGTCGGCGTCCCTGGATGCGGGAGCGGACATCGTCGGGGGCATCGACCCGCTCGGCCGCGACGGCGATGTCGCCGGCCACCTCGACGCCGTGTTCGGGCTCTCCGCGCGTTCCGGGCGCGACCTCGACATCCACCTGCACGACGGGGGAGAGGAAGGCCTGGCGCAGATCCGCGAGATCGCCGCCCGCACCCGCGCCGCGAGCATGCAGGGCCGCGTCACGGTCAGCCATGCCTTCGCGCTGTGCGACGACACGCTCCCCTCGCTACGCGCCACGCTGGACGATGTCGCCGATGCCCGCCTCTGGATCACCACCTGCGCGCTGGGACCGGATCCCGTGCCCGACCTCGACCTGTTCGAATCCCATGGCGTGCAGCTCGCCGCGGGGTCGGACGGTGTGCGAGACAGCTGGAGCCCGTACGGCACCGGGAGCATGGTGGACCGCGCTCATCTGCTCGGCTACCGGACCGGAGCCATCACCGACGCCGATCTCGAGCGGTGCTACCGGATCGCCTCGACAGAGGGCGGTCGGATGCTCGGCATCCCGGACCTGGCCCTCGACACGGACGCCACGAGCGCCACCCGTCTCGAGTTCGACGCCCCGACCATCGCCCAGCTCGTGGTCGACCGACCTGCACCTCTCCGTGTCATCAGGCACGGCCGGGTGCTCTGACGCATCCCCCTCCATCCGCAACACCTCACCCGCAACCCGAAAACACAGGAGTTTCTCGTGGTCCTTCGCAAGACAGCACTCGGCGCCGCCGCCGTCGTGGCGGTCGCCGCTCTGGCTCTGGCCGGCTGCACCGGCACCCCCAAGGGGCAGACGTCCGGCCCGTCCGAGCTCTCGCTCGATCTCACCAAGCTCGCCACAACCACGCCCGCCGGCACCGAACCGGTGGACCAGCTGAAGTGGAATCTCCCGTACGAACCCTCGTCGATCGATCCGATCTTCACCTGGAACTATGCGGAGAACACCGTCACCGCGAACCTCTGCGAGAGCCTGATGCGGATCAAGCCGGACCTGTCCATCGAGCCGGGCCTGGCCAGCAAGGTCGAGACTCCTGACGACACCACGCTGGTGTACACGATCCGCGATGGCGTGACGTTCTGGGATGGCAACCTGCTGACGGCGGAGGACGTGGCCTACTCGCTGCAGCGCCAGATCGGCCCCGACACCAAGAGCTACTGGTCCGACTACTTCCACAACGTCGCATCGGCGACCGTCACCGGTCCGCTCCAGGTCACCGTCAAGCTCTCCAAGCCCGACGTGCTCTTCGCCCAGGCGATGAGCTCCGCCGCCGGCGCCATCGTGGAGAAGGCCGTTGTCGAAGCCGACGGACAGGCGTTCGGCACGCCGAAGGGCAACCTGCAGTGCACCGGCCCGTTCAAGGTCGGCGCTTGGAACTCCGGCAAGAGCCTCACGCTCGAGCGCAACGACGCCTACTGGGATACGTCGGTGAAGCCGAAGGTGAAGGAGATCTCGTTCAGCTTCATCGCCGACGAGTCCACCGCCATCAACGCCCTGCGCACCGGCGACGTGGACGGCCAGTTCTTCTACCTGCCGCCGGCCGGTCTGTCTCAGCTGCAGAAGAGCGACAAGGTGACCACCACGTTCGGCAAGTCCTTCGTGTTCTGGACGCTCGCGGCGATCAACAAGGACGGCGCGATGGGTGACGAGAAGATCCGTCAGGCGCTGTCGCTCGCGATCGATCGCAGCGCACTCACGAAGGTCGTCTTCCAGGGCGCGGGCATCCCGGCGCCGACGATCGCCGGCCCCGACATGTGGGGCTACGGCAAGGACGAGTTCTCCGCCGCGTACAAGAAGTTCGACGTGAAGCCTGATCTGGAGAAGGCGAAGAAGCTGGTCGAGGAGGCCGGCTCGCCGAAGACGCCGATCGTCCTCGCGGTGCAGGGCAGCTCGGCCGTGCACGAGCAGACCGCCAGTGTCATCCAGGCCGCGGGACAGGCGATCGGTCTGAACGTGCAGACGAAGGTGATCCCGGTCGAGCAGTTCGGCAACCTCTACTTCGACCCCACCGCGCGCAAGGGCCTGGACGGCTTCTTCACGACCAACTACGGCGACTTCGCGGATCCGCTCGGGGTGTACAGCTTCTTCGAGTCGACCAACTCCCACGACTACATCCAGTGGAACGGCGCCGACGGCCAGATCGCCAAGGCTCTGCAGACCACGGACGACGCCGAGCGGGCCAAGCTCGTCGTCGACATCCAGGAGAAGGTCACCCAGGGTCTGCCCTGGATCCCGCTCGCGTACGAGCCGACCACGATGATCCAGAACAAGCGGATCTCCGGCGCCGTGCCGTCTTTCGCCTACCTGTACTCACCGTGGGCGGTCGCGATCGGCGGGACGAAGTAGTCCCATGTCCTTCGCGTCCTTCCTGCTGAGGCGCATCGGGGGGCTGCTCCTGGTACTCCTGGTGACCTCGTTCCTCGTGTTCGGGTTGCTGTACCTGGCCCCGGGCAGCCCCCTCGCCTTCATCCTCGGTCCGCGCGGCGGCAGCGCCGCACAGATCGCCGCCGTCACGGCGCAGTACCACCTGAACGACCCCTTCGTCGTGCGCTACATCGCCTGGCTGGGCGATGTGCTGCACGGCGATCTGGGCCGCTCGATCGTGTACCGCCAGCCCGTGTCGGATCTGCTGGCCTCGCGTGCGGGGACGACGACGGCGCTCGTCGCCCTCGCCGCGGTCATCATCGCGGTCGTGGGCATCCTGGCCGGCACCGTCGCCGCCCTGCGCGGCGGGTGGGTGGACCAGGTCGTCTCGACCCTGTCCGCCGTCGGCCTGTCCACGCCCGTGTTCGTGGTCGGCGTTGCGCTGATCAGCCTGTTCGCGGTCGGCCTCGGCTGGTTCCCCACCTTCGGTGTGGGATCCGGCGGGTTCGACACGCTCTGGCACCTGTTCCTGCCTGCCATCGCACTGAGCGTGGCCAGCGCCGCCTACCTGGCCCGCATCACGCGGGCCGCGGTCAACGAGGAGCGCGGACGTGAGCACGTGCAGACCGCGACCGTCCGGGGGCTCTCGCAGGGACTGATCGTGCGCCGCCACGTGCTGCGCAACGCGCTGATCCCGATCACGACCGTGCTCGGCCTCACGATCGCGACGCTCATCGCGGGCGCCGTGGTGGTGGAGAACGTGTTCGCCCTGGACGGCCTGGGATCGCTGCTGGTCAAGGCGATCCTGCAGCGCGACTTCGCCGTGGTGCAGGCGGTCGTGCTGGTGCTGGTCGTGGCCTTCGTCGTCGTCAACGCGATCGTGGACGTGCTGTACACGTTCATCGATCCGCGCATCACCCTGGGGAGCAAGCGATGAGCGCCGGAACGACGACCGCCATCGCGGTGGCGAAGGATGCCTCGGTGCGTCGGGGGGACAGCCTGCTGCGTCGCGTGTGGGATCGTCTCGGCGTCATCGGCTCGATCGCGGTGGTGCTGCTCACTGTCATCGTGCTCGCCGCCGTGTTCGCCCCCTGGGTGGCGCCGGCGGATCCGAACGCGCCCGACCTGCTCGCCGCGCTCGCGGGCCCGAGCGCCGGTCATCTGCTCGGCGCCGACGCCCTCGGCCGCGACATCCTGTCCCGGCTGATGTTCGGCGCGCAGGTGACCCTCGCTGGCCCCGGACTCGTGATCCTGCTCTCCACGATCGTCGGCACGGTGCTGGCGCTCGTGGCAGCGTGGTGCGGCGGTCGTGTCGATGCGGTGATCGTGTGGGTGCTGGACATCCTGTTCGCGGTGCCGGGGATCGTGTTCGGTCTCATCGCCGTCGCGATCTGGGGGCCGAGCCTGTTCACGGTCGTGTGCGGCCTCGCCATCGCCTACGTGCCGTACGCGGCCCGCGTGGTGCGCGGCGCCGCGCTGCGCGAGCGCAACCTGCCCTACGTGTCTGCCGCCTGGCTGCAGGGCCACTCGGGGTTCGGGATCACCACGACCCAGATCCTGCGCAACGTGCAGCCGATCGTGATCGCCCAGGCGGTCTCGTCGCTCGGCTTCGCGGTGATCGACCTCGCCGCCGTGTCCTTCCTCGGACTCGGTGTGCAGCCTCCCACCGCGGACCTCGGCCTGATGGTCAAGAGCGGGTTCGATTCGACACTGCGCGGGTACCCGGGCGAAGCGATCGCAGCGGGCACTCTCATCGTCCTCATCGTCTGGTGCGTCACCGTCATCGGCGACCGCCTCGTCACCAACGCAAGGAGCATGTGATGGCGCAACCGCTTCTCCGGCTCGAGGACGTCAAGGCCACCCTGCGCCTGCGTCGCAGCCAGCAGACGCTGCTCAACGGGGTCTCGTTCGAGATCGGCGAGGGCGAGGCCCTGGGGCTGGTCGGGGAGTCCGGATCCGGCAAATCACTCACCACGCGGGCGATCACGCGCATGCTGGATCCGGCGTTCCGGGTGTCCGGGACGATCGAGTTCGCGGGCGCCTCCGTGCTGGGCATGTCCGCCGCCGCTCTCCGCCGCTATCGGCAGACCGACGTCGGGATGATCTTTCAGGATCCGCGTGCGCACGTGAACCCCGTGCACACGGTGGGGGACTTCCTCACCGAGGTGCTCGTGCGTGACAGGGGCATGGACCGGAGAGATGCCGAACGTCGAGCGGTGGCGCTCCTCGATGAGGTCGGCGTGCGAAACGCCGAAGCACGCCTGCGGCAGTATCCGCACGAGCTGTCCGGGGGCCTGCTGCAGCGCGTGATGATCGCGAGCGTGCTGCTGGCCGAGCCGCGGATGATCCTGGCGGACGAGCCGACGACGGCGCTGGACGTCACAGCCCAGTCGGATGTGATGGCCATCCTGGACGAGCAGCGCAAGGCGCGCGGGCTCGCTCTGCTGTTCATCACGCACGATCTGGAGCTCGCGGCGGCCTGCTGCGATCGGCTCGCCGTGATGTATGCCGGCGAGATCGTCGAGCAGGGGCCGCACGTGTACGAGGATCCGCAGCATCCGTACACGGTCGAGCTGCTGGGCGCGCGCCCGAGCATCGAGGAGCGGGTGGCGCGACTTCCCGTCCTCACCTACAACCGAGAGATCCACGAGCAGCGGAAGGCCTTCGCATGAGTGCCGGCGCAGAACCGATCATCGTCGCGAAGAACCTCCGCAAGGTCTTCCCGGCCCCGCGCGGTGCGAGGGGCGGGCCGATCGTCGCGGTCGACGACGTCTCGTTCGAGCTGCGGCCGGACGAGTGCCTGGCGATCGTGGGCGAGTCCGGTTCGGGCAAGACCACCGTGGCCCGCATGCTCGTGGGCCTGGAGTCGGTCACCGCCGGTGAGCTCACGGTGCGCGGCGAGTCCCGGACCAGGGGCGTGCGACGCCTCGCCGACCGGCGACGCTGGGCGCGCGAGGTGCAGTACGTGTTCCAGGATCCGTACTCGTCGCTCAACGGCCGGCAGCGGATCGTCGACATCATCTCCTCTTCGGTGGCTCTGCACGGGACAGCGAAGACCGCGACGCCGCGCAGCGCCGCGCAGGCGATCCTGGAGAGTGTCGGGCTCGGCGGGGGGTTCTGGGCGAAGTTCCCGCACCAGCTCTCCGGCGGGCAGCGGCAGCGCGTCGCGATCGCGCGGGCGCTCGCCGCGGATCCCGGTGTGATCGTGCTCGACGAGGCGGTGGCAGCCCTGGACGTGTCGATCCAGGCGCAGATCCTGAACCTGCTCGCCGACATCAAGGCCGAGCGCAGGATCAGCTACCTGTTCATCTCGCACGACCTCGCCGTGGTCAACCAGATCTCGGACCGCATGATCGTGATGGAGCAGGGCGTCGTGGTCGATCAGGGCGTCACCGCCGAGATCCTCGCCGATCCTGTGCAGCCGTACACCAGGGCCCTGCGCGCCGCGGTGCCCCGACCCGGCTGGAAGCCCGTGCGCAGGGAGCGGCTCGCATCATGACTCGTCGCCCGGTCCGGTGGCTCTGGGGCGCCGGACCGGGCGACGATCTCGAGAGGGGGTTCCCGGTCGGTCGTCGGGGTCCGGTCTCGGCGGAGATTAGGATCCGACCATGCCCGCCTATTTCGAGCGCGTCGACGCGTCCGCCTTCCGCCCGACGGCCGCCGTCGAGGGCGCGTGGAGCACCCAGGAGCAGCACATCGCCCCGGCACTCGGGCTCATCGCACACGCGATCGAACGGGACCACGCCGACCGTCGGGGCGGGGACCTGCAGCTCGGACGGATCTCGTACGACATCCTCGGCACGATCCCGATCGAGCGCATCGAGCTCGACGTCCGGATCCTGCGTCCCGGCCGCACGATCGAGCTCGTGGAAGCCGTGCTGAGTCACGACGGGCGTCCCGCGGTCATCGCGCGTGCATGGTTCATGCAGGCCGCAGACACCCGCGCGTTCGCCGGCAGCACGCTCCCCTCGATGCCGGACCGCGACGAGCTCGACCCGTGGGAGATGAGCGATCACTGGCAGGGAGGAGCTGTCCGCAGCGTGGACTTCCATCGTGGACAGCGGCAGCCGGGGCACGCGTGGGCCTGGCTGAGGCCGCAGATCCCGCTGCTGCAAGGAGAACCGGTCGGGCCGATCTCGCGGCTGCTGGGCATGGTCGACTTCGCCAACGGACTGACGCTGCGCCTGGCGCCGACGCAGGTCGCGTTCCCGAACGTCGATCTCACCTGCCACCTCTTCGCCGAGCCCGAGGGGGAGTGGATCGGGTTCGACACGACGGTCTCGATCGGTCCGACGGGGCTGGGCCTGACCGACACCGTGCTGCACGATGAGCGAGGCCCGGTCGGGACGGTGCAGCAGATCCTGACCGTGCGCCCGCTGCGCGGCTGACTCAGGCGGGCGCCACGGGCTGGCGCAGGATCGTGCGGCGCTTCTCAGGAGCAACCCGGCGGGCGTCGCTCAGATAGACCTCGTGGTGCAGGCCTGCCAATCGCAGGCCCTGCTCCGGGATCACCTCGTCATGCATCCGTGCGAGGAGCGGCGCCTCGTCATCGAAGGATCCGATGTGCAGAGTCTGCAGGCAGAGCCCCTCCGACAACGGGAGTATGCGCAGGTCGCCGAGCCGCACCGGCGCCCTCTTCGTGCGGACGTCGGCGATCACAGCCTCCACGAGTGCATCCTCGATCCATTCGGGGATGAGGATCAGCATCGTCCAGTCCCAGCGTGACTTGTCCCGCGCCGTGGTGAACGCATCCATCTCGTCCGCCCACCACAGCCCCTCCAGCGGCGGGACGACGTGATCCCGGTCGAGCTCGCGCTTGCTGGCGAACTTGAGCGCGTACGCGACCGGATACAACGTCTCGAGCGCCTCGGCGTAGGCAGAAGCCGTGTTCGGATCCCCATGGCCGTCGATCGCGAGATAGCGGCTCGGCGGCAGATCGAGGAGGCGGAAGTCGCCGGCGCGAGCGCGATAGCCGTCCAGGCTCTTGGTGAGATCGACCTTGGTCACCGTCGTCATGGGGTGATTGCAGCACGAAGCACCGACATCGCGATGACGGAGTGAGACAGGATCGCATCCGGCGTGCGGGAACGGGCATACCGTTGAGGGTGGGCCCGAACGCTGTGCCCGCGGCAACGACAGAGAGAAGCACGATGAGCACCCCCGGTCTGGAAGAGGACGTCACCGAGAAGTTCAAGGGAGCATTCCGGCATCACCCCGCCGGGGTCGCGCTGGTGACGGGGATCGCCCCGGACGGCCCCGTGGGCCTCACGCTGTCGAGTGTCGCCTCGGTGAGCGCCGACCCCGCGGTGCTCGTCTTCTCCGTCACGCGCGCGACCGGAAGCGCAGGCGGGATCCTCTCCGCTCCCAGTGTGCTCGTGCACTTCCTCGTCGCCGGGCAGGAGCCCATCGCCGACGCGTTCGCCCGGTCAGGCGAGCCGCGCTTCACCCCGGAGCAGGGATTCCGGACGCTGCCGACGGGCGAGCCGTTCCTGCCATCGGCCAGGGTCGCGGTGCGCGGCACCATCCGGGAGACGCACCCGGTCGGGCCGTCGGCGCTCGTGCTGCTCGACGTGCTCGACGTGATCGAGGGCACCCCCGGTGCGCCGTTGCTGTATGTCGACCGGCACTACGACAGTCTCGTCTCCGCGAGCGCGCAGGCGCCGGCACCACAGAGCTGAGAGCGTCTGCCCGCGCCGAGCCGCTTGCCCCTGCGGCTGTTCTGAACGAAGGTGGAGCCATGGCCGTGACCCTGATCCTCCCGCTGTCCGCGCCGCTCGGCGTCGGGCGCATCGTGGCCGTGGACGAGGAGTCCCGTGCCGTGCGGATCCGCGACCTGACCACCGGTGTCGTCTACCGCGTGCCCGGATCCGTCCTGCCCGAGCTCGGGGCACTGCCCTGGCGCGGCCGGGTGGAGGCGTGCACGGTGCTGGCGACGGAGGAAGGCGTGGTCACGGAGCTCGTGCTCGACGCCGTCCCGGGCGGCGCGGTCGATCTCCGCGGATCCGCGATCGCGCTCGAAGGCGCCTCGGCCGCGGCCGCGGCCGCGAAGGCCCAGGCCGCCGTCTGGGGCGGCACCGACCGTCCGCCGCAGGAGGAGACGCCCCGCTTCTGGTGAGGGCGGGCGCGGGCACCCGTCTCGTTCGGGAGCTCCGGGGCTCGATCCGCGCTCATTGGAAGTCCCGGGAATGAAGCGTCACGCCCACCGCGAGCTGTTCGAACGCGTCGGCCAGCAGATTGGTGACGCCCTCGGGAGAGCGCTCCAGGACGCCGCGCACGATCAGCGCGGGTGACTCCCGGGCGATCCGGCGGTAGCGCAGCCACACGCCCTGGGTGCAGATGACGTTCACCAGACCGTGCTCGTCCTCGAGGTTGAGGAAGGTCACGCCGCCCGCCGTGGACGGGCGCTGCCGGTGGGTCACGAGGCCCGCCGTCTCGACCCGCCGGCCGTTCTCGTGGGTGCGCAGCGCGGAGGAGGTCAGCACGCCGCGCGCGTCGAGCTCCGCGCGGAAGTGCGCGAGCGGGTGGTCATCGGTGGACACCCCGGTCGCCCAGAGGTCGGCGGTGAGGATCTCGTAGCTGGTCTGGTCGCCGAACAGCGGCGGCTGCACGGCGACCACCGTGTCGGGCAGATAGCGGGCGCGATCCTCCGCCGCGGAGCCGGCCAGCCAGATCGCCTCCCTGCGCTGCAGCCCGAGGGAGTCGAAGGCCCCGGCGGTGGCGAGGGCCTCCACCTGGGAGGCGGTGAGGTCGGTGCGGCGCACGAGATCGTTCAGGTCCCGGTACGGACCGTGGGACACGCGAGCGGCAACGATCCGCTCTGCCGTCTTCTCGCCGATCCCGGTGACGCCGGCAAGCCCCAGCCGCACGGCGAAGCGGCCGTCCCTGCGGTGCGCGAGGGTCTCGTCGGGGGCTTTCGGGTCGAACGGCGCAGCCTTCACACCGGGAGGCCGCGCGGGGAGCTGATGCGCGCAGGCATCCAGGCCGGTGCGCCCGGTCGCCGCCGGATCCACAGGCTCCAGGGTCTCCGTCGCCCCGGAGCGCCGGATGTCGGGCCGGCGCACTTCGACCTCGTGCCGGCGGGCGTCGCCGGTGAGGGTCGCTGCCGAGTAGAACCCCATGGGCTGAGAGCGCAGCAGGCCCGCGAGGAACGCGGCGGGGTAGTGCAGCTTGAGCCAGGAGCTCGCGTACACGAGCAGCGCGAACGAGAGCGAGTGCGACTCCGCGAAGCCGAAGTCGGAGAACGCCTGGATCTGCGCGTAGATGCGGTCCGAGGTCTCCTCGTCCAGCCCGTGCCGGCGCATGCCGGCGTACAGGCTCTCCCGGATCCGGTCGATCTTCTCCAGTCCCCGCTTGGATCCCATCGCGCGGCGCAGCGTGTCGGCCTCGTCCGCGCTGCAGTCGCCGAGCGCGGTGGCCATCTGGATGAGCTGCTCCTGGAACACCGGGATCCCCAGGGTCCGTTTCAGGATCGGTTCCAGCTTCGGGTGCGCGTACGTCACATCTTCCTGGCCGAGCTTGCGACGAACGAAGGGGTGCACCGCGCCGCCCTGGATGGGGCCGGGGCGGATGAGCGCGATCTGGATCGCGAGCTCGTAGAACTCCCGCGGTTGCAGGCGGGGAAGCAGTCCCATCTGCGCCCGGGACTCGACCTGGAACACCCCGATCGTGTCGGCGCGGCAGAGCATGTCGTAGACCGCGGGCTCCTCCTTCGGCAGGGTGTCCAGCGTCCACTCCTCGCCGGTGGCGTCGCGGACCAGGTCGAAGCAGTGCCGCAGCGCGGAGAGCATCCCGAGCCCGAGCAGATCGAACTTCACCAGCCCCATCCAGGCCGCCGCGTCCTTGTCCCATTGGATGACGGTGCGCTTCTCCATCCGCGCATGCTCGACAGGAACGACCTCGCCGACCGGGCGCCGGGTGAGCACCATGCCGCCGGAGTGGATCCCCAGGTGCCGGGGCGCGCGCAGCAGCTCATCGGCATAGGCGACCACCTGCTCGGGGATGTCGTGGTCGGGGGCGGGGCTCAGATCCAGTCCCCAGCGCTCCACCTGGCGCGACCAGGCGTCCTGCTGCCCCGGGGAGTGCCCGAGCGCACGGGCCATGTCGCGCACTGCGTTCTTCGGCCGGTACTGGATCACGTTCGCGACCTGCGCCGCGTTCTCCCGGCCGTACTCCTCGTACACCCACTGGATGATCTCCTCGCGCCGCCCGGAGTCGAAGTCGACGTCGATGTCGGGCTCCTCGGTGCGGGTCGTGGCGAGGAAGCGCTCGAAGGGCAGGCCGTACAGGATCGGATCCACCGCGGTGATGCCGAGCAGATAGCAGACCACGCTCGCCGCGGCCGACCCGCGGCCCTGGCAGAGGATCCCGCGATCCTTCGCCTCCTTCACGATCCCGTGCACGATCAGGAAGTAGCCCGGGAAGTCCTTCTCCTCGATCACGTTCAACTCCCGCTCGATGCGGCTCTTCCCCTCGTCGGTGAGCTCTTTCGGGGTGCCGTCGGGATAGGCCGAGGGCACGGCCGCCCAGACCAGCGCCCGCAGGTGACTCATCGGGGTCTCACCCGGGGGGACGCTCATCGTGGGCAGCGCAGGCTTGGCGCGGCGCAGCGGGAAGGCACAGGCCTCGGCGATCTCGAGGCCCGCCGCGATCGCCCCCGGGTAGCGGGCGAAGCGCGCCGTCATCTCCGCCCCCGAGCGCAGATGCGCCGTACCGTGCGCGGGCAGCCAGCCCTCGAGCTCCCGCATGCTGCGGGTGGCGCGCACGGCCGCGATCGCCTCGGCGAGCTGGGCACGTTCCGGCGCGGCGTAGTGCACGTTGTTCGTCGCGACCATGGGCAGGCCGTGCCGGAGCGCGAGGGCGGCGAGGGCGTCGTTGCGCCGGCTGTCGAGCGGATCGCCATGATCGATGAGCTCGACGGCGACCCTGTCGGTGCCGAACAGATCGACGAGGGTGAGCAGGGCTCGCTCCGCGCCCTCCGGTCCCTCCCGCTCCAGGGCGCTGCGGACGCTGCCCTTGCGGCAGCCGGTGAGGATCGTCCAGTGCCCCTCGGCGCGGTTCGCCAGCGACTCGATCTCATAGAACGGCCGCCCCTTCTCGCCCCCGCGCAGCTGCGCCTCGGTGATCGCGGCGGAGAGGCGGTGGTAGCCCTCTGCGCCACGGGCCAGCACGAGCAGGTGCTCGCCGAGCGGATCCTCCAGGCCGCGGCGCTCCGGCGGCGGCCGCAGCCCCGCGCTCCCGCGCGGTCCGTGCGCGTCGGGGCCGCGTGGGTCGGAGGAGGGGAGCGACAGCTCCGCCCCGAACACGGTCTGCAACGGCGGTCCGGAGGGCTCGGCGCCCTCTGGACCGCCCGTCGTCTTCTTCTCCGGGTCCGCCAGGGACGCAGCGGCCTCGGCGAAGCTCGCGGCGCCGTAGAAACCATCGTGGTCGGTGATCGCGAGAGCCGTGAGGCCGAGCCGCTGCGCCTCGGCGATGAGGTCTTCGGGGGAGGAAGCTCCATCGAGGAAGGAGTACGAGGAGTGCGCGTGCAGCTCGGCGTACGGGATTGCGTTCTTCGGACGCTCGATCCCGTCCAGCCGGATGGGCGGGCGCTTGTGCATGCGGGAGGGCGCGTCGATCGCGATCTGCTGATGCAGAGGGGCGGCATCATGGGGAGCCTTGCCGCTGAGGGTGCGCTCCAGCGCGGCCCACGACATGTCGGGGTTGTGGAAGCCCATCAGTGATACCTCCCCTCGGCCCACCACTGATCGCCCTGATGAAGCACCAGCCAGGCACGCTCCTGCTCGTCGACGAGCTGCAGGCGCTCGCCGCGGAACGAGCCCGCGGGATCCCCGCGCCGATCCCGCACCGGCCAGGGGCCAGCCCAGGACAGCACCGCACACGCGTCGACGGCCGCCGGCTCGGCGGTGAGCAGACCGCGCCCGTCGATGTCGACCGCGCTGCCGTCAGCGGCGGTCACCGCGATCGGCCGCGGTGGGACGAACACCTCGGCCGGCAGCGGATCCGGCAGCTGCCCGGGCCAGGGCTGATCCGCGGGCCGGGACGGCACCACTCGCTCGCCCCAGGGCGTGAGCTGCTGCCGGTCGGAGACGAGGCGTCCGCCGGCTACGACGGCGGTGACCACGCCCTCGTGGCCGAGCAGGGTCTGCACGCGGGAGACCGCGTGGTGCAGACGCTCGTCGGTGCCGGATCCGAACAGACCCGGCTGATGGTGCGCGGCGTCGTCGACGGCGACGGGGGCGATCCGCACCCGCACGATGCCCCGGAACCGATGCGCCTCATCGTCGTCGCCGGTGGCGGCGGTCTCGGCGGCCAGCGACTCCAGCTGCCAGCGCACCCGGTCGACCAGGTCTGGGGCCTCGAAGCAGGTGGGATGCAGCCAGGTGCGCGAGGTCACCTGCTCGTCGTCGTCGGTGAGGTCGATGCGCACCTCGGTGCACACCAGCGAGGCCTTCGCGAGGGCGAGGATCACGGCGTCGGCGCTCTGCCGGACGGCGAACGCGATCTGGTCGGACTGCCCCAGGGGGGACTCGAACTCGACCTCCGACACGAGCTCCGGATCCGGTGGGCGCGGCACGACGGGGCGGGAGTCCGCGCCCGCCGCCAGGGCGTGCAGACGCGCTCCATGTTCGCCGAAACGTGCGCGCAGCCGTTCCGCACCGAGGGCGGTGAGCTCGCCGAGGGTGCGTACGCCGAGGCGGAGCAGCAGCGCGGTCACCTCCGGATCCTGCAGGGCCTGCACGGGCAGCGGGGCGAGGAAAGCAGCGGAGGCGCCTGCACCGACTACGAGCACCGGATCCGCGCCGCGCGCCGCGAGCTCGGCGGTGAACGGCCCGTCCGCGATCCCGATCCGCACCTCGGGGTGCCCCTCTTCCTCGAGGCGGGCGTGCAGAGCGCGCGCCGCCTCGACCTCTCCGCCGTGGAAGCGCGCGACACCGCGGGCCCGGAGCAGCGCGAGCCCCGGCCGGAGCAGCTGCGCCCCCGGGGCCTGCTCCTCGATCAGACGCAGGACGGGCAGGAACGCCCGTTCGTCCCTGGCCGGATCCGCGGGCAGGATGCGCAGGTTCGGCAGCAGTCCCTGTGCCTCTCTGCGGCGCTGTCCGATCCGCACGCCGTGGGCGCGTGCCGCCGCGCTGCAGGCGATGACCCTGTTCGCATGCAGGATCGCCGCGGGCTCGCTGGCTTCGGCGCCCAGGGCTGCGCGCAGCGGCCAGTCCGGGAACCACAGCACGATCACCCGGACCGGCTCCCGTGTCGCGCCGCTCATCCCGCCACCGCCAGGAGCGCGGGTGCGTCGGCGAGCGGACGCGGGGCGACGTGCATGGACGGGAGCGGGATGAGGCGGGGTGCCGTGGGCGCGACGGCCTCGACCATGCCGTGCATCCCCGGCAGGCGCACCCGCACGCTCTGCGGCGCAGGGGAGCGCCGGGTGCGCGCGGTGACCGTCACCTCGCACTCCTCCAGGGCGCCCCAACCGGATCCGAGCCCACGCCAGTGCGGGTCATGCACCTGGAGGGAGCCTTCGCTCTGCGGCCAGACGAGAGGGGCGCCGGCGGCCCCGGAGACGACCAGCAGCGTGCAGCCGCGATCGCGGAGCCTGGCGCTCAGCCGGCTCAGCTCCGCATCCCGCACCGCGGAGGAGGGGCGGATCGCGATGAGCGGGATCACCTCGCTCAGCGCCGAGACCACGGAGAGCCAGCGCGGCCCAGGGGCGGGGACGAGGAGGAGGCGGTCCAGATCCACGCCATGCCCGGCCAGCGCCTCCACGCCCAGGGTGGGCATGCCGACGGCCGCGCACCATGCACCGGTGCGCGAGGCGCCGGCGAGCAGCGCCCCGATGAGCCCGGGGGAGGGGGAGAGCGCATACGTCGTGCCGACCTGCAGGCCCCCTTCGGGGAGGATCGGCTCGAGGGGAGGGGGCACCGGGATCAGCGGCAGGTCGCTCCGGCGGCGCTGCATGCGGGTGATCTCGCGGCGCAGTCTCAGCACATCCTCGGCGCGGGTGTCGGCGTCGGGGGCGATCATGGAAGCGAGCGTCATCCCCATGACTCCATTCTCGAAGATCTCTTCTAATACTGCAACAGCAGAGACGACGATAACTCGTACATCCGACATGGATGCCGAGAGCGGGAGAAGGGGCGGGACGGATCCGTCCGCCGTCAGGCAGACAGCGATCCGCATCGTCACACGACGGGGTGAGCCTCCTGGCGCACGTCCTCGTGCAGGTGCGCGATGCGCAGCGAGTCGTCCGCCTGGCGCAGCAGCACGGCGGTGTTGCGCGACAGCTCGGGGGAGATAGCGGCGCCGTGCTCGTCGATCCCGTCCACCCGCAGCCACCAGGTCGCGACGAGGACGCCACCGACCGCGCGCACGCGGAGATCCTCGATGGTCAGAGAGGTCTCCGTCCAGGCCGGTGCGCTCTGATCCTCCGCGGCGCCTCTGCGTCGGCCGCGGAGGGTCGCGAGTTCCTCGAGTCCTGTCACCAGGGGTTCGGAGGCGGAGTCGAAGATCGTCACGTCCTCCGCCAGCAGAGCGTCGATCGCCGCGGAGTCGCCGCGCAGATAGTCGTCGTACATCCCCGTCAGCAGGCGATGCACATCGTCATGCGGCAGGGGATGGGCGCTCTCATTCATCGCGGCGAGGCTATCAGCTTGCGCAGCACAGCCCGCCTGTCAAGCCGTTGACCCTCGCTCAGCGCGAAGGTAGACAGGAGGCTTCGACCACACGGTGCGGAGGAGAGATCCCATGCGAGTGACAGCGGCGATGCAGTCCCTGATCCGGACGATCGGGAAGACCAAGGGACTCGATCCCGCGGCGGAGAAACTGAGCGGCTGGGTCGACGCCGCCACCCGCTCCACGCCTGTGAAGAACGCGCTCTCCGGATCCTGGCTGGGCCATCAGGTCCATCCGATGCTCACGGATCTGCCGATCGGAGCATGGGGTGCGGCCACGGTGCTCGATCTCACCGGGGCGGACCCGGCGGCGTCCCGCCGCCTCGTCGGCCTCGGCATCCTCGCCTCCGCGCCGACGGCGGCGGCGGGCGCCTCCGACTGGTCGGCCCTGCACGGCCCCGCGAAACGGGTCGGGCTGATCCATGCCGCCGCGAACGCGACGGCCTCCGTGCTGCAGATCACGTCCTGGCTCGTGCGCCGGCGCGGCCAC
Source organism: Microbacterium sp. 2MCAF23 (assembly GCF_052115565.1). Taxonomy (NCBI): domain Bacteria; kingdom Bacillati; phylum Actinomycetota; class Actinomycetes; order Micrococcales; family Microbacteriaceae; genus Microbacterium; species Microbacterium sp. 2MCAF23. The sequence continues at coordinate 15,555 of NZ_JBFRGY010000008.1, read as the reverse complement.
CACGGCGCGGGTGCGGCGCTCAGCCTGCTCGGGCTCGGCCTCACCCTGGGATCGTCGTACCTGGGCGGGCATCTCTCCTTCGTCCGCGGCGCCGGTGTGAACCATACGGCGTTCCAAGGCTCGGTGCGGCGCTGGACCGACGTGGGCGCCGACGCCGATCTCGCCGAGGGCGCCCGGTCACGGGTGCTGGTGGGCGGCGTTCCGGTGCTGCTCATCCGTGTGAACAGCGATCTGCACGCGATCTCCGCCGTCTGCAGTCACGAGGGCGGCCCACTCGACGAGGGCAAGCTCGGGGCGGACGGCTGCATCACCTGCCCGTGGCACGGCAGCAGGTTCCGCATCGAAGACGGCTCGGTGCAGCGAGGCCCCGCGAGCGTGCCGCAGCCGCGCTGGGAGGCGAAGGTCGAGGACGGGCGGATCCTGCTCCGCTCTGCCTGACCGGAGTCGCGCCGACGTTCTGGGCGGAGTTGTCCACAGCCCGCTCACGGGCATCGCGCCGATCTTCTACCGTCGGGGTGTGGATCTCACCGCTGTCGTCGTCGTGCTGGCGCATCTCGTGCTGCTCGGGATCGGGGTCTGGCTGATCGCCATCGACATCGCGACGCACCGGCTCCCCGACCGGATCGTGCTGCCGACGCTCGCGGGCGCCCTCCTGCTCGCGCTCGCCGGAGCGGTGTTCGCGGACGCGGGCGCGCGACTGCTCGGCGCGCTGTGGGGGATGCTGATCCTCGGCGGCTTCTATGCGCTGCTGCGGATGCTGAGCCGTGAGGGCATGGGCGGCGGAGACGTGAAACTCGCCGCACTCATCGGGGTGGTCCTGGGCTGGCACGGGTGGCAGGCGCTCCTCATCGGCGCGACGGCGGCCTTCGTGCTGGGCGCCGTGCACGCGCTCGGGCTCATCGTGCTCCGCCGGGCGACCGGCTCGACGCACATCGCGTTCGGGCCGTGGATGATCGTGGGCGGAGCACTCGGTGTGGCCGTGGCATGAGAACCTCTCGCGACCCCCGCGTGAACAACGCCGCACGAGGATCGCATCCGACGGGTGGCCGGGGATTAGGGTGAGCACATGGCACTCGCACGGCTTCACGGCGGCCCGCTGGACGGGCAGATCATCCCTCTCGGATCGGCGGACGACGAGATCGCCGTCCCCTACAGCGAGACGCTGCTCGTCTACAACCGGCGTGGCGAGCCGACGCACACCGGCGAGCACGACGGCCCGACCGAGTACCAGTACTGGTACCAGGGATCCCAGGACGACCTCAATCCCTCGGATGTCTGAGCCGTCCCGCACCGTCGAGGTCGAGCGCAAGTACGACGTCGACGACAGCACTCCGCTGCCGTCGTGGGATGCGGTCCCCGGTGTGGACCTCGTGACCGAGGGCGAGGCCCGCGCTCTGGACGCCCGCTACTTCGACACGGCCGCGGGCGACCTCGCCCGCGCCGGCGTCGCCCTGCGGCGGCGCACCGGAGGGCCGGACGAGGGATGGCATGTGAAGGGTCCCCGCAGCGGCGACGGCCGCGTCGAGCTCGGCTGGCCGCTCGGCGAGGGGGACGAGATGCCGTCCGCGGTCGCGGAGATCATCGCCCAGTGGACGACGCATCCCGTCCTCCCGCTCGCACGTATCGAGAACGCCCGCACCGCCTACCTGCTCATCGGTCGCGGCGGCGTGGTGGCCGAGTTCGTGGACGATCGCGTCCGCGGCACCGACCTGCGTCGGGGCGGTCAGCGGGAATGGCGCGAGTGGGAGATGGAGCTGGGCCCCGCGGCTCCGGCAGACGAAGAAGGCCGGCTGGCTTTCTTCCGGGCCGTGGAGCAGGCGGTCATCGCCGCTGGCGGCCGGAAGTCGCCCTCCGGATCCAAGCTCGGTCGCGCCCTCGGGTTCTGAGCGGAAGCGTGGCAGTTCTCCGGATCCGCTGAGACCTTCGTCGCCCGATCCGGGCGGTGTCGCAGAGTCCGAGCGGGATCCGCAAGACCCTTCCCGCGACGCGGACAGCATGCTTGAGTGGCACCATGAGCAGCCCCGCGGTGCTGAGGTCCCTGCAGACGGTCGTCCCGGACACGGTCCTTCATCAGAGCGAGGTGCGCGACGTCTTCGCCGCGCAACCGGGCCTGAGTCGGCTGGCCCGCCGCATCGTCACAGCCTCGTTCGACGGATCAGGCATCGACACCCGCCGCACCGTGCTCAGCGAGCTCACGCTGGCCGAGACGGACGCGGATCCGGTCTTCTTCGACCGCACCACCGGCGACCTGCTCTCCCCGGGCACCGGAACCCGCAACGACGTCTACGTCCGCGAAGCGACGCGGTTGTTCGTCGCTGCCGCCCGCGCCGCCCTCGACGCCGACCCCGAGATCGCCGCCGCCGACATCACGCACGTGGTCACGGTCTCCTGCACGGGCTTCCATGCCCCGGGCCCGGAGTACGAGATCGTGCGAGCGCTGGGTCTTCCGGAATCGGTGCAGCGCTACCACCTCGGCTTCATGGGCTGCTACGCCTCGATGCCGGCGCTGCGGGTGGCGAGCCAGTTCTGCGCCGCGGATCCGGACGCCGTGGTGCTGGTGGTCAGCGTCGAGCTGTGCACCCTGCACCTGCGTTCCTCGGAGAACCCAGACCTGATCGTCGCCTCCTCCCTGTTCGCCGACGGGGCGGCGGCCGGCATCGTCACGGCACGTCCGTCCGCCGCCGCCGGGCTGCGCCTGGACCGGTTCCACACCGCGATCGCCCCGCAGGGGGAGAAGGACATGGCGTGGACCATCGGGGACCACGGCTTCGAGATGATCCTCTCCACCGCGGTGCCGCAGATCATCGGAGAGACGATCATCGATGCGCTGCGTCCGCTGTACGCGGGGGAGCTGGAAGCGTCGTTCCAGGACGGCAGGATCGGCGAGGAGGTGCGGCACTGGGCCATCCATCCGGGCGGACGCAGCATCCTCGACCGTGTCCAGGACCGCCTCGCTCTCAGCGACGTGCAGCTGCACCCCGCCAGGGAGACGCTGCGGACGCACGGGAACATGTCCAGTGCGACGATCCTGTTCGTGCTGCGGCGGATCCTGGAGGAGGAGGGTGCGCACCACGGCGAACGCGTCTCGGCGATGGCTTTCGGGCCCGGCCTGACCGCGGAGAGCGCGCTGATGACGGTCGTCGGCGCCGAGGGCGATGGGCGCTGACTTGTCCGCACGCGCCGTCGGCCTGCGCGAGCTGATGGACGACCCGCGGGCGGATCCGCAGACACTGGAACGCACCTACCGACGCTTCGGCGCGGTGAACGCCGTGGTGTCCCGCGTCGGTGCGCTGTATCGGCGCGACATCCGGCCGCGGGCCAGGGCAGGGCGGGTGCGGATCCTGGACGTCGGCGCGGGAGGCGGGGACCTCTGCCGCGCGCTCGCGGCGCGGCTCGCCCGAGACCGGCTCGCCGCCGAGATCATCGCGTTGGATGCCGACGAGCGGGCCACGGCCTGGGCGGCCGCGCAGGACGATGATGCCGGGGTGGTCTACCGGTGCGCGTTCGTCGCCGACCTGGTCAGGGCCGGAGAGTCCTACGACATCGTGGTGTCCAACCACATGCTGCACCACCTGGACCCGGCGGAGCTGCAGCAGATGCTCGCCGACACCGCGTACCTCGCCGGTGGGGCAGGGCTCGTGGTGCATCGAGACATCGCGCGCAGTCGTGCCGCGTACATCCTGTTCGCGGCGGGGACATGGCCCTTCGCCGGGAATCTGCTCGCGGGATCCTTCATCCGCGCCGATGGGCTGACCAGCATCCGCCGGTCCTACACGCCCGCCGAACTCGCGGCCGTCGCCCCGGCGGGCTGGATCGTGCGGCGCGGGCTGCCCGCGCGGCTGGAACTGCGGCGTGAGCCGGGCGATGTCCGATCCTGACGGGCCGCTGGTCAGGACCACGCTGCACGATCATGAGGTCGTGATCGTCGGCGCCGGTCCTGTCGGGCTGCTGCTGGCCTGCCTGCTCGCCCAGGACGGCGCCGACGTGTTGGTCTGCGAACGCCGCCGCGGCGACGACCTGCGCAGCCGGGCGATCGGGATCCATCCGCCCGGCCTGGAGCTGCTCGACCGCGCAGGCGTGGGCGAGGCGGTCCGAGCCGAGGCCCTGACGCTCGAAGGCGGCGACGTGCTCAGCCGCGGTCGGATCCTGGCGGCCCTGACCTTCCCCGAGTCGCGCCGCGTGCGCGTGCTCCCGCAGCAGCGCACCCACGCCCTGCTGCGGGATCGGCTGGAAACGCTGTCCGCCGGGACTCTGCGCTTCGGCTGCACCGCCGGTGCCGTCCGGGACGAGGGCGACTTCGTGCGGCTGGCGGTCGACCGGCCGGCCGGCCGCCTGGAGATCACCGCAGCGTTCGTGGTGCTCGCGGACGGCGTGCACAGCGCCCTGCGCCGAGAGCTCGGCCTGGGCTGGCGGCGCCGCCCGGGGCGCGCCGCGTACGCGATGGCGGACGTGCCCGATCTCGCGGGAGACGCCCGCGCGCGGCTGCACTGCGAGCCCGGCGGGCTCGTGGAGTCGTTCCCGCTGCCGGGCGGGATGCGGCGGTGGGTGCTGCGATCCGACAGCGTGCACACGGCGGCGGAGTTGCGTGCGGCGATCGCAACGCGGATCGGGCAGGATCCGGAGATCAGCGACGACACCCCGCCGACCCGTTTTGTCGCGACCCAGCACCTGGCGCGCACGTTCGTCCGCGGTCGCGTTGCGCTGCTGGGCGACGCCGCGCACGAGATCAGCCCGATCGGCGGCCAGGGGATGAACCTCGGCTGGGTGAACGCCGGTCGGCTGGCCGCGGCGCTGCGCGCGGCGCTGACCGAGGGCGGGGCTGACCTCGGCGACTACGCACGTCGCGCGGCCCGATCCGCCCGCACGGCCCAGCGGCGCAGCGCGTTCTACATGTCGATGGGCGCCCCCGCGCAGGGCGTTCCGCTCGGGGCGAGGGAGACGCTCATCCGGACCCTGGGCTCCGCGCCGCTGCGTCCGTGGGCGGCCGGCCTGGTGACGATGCGCGGCCTCTGACCACACCGAGCGGAGACGACAGAGGGCCGGTCACGCGCATGGCGTGACCGGCCCTCTGTCCGATCGGATCCGATCAGAGGTTGATCATGTGGCCCGCGAGGCCGTGGAACGCCTCCTGCAGCGCCTCCGACAGCGTCGGGTGCGTGTGCACGTTGCGAGCGGCCTCGAGCGCCGTGAGGTCCCACTTCTGCGCGAGGGTCAGCTCGGGCAGGAGCTCGGACACGTCGGGGCCGATCAGGTGGCCGCCGATGAGCTCGAGGTGCTCCGCGTCCGCGATCAGCTTGACGAAACCGACCGGCTCGCCCAGGCCGTTCGCCTTGCCGTTCGCGCTGAACGGGAACTTCGCGACCTTGATCTCGCGACCCTCGGCCCTGGCCTGCTCCTCGGTGAGGCCGAAGCTGGCCACCTGCGGCTGGCAGAACGTGGCGCGCGGCATCATGCGGTAGTCGCCCAGGGTCATCGTCTCGGCCTTGCCGATGGTCTCGGCGGCGACGACGGCCTGCGCCTCGGCGACGTGCGCGAGCTGCAGCTTGGCGGTGACGTCGCCGATCGCGTAGATGCCCTCGACGTTGGTGCGCATGTGGTCGTCGATGTCGATCGCGCCGCGCTCGGTGAGCTTGACGCCCGTGTTCTCCAGGCCGTAGCCGTCGACGTTCGGAGCGAAACCGACCGACATGAGGACCTTGCCGGCGGTGATCTCGCCGGGCTGGCCGTCGCGGGTCTCGTAGGTGACGTGCACGGACGAGCCGTTGTCGGTGACGGTCTTCACCGCGGTCGAGGTGAGGATGTCGACGCCGAGCTTCTTGTACTGCTTCTGGATCTCCTTGGAGACCTCGACGTCCTCGTTGGGCAGCGCCCTGTCGAGGAACTCGATGATGGTGACCTTCACGCCGTAGTTGGTCAGCACGTAGCCGAACTCCATGCCGATCGCGCCGGCGCCGACGATGACGATCGACTCGGGCAGGTCGCGGGTGAGGATCTGTTCCTCGAAGGTGACGACGTTGTCGCTCAGCTGCACGCCCGGCAGTAGGCGGACGGTGGATCCGGTCGCGATGATGGCGTTGTCGAACGTGACCTCTTCGGTCGTGCCGTCGGACTTGGCCACGGAGATCGCCTTCGGGCCCGTGAAGGTGCCGCGGCCGTCGTACTCGACGACCTTGTTCTTCTTCATCAGGAAGTGGATGCCCTTGACATGGGTGTCCGCGACCTTGCGGCTACGGTCGAATGCGGCGCCGAAGTCGAAGTGCACGTCACCCGAGATGCCGAAGAACTCGGCCTTGTGGTTGAACGTGTGCGCGATCTCCGCGTTCTTCAGGAGTGACTTCGAGGGGATGCACCCCACGTTGAGGCAGATGCCGCCCCAGTACTTCTCCTCGATGATGGCGGTGGAAAGGCCGAGCTGGGCGCTGCGGACGGCGGCGACGTAGCCGCCGGGGCCAGCGCCGAGGATGACGACGTCGTAGTGTGGCATGCTCCCAGCCTATCGCCCGCGCGAGCGGGCTCGGGCAGGTGAGACAGCCCCGGATCCGGCTCCCGGGGGCCGCGCGCTTCCGATAGGCTGGAACGCCAGAGGAGGGGGAGAAACAGTGACTGAGAACGACGTTCCCGAAGGCGCCGTCCGCCGCGGCGGTGAGCCCCTGCACGACACCACGCAGACGTTCGGGCACGACTCCGACCTGTCGTTCGTCCCGTTCGGCGCCGAGCTGACCGAGGTCGAGCAGGCGGCGATCGCCGCGCTCCCCTCGGGTTCCGCGCTGCTGCTGGTCCGTTCCGGCGCGCTCGCCGGTGCCCGCTATCTGCTCGACACGGCGGTGGCGACGGTCGGACGTCATCCTGAGGCGGACATCTTCTTCGATGACGTCACGGTCTCCCGGCGGCATGCGGAGGTCATCCGCACCGGCACCGCGTTCGAGATCGTCGATCAGCGTTCGCTGAACGGCACGTACGTGAACGGCGAGCGGGTCGATCGCAGCGAACTGCGAAACGGCTACGAGGTGCGCGTCGGCAAGTTCCGGCTGAACTTCTTCGCCTCACCCGTGGATCTCGCGCAGGCGAACGACTGATGGCGGCGTCGGCCGCCGAGCGTTCTGCCCCCACCGGGTTGCTGAGCATCGGCCAGGTGCTCGCACGTCTCACGCCGGAGTTCCCCGACGTGCGCGCCTCCAAGCTCCGGTTCCTGGAGGAGAAGGGGATCGTCAACCCCGTGCGCACCGCGTCCGGGTACCGCAAGTTCTCCGCCGCCGACCTGGAGCGGATCCGCATCGCGCTCACGCTCCAGCGCGACCAGTACCTGCCGCTCAAGGTCATCCGCGAGCACCTCGACGCGCTCGACGAGTCCGGCGGCTCGCCGGAGCTGCCCGCGTCGATCGTGCAGGGTCCGCGCCGGTACCGCCGCGACGAGCTGGTGCACGCGGCGGGTGCGTCGCACGCTCTCCTCGGCGACGCGGTGTCGAGCGGCATGCTTCCGGCTGCCGAGACCTACCCCGAGTCTGCGGTGTCGCTGCTGCGCGCGCTGGCGGCACTGGACGGCCACGGCATCGGGCCGCGCCACCTGAGGCCGCTGCGGCAGAGCGCCGAGCGTGACATCGCCCTGGTCCAGTCGGCGCTGTCCGCGCTGCTGCGCCGGACCGACACCCCGTCGCGGGCGCGGGCCAGCGAGATGGCCCCCGAACTGGCGTCCCGCCTGGACGAGGTGCGTTCGCTCCTGGTCAAAGACGGCATCGGCCGGCTGCTGTCGTAACGAACTGATTGCGACACACCCCCTCGTCGGGACGGATGTCGTTGTCGGGGGGTCCACGCTGTTCTAGCGTGGAGTCATCGACTTTCAGGTTGTGGTTGAAGGATGCTGTGCCTTCAGGATGAGGAGGATGCCATGAGCGCCGAGGAACGGGGCGATGCACCGTCGTTCGGAGACGATCTCCTCTTCACCGACGGACTTCCCGCGATGGACGACGAGGTCGGCTACCGCGGCGCCGTGGCCGCCCGTGCGGCCGGTATCACGTACCGACAGCTGGACTACTGGGCGCGCACCGAGCTGGTGGTCCCGACCGTCCGCGGCGCGAGCGGGTCCGGATCCCAGCGCCTATACGGCTTCCGCGACATCCTCGTGCTCAAACTCGTCAAGGAGCTGCTCAACACCGGCATCTCGCTGCAGCAGATCCGCACCGCCGTCGATCAGCTCCGGGCCGCCGGCATCCGCGATCTGGCTGGCACCACCCTCATGAGCGATGGCGCCTCCGTCTACCTGTGCACCTCGAACGATGAGGTCATCGACCTCCTGAGCCGAGGCCAGGGCGTCTTCGGCATCGCCGTGGGCAAGGTCTTCCACGAGGTCGAGGCGACGCTGGTCGAGTTCGATGCGCTCGTCGCCGAGCCGGCGGACGACCTGGCCGCGCGCCGCGCCCGTCGCACCGCCTGACCGCACGGGAACAGCAACGGAAAGAGCCGGCCCCCTCGGGGACCGGCTCTCGTCGTATCGGGGCTCTTGCGAACCGCCGAGTCCGCTCAGACGCGGGTGTCGTCGGGCAGGGCGATGCGCCCGGTGCGGATCACCCTGTCCAGCAGTGTGTCGAAGTCGGCGGCGAGTTCCTGCGCGGAGTCGCCGGGCCAGATGTGCAGCGGCTTCGCGGCGCCCTGCGCCTGCTGCAGCGAGGTGCGCTCCGGCAGCTGCGGCGAGAGCACGAGCGGGCCGAACATGTCGCGCAGCTCCTTGATGCGGAACTGGTGCTCGATGGACTGCGGGCGCACGCGGTTGACCACGATGCCCAGCGGCTGCAGCCGGGGGGAGAGGCCGCGGCGGATCTCCTCGATCGCGCGCAGGGCGCGGTCCGCGGCGGCGACCGAGAACAGCCCCGGCTCGGTGACCACCATGACGCGATCGCTCGCGGCCCACGCGGTGCGGGTGAGCGCGTTCAGCGACGGGGCGCAGTCGATCAGCACGAGGTCGTAGTCGGCCTCGACGGCGGCCAGCGCCTCCTCGAGCTTCCACACGTCGCGCACGCTCGGGTGCGGGCCGTCGAAGTTGATCGCCGACGGGCTGCCGATGAGCACGTCGATCGTCCCGGGGTGCACCTTCGCCCAGCCGGAGGATGTGATGGCCTGGCGGACCACCTTCTCCTTGGGGTTGGCCAGGACGTCGGCGATGTTGAGCCGGCCGGCGACCTGGATGTCCATGCCGGTGGAGACGTCGGACTGCGGGTCGAGATCGACCACGAGGGTCCGGACGCCGCGGGCGAACGCCGCCGAAGCGAGGCCGAGGGTCACGGTCGTCTTTCCGACACCGCCCTTGAGGGAACTGACGCTGAGTACGTGCACGGACACCACGTTACCTTCCTCTAGGCTGAGGACACACTCAGCCCCCGATGCGCGTCGCTGCGCCCCCAGTGTTCGAGGTGCCATGTTCCAGAAGATCCTTGTGGCCAATCGTGGAGAGATCGCGATCCGGGCCTTCAGAGCCGCGTTCGAGGTGGGGGCGAAGACGGTCGCCGTCTTCCCCTGGGAGGATCGCGGATCCATCCACCGCCAGAAGGCGGATGAGTCGTATCAGATCGGGGAGGTCGGGCACCCGGTGCGGGCCTACCTCGACGTCGAGGAGATCATCCGCGTCGCGCGGGAGTGCGGCGCCGACGCGATCTACCCCGGCTACGGCTTCCTCTCGGAGAACCCGGAGCTCGCGGCACGCGCCGCCGAGAACGGGATCGCCTTCATCGGCCCGCCGGCGCACGTGCTGGAGATGGCCGGCAACAAGGTGACCGCGAAGCAGCATGCGGTCGCAGCCGGCGTGCCGGTGCTGCGTTCGACCGACGCGTCCGACGACGTCGACGAGCTCGTCGGACAGGCTGCCGACATCGGCTTCCCGATCTTCGTCAAGGCCGTGGCCGGCGGCGGCGGACGCGGCATGCGGCGGGTCGAGTCGATCGGGGAGCTGGCGCCGGCGCTGGCCGAGGCCATGCGCGAGGCCGGGAGCGCCTTCGGTGACGCGCGAGTGTTCCTCGAGCAGGCGGTGCAACGGCCCCGGCACATCGAGGTGCAGGTGCTCGCGGACGGCACGGGGCACACGGTGCATCTGTTCGAGCGCGACTGCTCGGTGCAGCGTCGTCACCAGAAGGTGATCGAGATCGCTCCGGCTCCGAACCTCGATGACGGAATCCGCACGGCTCTGCACGGCTACGCCGTCGCCTTCGCGAAGTCCATCGGCTACGAGAACGCGGGCACGGTCGAGTTCCTGCTGGAGACGGCAGGGGAGCGCGCGGGTGAAGTCGTGTTCATCGAGATGAACCCGCGGATCCAGGTCGAGCACACCGTGACCGAAGAAGTCACGGACGTCGACCTCGTGCAGTCGCAGATCCGGATCGCCGCCGGGGAGACGCTGGCGGATCTGGGCCTGGACCAGGACAGCATCCAGCTGCGCGGCGCCGCGCTGCAGTGCCGGATCACCACGGAGGACCCGGCTCAGGGATTCCGTCCCGACACCGGCCGGATCACGACCTACCGCTCGCCCGGCGGTGCCGGCATCCGCCTCGACGGCGGCACCACGGCCGCCGGCTCGCAGATCAGCCCGCACTTCGACTCGATGCTCGCGAAGCTGACCTGCCGTGGCAGGGACTTCCCTGCGGCGGTGGCCCGGGCGAAGCGCGCTCTTGCCGAGTTCCGGATCCGTGGCGTCGCGACGAACATCCCGTTCCTGCGCGCCGTGCTCGACGACCCGGAGTTCGTCGCCGGAGACGTGTCGACGCTCTTCATCGAAGAGCGGCCTGAGCTGCTCACGACCAACCCCTCGAGGGACCGGGCCACGCGTCTGCTGAACTGGCTCGGCGACGTCACGGTGAACAGGCCGTACGGCCAGAAGCCGTTGTCGCCCTCGCCCGGGAGCAAGCTCCCGAAGATCGATCTGAGCGTCGAGCCGCCCGCAGGAGCCCGCGAGCGTCTGCTCCGGCTGGGACCGGCCGGGTTCGCCCGCGCGCTGCGCGAGCAGACCGCGCTCGCCGTGACGGAGACGACCTACCGCGACGCGCACCAGTCGCTGCTCGCGACGCGGGTGCGCACCCGGGATCTGGTGCGAGTCGGCCCGCACGCGGCGCGCATGACGCCGCAGTTGCTCTCGATCGAGGCATGGGGCGGCGCGACCTACGACGTCGCGCTGCGCTTCCTCGCGGAGGACCCGTGGGAGCGCCTGGAGGCGCTGCGGAAGGCGATCCCCAACATCCCGCTGCAAATGCTGCTGCGCGGGCGCAACACGGTCGGGTACACGCCGCGGCCGGTCGAGGTGACGAACGCGTTCGTGCGCGAGGCCGCGACGACCGGGATCGACGTCTTCCGCATCTTCGACGCGCTCAACGACGTGTCGCAGATGCGGCCCGCGATCGACGCGGTGCTGGAGACCGGCACCGCGGTCGCCGAGGTGGCGCTCTGCTACACCGGCGATCTGCTGGACCCCGCGGAGCAGCTCTACACCCTGGACTACTACCTGCGCCTCGCGGAGCAGATCGTGGACTCCGGCGCGCACATCCTCGCGATCAAGGACATGGCGGGCCTCCTCCGCCCCGCGGCGGCGGCGCGCCTCGTGTCCGCGCTGCGCGAGCGGTTCGACCTGCCCGTCCAGGTGCACACGCACGACACCGCCGGCGGGCAGCTCGCGACGCTGCTGGCCGCCAGTGCGGCGGGAGCGGACGCCGTGGACGCCGCGGCGGCGCCGATGTCCGGCACGACCAGCCAGCCGTCGCTGTCGGCCCTCGTGGCGGCTCTCGCGCACACCGAGCGCGACACCGGGCTGGATCTGCAGGCGATCGGCGACCTGGAGCCGTACTGGGAGGGCGTGCGCCAGCTCTACCGCCCCTTCGAGTCGGGACTGGCCGCACCCACGGGCCGCGTGTACCACCACGAGATCCCCGGAGGGCAGCTGTCCAACCTGCGCCAGCAGGCCATCGCCCTGGGCCTCGCGGACGACTTCGAGCGCATCGAGGACATGTACGCGGCGGCGGACCGGATCCTCGGCCGGATCCCCAAGGTGACCCCCTCGTCGAAGGTCGTCGGTGATCTCGCCCTGGCTCTCGTCGCGGCAGGAGCGGACCCCGCGGACTTCGAGCAGAATCCGCAGAACTACGACATCCCCGACTCCGTGATCGGCTTCATGGCCGGCGAGCTGGGCGATCTGCCCGGCGGATGGCCGGAGCCGTTCCGCACGAAGGTGCTGGCGGGGCGGAAGGTCTCGATCGACGTGGTCCCGATCTCCGAAGACGAGCAGCGCGCACTCGACGGAGAGAGCCTGGAACGGCGGCAGACGCTGAACCGTGTGCTCTTCCCCGGGCCGGCCGCGGAGTTCGAGCGCAATCGCGCGGCATTCGGAGACCTGTCCGCGCTGGGCACGCCCGATTACCTCTACGGCCTCGTGCCTGGTGAGGAGCATGTCGCGGAGATCGACCCCGGGGTGCAGCTCTATGTGGGGCTCGAGGCGATCGGCGAAGCGGACGAGAAGGGCTTCCGCACGGTCATGACCACGCTGAACGGCCAGCTCCGGCCGGTGTTCGTGCGGGATCGCTCCCTCAAGGTCGATGTGCGTGAGGTCGAGAAGGCGGACACCTCCAAGCCGGGTCAGGTGGCTGCCCCGTTCTCGGGCGTGGTGACGCTGAAGGCCGAGGCAGGACAGGCGGTGAGCGCCGGCGAGGCGATCGCCTCCATCGAGGCGATGAAGATGGAGGCGGCGATCACGGCACCCGTGGACGGCGTCGTGGAGCGCCTTGCGATCGGCGCCACCCAGCAGGTCGACGCCGGCGATCTCCTGGTCGTGATCCGCCCGTCGCACACCGACTGAGAGCCGCGGAGGGCGTCCGCGATGGACGCCCTCCGGCCCGGTCCGCCGCGTGGGGGCGCGGCGATGTGCACTAACCTTGGGCGTTGTGATGCGCGCCGACAGGGCGTATCACGGGGGAGAAGCATCATGAGCACAGAACGCAGGAATACACAGAACGAAGAGGCCGAGGACGCTCTCGGCGTCCTCGACAGCACCGGCGCCATCGGCACGGCGGACATCGGGCTGCTCGGCGAGTCGACCGCACAGGTCCCCGTCGCGCTGCCGGTCCCGGACGACGATGATCTCGTCGACGACGACGTCACCGATGGCGAGGCGTTCGCCGACCTCGTGCTCGACGCCGATCCCGCCGACCTCGTCCGAGGGGACGACGGCATCGGGAGGATCCATCAGGGCGCAGGCATCTCGGACATCGTGATCGAGATCCCGGCGGTCGCGGCCGAGGAGGTCGTGGTCGCTGAGCTCGTCGAAGATGCAACGGCGCGGGACCATGACGTCGCCGGCGGGGTCGAGGGCGATGCCTCCGGGTCCGCGGATCCGTCGCCGCAGGCGGCGGCCTCCGACGAGCCCGCGGTGCAGGAGGACGCGCCTGCCGAGGAAGCAGCTGTCGAGGACGTGGCTGCCGAGGAAACGGTCGTGGGTCCGATCGACGACCAGGTCGATGCCCCGGACTTCGACACCGCCTTCGACGGCACCGCCTTCGACGGGATCGCCGAGGACGTGAACGCCGGCGAGGTCGAGTTTCCGGTCGACGATGATGCGGAGGCGGTCGAGGTGGGCGAGCATGCCGAGCCTGTCGCCGACGTCGAAGCCGAGGAGGACACCGGCGCCGTCGCCGAAGACGGCATCGACGACGTCGCAGAGGACGACGCCCACGCTGTCGCTGACCACGAAAGCTCCGTCGAGCCCGTTGTCGCGTCGGTCGTGCCGGCGGAGCTGGTGCTCCACGCCGTGGACGGGACGAGCCCCGCGCCGGTCCGGGCGCTCGATGTGAACACCGCGCCGACCGTCGCTGCGGCGGCGACGGAGGAGGAGATCATGACCGACGACCACGCTCGCGCGTCCGAGCCCGACCTCACCTCGCGTCGGCTGGATCAGCTCGGCGACCGGGAGCGGGAGAGCGCGGACCTGCTCACTGCCGACCGGTTGCTGGATGCGAGCAGGCTCGCGGGCCCGGAGCCGGAAGGGCTGTGGAGCCACCTGCTCTACACGGTGTCCGGCCGCCGTATCAACCTCGGCGACGGCAAGCGCGCCCAGCAGCGCAAGGCGCTGAGCGCGCGCATCGCCTCGCCGCTGTCCGGGACGGCCCGGTTCGTTCCGGTGCTGAGCCGAAAGGGCGGCGTCGGCAAGACCACGGTGACGGCGCTGCTCGGTATGGCACTCGCCGATGCGCGGGAGGACAGGGTCATCGCCGTCGACGCGAACCCCGACCGCGGCACCCTCGCCGATCGCATCGCGCGCACCAACAGCAAGACCGTGCGTGACCTGGTGCGCATCCACGATCAGGTCACCGGCTATCACGACATCTCCGCCGTGGTATCGCGAGACGCCACCCGCCTCGATGTGCTGGCATCGGACGCCGATCCCCGGGTCTCCGAGGCGTTCAATGACGAGGACTACGACCAGGTCGCCTCGGTCGCGGCGCACTACTACTCGCTCGTGCTCACCGACACCGGCACCGGCATCGTCCATTCGGTGATGGGCGCGATCCTGGATCGCGCGGACACGCTCGTGATCGTCGCCGGACTCAGCGTCGACGAGGCGCGGCTCGCATCCGAGACGCTCACCTGGCTCGAGGCGAACGGCTATGCCGCCAAGGTCCGCGAGGCTGTCGTGGTGCTCAACCAGTCCACTCCGGGGACCCCTATGGTGCGTCTGGGCGAGCTGGAGGCGCATTTCCGCACTCGAGTCGCGCACGTGCTGCGCCTCCCGTACGACGCCCGCATCGCGGCGGGAAGCGCGATCACCTTCGCAGCGCTGCAGCCGGAGACGCGCCAGGCGGCGCGGGAGCTGGCCGCGATCGTGGTCGAGGGCCTGAGGGCGCAGGCGGCCTGATGGCGGTCCGTGAGATCCGGCTGTTCGGAGACCCCGTGCTGCGCACGGTGTGCGCCGAGATCGGCACCATCGACGACGGCGTGCGCGCTCTCGTCGCCGACCTGGTCGACAGCGTCGAGCTCCCCGGGCGCGCCGGGGTCGCCGCCCCTCAGATCGGCGTGGCGCTGCGTGCGTTCAGCTACAACATCGACGGCGACATCGGCTACGTGCTGAATCCCGTGCTGGTCGAGGTGCGCGGCGACCCGGTGCCCACCGGCGAGGGCTGCCTGTCCGTGCCCGGCCTCTGGCACGACGCGCTGCGCCATCCGTGGGCGCGCGTCGAGGGGATCGACCTCGACGGCGAGCCCGTGGTGCTGGAGGGGGAGGGGCTCCTCGCCCAGGCTCTGCAGCACGAGACCGACCACCTGGACGGCAAGGTGTACCTCTCCCGGCTGGATCCGGAGACCCGCAAGATCGCCATGCGCGAGGTGCGCGAGAGCTCCTGGTTCTGAGAGCACCTGGTTCTGAACGCATGAGGAAGGGCCCCGGGAATGAACTGACCCCCGGGAGTTGGACTGAGAAATCAGTTTCGACTCCTGGGGGTCAGTTCTTTGCATCCGAGGAGTTCACTTTCTGAGGCGCAGCGGTTGGCGGCGGTAGCGTCGTTTGAAGAGGGTCTCGCTGACAGGGCGGTATCGACC
>NZ_JBFRGY010000007.1:0-205398 GCF_052115565.1 Microbacterium sp. 2MCAF23 | reverse complement strand
CCGCGATCGACACCTACATCGACTGGTTCAACGCCGAACGGGCCCACTCAACGCTCAAGGGCCTGAGCCCGGTGCAATACCGGACCCAGGCCCTCGCCGCTTAACCCTAAGCTCTCAATCGGCCAGTCCAACTACTGGGGACCAGTTCAAATCGGAGGGGGCCCTTTCGCATCTGCTACTCCTTGACGGATCCTGCGGTGAGTCCCGCCACGATCCAGCGGCTGGCGACGGCGAAGAGCACCATCGTCGGCAGGATCGTGAGCACCGCGGCCGCCGACATCGAGCCCCAGTCCACGTTGAACGTCGAGATGAAGCTGTTCAGCGCGGCTGGGATCGTGCGGTTCTCCTCGGACTGCATGAGCACCACCGACAGGAACAACTCGTTCCAGCAGTTCACGAAGTTGAAGATGAACGCGGCGATGATGCCGGGCGTCATGACCGGCACCAGGATCCGGAACAGCGCGCCGAGCCGTGAGCAGCCGTCGATCATCGCGGACTCCTCGAGCGCATCCGGCACGTTCTCGAAGAAGCCGCGCAGCATCACCGTGGAGAACGGGATGCACACGGCGATGTAGACCAGGATTAGCCCGGGCTTGCTGTCCACCAGTCCCAGATCGGTCATCATCGTGTAGAGCGGGCCGAGCGCGATGAACGCGGGGATCATCTGGGTCAGCAGGAACGCGATGAGCACCGCGCCCTTGCCGCGGAACTCGAACCGCGAGATCACGTACGAGCTGAGCAGCGCGATGAGCGTCGATGTCGCTCCCGCGATGAGCGCGACGACCGCCGAGTTCGCGAGGAATACTCCGAAGTTGGCGTCCGAGAACAACTTCGCGTAGTTCTGCACCGAGGGCTCGGAGGGCCAGTACTCGATCGGGAACCGGTTCACGGTCTGCGGCGATTTGAACGACGTCAGCACGATCCAGTAGAGCGGGAACAGCGTGATCAGCAGCCAGAGGGCGAGCCCCACCACCTTGACGACGCCGCCCGCGGTGATCCGGGAGCGGGAGGAGCGCACGGGGCGCGAGGAGCCCGCGCGGCCGGTCGTGAGGGTCATGGTCGCGGTCATCGGCTGGCCTTCCGCATCGCGAAGAGATAGAACGCGCAGAACACGAAGAGCACCGCGACGACGATGAGACCGAGCGCGCTCGCCGTGCCGTAGTTGCCCTGCTGCGTGAAGTTGATCATCCAGGTCGTGATGATGTGGGTCCGGTTCGCCGGTCCTCCGCCCGTCATCGCCCAGATGATGTCGGGGAAGTTGAAGATCCAGATCACGCGCAGCAGCACCGTGAGGAACAGTGTCGTGGAGATGTACGGGATCACGATGGAGAAGAGCTGACGGACCTTGCCCGCGCCGTCCAGGCTCGCCGCCTCGAGCACCTCGTCCGGCACGGACTGGAGGGCGGCGAGGATCATGATCGCGAAGAAGGTCACGCCGTACCAGATGTTGGCGACGATCACCGCGAACATCGCGAGCTTCGGATCCGCGAGCCAGGGCAGGGGCGCCGAGATGACGTGCGCCTTCATGAGCAGGTCGTTGATCACGCCGAACTCGGCGTTGAACATCCAGCGGAACAGCATCCCGATGAGGAATCCGGAGACGGCCCATGGGAAGAAGACGAGCGCCTGGTAGACGCCGCGGAAGCGGAACCGCTGGCGCAGCGCCAGCGCGATGAGGAAGCCGATCACGAACTGCGGGACGAGGGATCCGACCACCCACAGCACAGTGTTGCCCGCGACGGTCGGGAAGACCGGATCCGAGAGCACCTTGACGAAGTTGTCGAAGCCGACGAACGGCGTCGAGGTGAGATCCCAGAGGTTGTAGTCGAGGAACGCCATACGCGCGCCCTGCAGCATCGGCAGGTAGGTGAACCAGCACACGAAGACGGTCGCGGGGGCGAGGAACGCGAGGATCGTGAACGCGTGGCGGGCGCGGAACGTGGTGCGGCGGCGCCCGGCGCCGGAAGAGGCAGGACGCGATCGATCGGACCGGGCCGCCCGGCCGGACGAACCGGCCGGGCGCTCGGTGGCGGAGGTCGAGGTCACGACATCAGCCCTTCTTGTACTTGGACGTCCAGTACTGGTCCCACGAGGCGAGCAGCTCCTTGGTGCTCATGTTGCCGAGCAGCACGCTCTGCACGTCCTGGTCGGACTTCTGGATCCACTCCGTCCACCACGAGACCCCGCGGGGCTGCTGCACGTTGACGTAGGTGTCGGGGTGCTCGGTCATGGTGACGTAGCTCGTCCACGGGCCGGTCGAGTAGAACGGGTCCTTGGCTGCCGCGGCGATGATCGGGACGAGGCTGTTCTTCTGCGCGAATGTGGTGGCAGGCTTCGCCGAGGACAGGTACTCGACGAGCTTGACGGCCGCGTCCTTGTGCGCGCTCGACTGCGCGATGCCCCAGCCGGCGACGGCCAGCGGCTGCGCCGCCTTGCCGCTCGGGCCGGTCAGCAGCGGCGCGGTGTTCCACTGGTCCTGCTTCAGGCTCGACGCCGAGACCGTGGCGATGACCTCCGGATCCTGCAGCAGGAACGCCGTGGTGCCGTTGGTGAAACCGGCCACCATCTCCGGGTAGCCCCAGGACACGGCCGACGGCGGGGAGGCCTTCTTGAACAGTGCGAAGTAGTCGTCGACGGCCTTCTGCGCGTCGGGCGAGGAGAAGATGGTCTTCCCGTCCTTGAGCAGGAACGCGTTCGAGGTGTCGAGGTCGTCGATCGTGTACGCCTCGATGGCGGCGACGACGTTCGAGTTGGCGTTCTTGCCCCCGCGGAATGCGTAGCCGTACTGGTTCTTCTCCGGATCCTGGATCTTCGAGGCCTGCTCGAGCAGATCCTTCCAGGACTTCGGCGGCCCGTCGAAGCCCGCGGACTTCACGAGATCGGTGCGGTAGAACAGCGAGAGGCCGTAGAAGCCATAGGGGACGAACCAGGTCTTGCCGTCGGAGACGCCGGCCTTCTTGGCGTTGTCGGTGAGCGCGCTCCAGCCGTCCCAGCTCTTCAGATCCTTGGTCATGTCGTACAGCCAGTGGTTGTTGGCGAACGGCCCGACCGTGATGTCGCGGGTCTCCAGCACGTCGATGCCCTTGCCGGACTGCAGCATCTGCTGGATGGTCGTGTCGGCCTGCTCGGTCGGCGGTGAGACCAGCTTGACCGTGATGTTCGGATTGGCCTTCTGGAAGTCGTCGAGCAGGCCGCGGATGAGCTTGGTGCGGTCGGGATTGGTCAGGCTCTCCACCATCTGGAGGGTGACCTTGCCGTCGGCGGATCCGCTTCCGCTCGTCGCTCCGCCGGAGCAGGCGCTGAGCGCGAGGAGGGCGACGATGCCCACCCCGGCGATCGAGGCGAGTCGGGTGCGCTTCACCATGGGGCTTCCTTTCGTTGGGTGTTGCAGGGGACGGTGCAGGGGAGGGGACGGTCGGCCAGCGTCCGGGCGGAGCCGGTCAGCGTCGGGCGAGTTCGAGGATCCGCGGCACGCAGCGCTCGGCGAACGCCTCGAAGTCGGCGGGCTCGTTGTAGAGGTGGGCAGAGAGGCGGAAGTAGCCGGCGCCGGCGAAGCTCGTGAAGGCGGTCTCCACACCGACCTCGTCGAACAGGCGCATGCGCAGGTCGTCGGCCTCCTCGCGGGTCCGGCCGATGCCGAGAGGCAGCCGGATCAGACGCATCGAGGGCACGGGCATCGGAAGCTCCACCAGGGCCGGCTCGTCGGCGGCGTGCTCGAACGCGTCCGCGATGATCCGCGCACCCGCATCGGCGATCTCGGAGATGGTGCGGCGCGTGCGCTCCCAGCCGTGCTCGCGCTCGATGAAGGCGACCGCGGCGGGGGTCGCGAGGTAGGTCGTGGCGTCGATCGTGCCCTGCGTGTCGAAGCGCACGGGGTACGCGTCCGTCGCGGCCCAGGAGTCGATGAGCGGCCAGAGCTCGTCCCGGTCGGGCGCCCGGGTGACGAGCAAGGCCGATCCGCGGGGTGCGCAGGGCCACTTGTGCATGTTGCCGAACCACCAGTCGCCGCCGCCCGCGACCGCCGCGTCGGGGATCAGGCCGGGGGCGTGGGCGCCGTCGACGAGGACGCGCACGCCGCGCTCGTGTGCGAGGGCGGTGATCTCGGCCGTGGGGAAGCGACGGGCCGTGGAGGACGTGATCTGGTCGACCACGATGAGGCGCGTGCGCGGTCCGATCTCCTCGGCGAAGCGGGCGACGACGGTCTCCGCATCGTCCAGCAGGCCGAGCGCGACCGTGCGCAGGCGGGCGCCGAACCGGCGGGCCAGCCGTGCCGCGCCCATGGTGACCGCACCGTAGCCGTGGTCCGTGACGAGGATCTCATCGTCCCGATCCAGCTGCAGCGCGTTGTACACGACTGTGGCCGCAGCCGACGCGTTCGGCACGAAGGCGGTGTCGGCGGAGTCGGCGCCCACGAACGGGGCGACCTCGCTGCGCGCGGCCTCGACTTTCTCCGCGATCCGGGGGAACCAGCCGATCGGGCTGAGGTCTGCCTCGCGGCGCAGGGAGTCCTGCAGGTCGACGACCTCGGTCGGCACGGCGCCGAAGGATCCGTGGTTCAGGTGCACGATCGCCGGGTCGAGGGGCCACGCGTCGCGTGCGCGCTCGAAAGAGGCCAGGCGCACGGGGAAGGTGCGGACGGTCGTGTCGGCGTCGGGCATGGTGCGCGTGGATCCTTACGGGTGGGAGTGCAGGCTAACTTGTCGCACAACTTTGACATGAATTTGGAGACAATGCCACTGTTACGATCTCATTTCCTCATAGTCGTAGAACAACTATCCCTCGAACGTACGAAACGGCACACTCAAGGGAACGGATCGAAGGAGAAGCATGAGCGCTCGTGAGACCGCCTTGCACGGATTGCGGGCGCTCATCGCCGACGGGGAACTGAAGCCGGGGGACAAGCTGCCGAGCGAGGGTGAGCTCGGCGAGCAGCTCGGCGTCTCGCGTGGATCGGTGCGCGAGGCGATCCGCACGCTGTCGGCGCTCGGTGTGCTGGAGACCAGGCACGGGTCGGGCAGTTATGTGAGCAGCCTGCGCCCCGCCGACCTCATCCGCGGACTGTCCCTGACGGTGGACGTTCTGCCTCTGGACGCGATCCTGGAACTCGTCGAGATACGCCGTCCGCTGGAGGCGCACGCGGCGTCGATCGCGGCGGCTCGCGGCGACGACGGCATGCTGGCCGGGCTGACGGAACTCGTCGAGCGGATCGCCGACTGCCCTGATCACGACGAGGCCTCGCGGCTCGATCACGAGTTCCACATGCGCATCGCCGAGCTTGCGGGGAACGCCGCGCTCACGAGTCTGTTGGAGGTGCTGCGTTCGCGCACGCGCCAGTATCGGATCTTCGACGACGAGGACGCGGCGCAGTTGAAGATCCTCTCGGACGCCGGGCACCGTGCGATCGTCCGCGGGCTGATCGCGCGCGATCCGGCGGCGGCGTCGGCGGCGGCAGCAGGGCACGTCGCGCAGACCGAGTACTGGCTGCGCAAGCAGATGTCCGAGTGACGCGTCGCGGGGCCGCCCGCGTGTGACATCCCGAGGCGGATCCGGCCCGAGCTGTGTCCGGTCACGCCTACGCTGGAGCCATGGTCAACTACCGATACCTGGGCAACAGCGGTCTGAAGGTCTCCGAGATCACCTACGGCAACTGGGTCACCCATGCCTCGCAGGTCGAGGACGACGCCGCGGTCAAAACGGTGCACGCCGCGCTCGATGCCGGCATCACGACGTTCGACACTGCCGACACCTACGCGAACACGGCGGCGGAGCTCGTGCTGGGCAAGGCCCTCGAGGGCCAGCGCCGCGAGAGCCTGGAGATCTTCACCAAGGTCTACTTCCCGACCGGCCCCAAGGGCCCGAACGACACCGGCCTCAGTCGCAAGCACATCCTCGAGTCGATCAACGGATCGCTGAAGCGGCTCGGCACCGACTACGTCGACCTGTACCAGGCGCACCGCTTCGACTACGAGACGCCGCTGGAGGAGACGTTCCAGGCGTTCGCCGATGTCGTCCGCCAGGGCAAGGCGCTCTACATCGGCGTCTCGGAGTGGACCGCGGAGCAGCTCCGCGCGGGCCACGCGCTGGCGAAGCAGCTGGGCGTGCAGCTCATCTCGAACCAGCCGCAGTACTCGATGCTGCACCGGGCGATCGAGGGCAAGGTCGTGCCGGCGTCGGAGGAGCTCGGGATCTCGCAGATCGTCTGGTCGCCGATGGCGCAGGGCGTACTGAGCGGCAAGTACCTGCCCGGGCAGCCGGTGCCGGAGGGGTCGCGCGCGACGGATCCGCACTCGGGCGCGCACTTCATCCAGCGCCTCCTGCAGGACGACATCCTCACCGCTGTGCAGCGGCTCAAGCCGATCGCGGCGCAGGCGGGCCTCACGATGCCGCAGCTCGCGATCGCCTGGGTGCTGCAGAACAAGAACGTGGCGGCCGCCCTCGTCGGCGCGTCCCGCCCGGAGCAGCTCGCGGACACGGTCAAGGCGTCCGGCGTGGTGCTCGACGCCGACACCCTCGCCGCGATCGACGAGGCGCTCGCGGGCGTCGTGAACGACGATCCGGAGGACACCTACGAGGTGTCGCCGAAGGAGCGCCTGGTCTGACGGCCGGCCCGCAAGACGGCCCGAGCCCGTGCGGCCGGGCCGTCTTGCGCGGCTCCGTCGCCCGTCACCGGGGTCTCGCCCGACGCGTGCGTACGTAAATCAGGCTGGATTTGCAATCGGCGCCCATGTGCACGTCAACACGGGCCTCGCCCCCGAATCCATCCTGAATACGGTGCAGTCCAGCGCGCCAACTGCGTGCCGACGCTTGCCGAAGGGGCACTCAGCCGACGGTGATGTCGACCTGGAGGTCGTGCGCGATCCGCTCCAGCGCGGCGCGCAGGGCCTCCGGATCCGCATCCGCCGGCACACGTGCGACCACCGACGCCTCGAACAGGCGTCCGCCGGCCATCGCGGCATCACGGGTCTCGGTGGTCATGCTCTCGATGCTCAGGGCGTGCTCGTTCAGCACGCTGGAGATCTCGCGCACGATGCCCGGCCGGTCGTTGCCGAGCACCTGGATCGACAGCTCCTGCGCGGCCTCGGCCGATTCGGATCCGGATCCCGGATGCACCGCGATCGTGAGCAGTCCGTCGAGCCCGTGCAGCGACGCGCGCAGCTCCTCGACCCGCTCGACGGGCACCGATACCTGGACCACACCGGCGAACGTGCCTGCGAGCTCGGCGAGGCTGCTGTTCTCCCAGTTGCCGCCGTGCTCGTCGACGATGTGCGCGACGGTCGCGACGAGACCGGGACGATCGGATCCGACGAGGGTGAGGATGAGCGTGGTCATGCCGCCAGCGTAGGGGAGCCCAGTCCCGGACCGCGAGACCGAACCCCTGTCCCGAGACCGAGGACAAGAACGTCGGTCTCGGGACGCCGTTTCGGTCTCGCGGTCAGCCGCGGGATCCTCGGGGCCGGCTGGGGCCGAGGCCCGGCTCAGCCCTCGGTCCACTCCCCGGTGGCGAGGAACTGCTCCAGGCGCGCGCGGTGCGGGGCGAGATCCCAGCCCTTCGCGGCGACCCAGTCGTCGGAGTAGTAGGTGTCGAGGTAGCGGGCGCCGCCGTCGCAGATGAGGGTGACCACGCTGCCGCGCTCGCCGTCGCGCAGCATCCGGGCGATGAGCTGGAACGCGCCGACGAGGTTCGTGCCGGTGGATCCGCCCGCCCAGTGCAGGGTGCGCTGCTTGAGCAGCCGGATCGCGGCGATCGATGCGGCGTCGGGCACGGGGATCATCTCGTCGATGACGCCGGGTACGAACGAGGGCTCGACGCGCGGTCGTCCGATGCCCTCGATCCGGCTCGGGGTGCCGGTCGTGAACGACGGATCCCCGTTGCGCCAGCCGCCGTAGAAGGCCGAGCCCTCGGGGTCCACGACGGCGATGCGGGTGTCGTGGCGACGGTAGCGCACATAGCGGCCGAAGGTCGCGCTCGTGCCGCCGGTGCCCGCGCCGACCACGATCCAGCTCGGGATCGGGTGCCGCTCGCGGCTCAGCTGGCTGAACACGCTCTCGGCGATGTTGTTGTTGCCGCGCCAGTCGGTCGCGCGCTCGGCATAGGTGAACTGGTCGAGGTAATGCCCGCCGCACTCGGAGGCGAGGCGCTCGGCCTCGGCGTACATCGCCGCCCCGGAGTCCACGAAGTGGCAGCGCCCGCCGTAGAACTCGATGAGGTCGATCTTCTCCTGGCTGGTCGAGCGCGGCACGACCGTGACGAACGGCAGCCCCAGCATCCGCGCGAAGTACGCCTCGGACACGGCCGTGGATCCGCTCGACGCCTCGACCAGTGTCGTGCCCTCGTGGATGCGGCCATTGACCAGTCCGTACAGGATCAGCGACCGGGCGAGCCGATGCTTCAGGGAACCGGTCGGGTGCACCGACTCGTCCTTGAGGTAGAGGTCGATGCCCCATTCCGCGGGCAGCGGGAACACATGCAGGTGGGTGTCGGCGCTGCGGTTCCCGTCCGCCTCGAGCAGGGCGATGGCGGATCCGGTCCAGTCGGAGGTCATGGCTTCGAGGGTAGCCGGAGGACGTTCCGAGGTCAGGTCCAGCCGCCCTCGCCGGTGTCTCCGTTGTACGTGAACGTGCCGTTCTTACCGGTGATCTTCACGTCGGTGCCGAGCGGCTCCTGCGCGAGGAGCTTGCGCTCGGCTTCCTCCGCGTCGGTCTTGAACTTCTGCGCGGTCGGCTCGTCCACGCCCCAGAGGAACGCCGAATGCATGTCGGTGAGGATGTAGAGGAACGCCTGGAGCGCCACCCGATTGTGCTCATCGTCGGGGATCCGCTGCCACAGGGATCCGTCCTGTGAGGACTGCTTGTACTGGG
This sequence comes from Microbacterium sp. 2MCAF23, assembly GCF_052115565.1. Lineage (NCBI taxonomy): Bacteria > Bacillati > Actinomycetota > Actinomycetes > Micrococcales > Microbacteriaceae > Microbacterium > Microbacterium sp. 2MCAF23. The sequence continues at coordinate 196,539 of NZ_JBFRGY010000007.1, read as the reverse complement.
CGAGCATCTCGGCGAGCATCGCCTCGACGTCGGCGGCGACGTGCGGGGATCCGGGGCCACCGGACGGCGCGGCCGAGGCGTGCGTGTCGGGGGTCGTGCCCGGCGGGGCCGAGGGCGCGGACGAGGACAGCGGCTGGCCCGAGGGCGGCGGCGCGGCCACGCTCCCGGCGCCGCGGGTGATCAGCAGGAGCGCGCCGATCGAGACCGCGATCAGGAGCAGGAGGACGACGGCGCCCGAGATCACGAGAGCGAGCGGGAAACGGCCGCGGGGCGCCGGGATCGGAGACTGCGCCGCCGGGTAGGCCGAGGTCTGCCCGGCCGAGTACGACGGAGGGGTCGCGTACGGCGGTTGCACAGGCGGGGTCTGCGGCGCGGGTGCCGCCGGGACGTATGCCGGGGCCGGTGCTGCTGCGGCGTACGGCGGGGCCGCGGCTGCCGGGGTGTTCCGCGGCATGACCGGCAGAGCGCCCGCCGGGGGAGCCGGAGGCCCGAGCGGCGGCGCCAGCTCCAGGATCGGTAACAGCGGCTCGCCGGAGGGCGTCGTCGGATCAGTCATCTCTCCCCCTGAGCGCACCGCCTGCGATCGGCGATGCTTCGGATCCACTTTATGCGTGCCGTGACGGCGGCGTAGGCGCTCGCCCCGAACGGCGCTCCGCCGGGGATCACTCCTCGGGGCCGCCGTTGTATCGCTCCAGGAGGGCGGCGAAGACGGCGACCTCCTCGGCGGTCCAGTCGCGCATCCGTGCGGCGGTGACGGCGCGGATCTCGGACGCGCGCTCGGCGAGCAGACTCTCGCCGGCGGAGGAGAGTCGCAGTGGCTGGCCGCGCCGCGACTCGCCGGCGTCGTCGCTCGTCTCCTCGATCAGTCCCGCCGCGCTGAGCGCGCCGATCTGCCGGGACACCGTGGAGCGGTTGAAGCCGAAGTGGTCGGCGATATCGACGGCCCGCGTGCCCGGATGGTCGGCGAGCAGGCGGAGCAGGGACTGATCCACGGAGGACAGCGGGGTGTCCCTGCGCACCCGCGCCGAGCCGCGGCGCGCGATGGTCGTTAACGCGGTGTGCACGCGCTCGATGGCCGAGATGCGGTCGGCGGACTGCGGGTTCCGGGTCATGGCTCCACTGTAGGAGTGATGGTTGCGCTGTGCAACATTCGAGCGTAAGATGCATAGTGCAACTTAAGCGAAAGAGGTCCGATGCCCGTCGAGCAGCAGCCCGTGCAGCCCATCCTTCGTGCGATGGGGGCGAACCGGCCCCGGCCGGCGTCGCGGATCCCGTCCGCTGCGACCTGGAAGTCGATCGGCGCGCACCTGATGATCCCGCTGTTCCTGGCGGTCGGCATGGCGTTCGCCTACCTGGGCGCATTCCACGCCCCGTCGCCGAGCCACGTCCCGGTCGCGATCGTCGGATCCGGCCCGCAGACCTCCGTGTTCGCGCAGACCATGAACGACAACGCGGACGGCAAGCTGGCGGTGCGCACGGTCGCCGACGTGGCACAGGCCGAACAGTTGATCCTGGATCAGAAGATCATGGCCGCGTACGCGGTGGACGGCACGCACGCCACTCTCTACGTGTCCAAGGCGGCATCCGATGCGGGTGCGTCTGTGGCGCAGGCGGTGTTCCTGCCGGTCGCCTACCAGCAGCACCTCCCGGTGGACATCGTCGACGTACGACCCGGCACGGCTCAGGATCCGGGCGGTCAGACCCTGTTCTTCCTGCTGGTCGCCCTCAGCGTGGGTGCCTACGCCAGCGCGGTCGCGATCGCCGCGGCGACGGCGAAGCTCGCCGCAGGGTGGCGGATCGGCGTCGGCGCGATCGTGTCGATGGCGATCTCCGCGATCGGCGTCGTCATCGCCGGCGGCGTCTACCACGCCCTGAACGGCAACGAATGGAACATCTGGCTGCTCGGCGGGCTCTACGTCTTCGGGATCGTCAGCATCGGCATCGGCCTGCACCCGTTCCTCGGCAAGTGGACCACGCCGACCCTGACGATGCTGTTCGTGATGCTGAACTTCACGAGCTCGGGCGGCGTCTATCCGGGCTCGCTCGCCCCGGCCTTCTTCTCCGCGCTGAACAGCTTCTGGAACGGCGCCGCCTGGCTGGACGCCGCGCGCAGCCTCACCTACTTCCCGGGCCAGAGCATCGGGTTCGACGCGCTCCGGCTCTCCCTGTGGGCCGTCGCGGGGCTGGTCATCATCGCCGCCGGCGTTCTCGCCGAGCGCTCGCGTCGTGCCCTTGCCGATGAGGCGCGGGACGAGCAGAGTGTGGAGTCGGATCTCGTCGTCGCGGGCTGACAGCTCGGGCGTCACCGGTGCGACATGTCGGTCAGGGAGCATCGGATCGACGTGCGGATCATCAAGAATCAGAAAGCAGGGATCATGTCTGCAGTTGCGATCGTCGGAGCGGGAGTCATCGGCCTGTCCTGGGCGCGCCTGTTCGCGGAAGCCGGGTGGGAGGTCCGCATCAGCGACCCGCGTCCCGACCTCGGCGAGATCATCGCGCGCGAGTTCCCGGGTCTCCCGGTGATCGGAACGGACGACCTCCGCGCGGCGGCGGACGGTGTCGACTTCGTGCAGGAGTGCGGTCCGGAGCGCCTCGAGCTGAAGAAGAAGCTGTTCGCCGAGCTCGCCGAGGTCACCGGGGAGGACGCCGTGCTGGCCTCCTCGTCCTCCTCGCTGCTGGCCTCGGCGTTCGCGGAGGGCAATCCGGCCGCGGATCGGATCCTGATCGGCCACCCGTTCAATCCGCCGCAGCTGATCCCGCTCGTCGAGGTCGTGCCGTCCGCGCAGACCCGAGAGCAGATCGTCGAGAGGGCCATCGCGGTCTACACCGAGCTCGGACGTCTTCCGATCCGGCTGCGCAAGGAGATCCCGGGCTTCGTCGGGAACCGCCTGCAGCGGGCCGTCAACAACGAGGCGACCTACCTGGTGCAGCAGGGCGTGCTCGATCCCGCCGAGCTCGACGCCCTCGTGAAGGCGTCCCTCGGAATCCGCTGGGCGACGGTCGGGCCGTTCGAGAGCATGCAGCTCGGCGGCGGCCCTGGCGGCATGCGGCACCTCCTGGAGAACGTCGGCGCGGAGATGACGTTCGAGGCGGGCGTGCCGGACCGGGCAGGGTACGGCCCGGTGATTCAGGGGGTGGATGCGGCGTTCGGATCCGGTGAGGCTGCCTACGAGGCCAACGTGCGCCGCAGGGACCGCCGCACGGTCGCGATCTCCCAGGCTCTCGCGGCCAGCGATGCGGATGCCGCCGCGAAGGGTGGAGACTGAACTCATGTTCCGCACGCTGATCGCGCTGGGCATCACCACGAACACGATCTACGCGGTCGACCTCGCAACCGGCGCCGTCGAGCCGGTGCACCGGGACGCGGGCCCGACTCCGGACGGGGTCGTCGTCTCGGACGGCGTCGTCTACTGGACGACGATGGGCGCCCCGACGCTCCGCGAGGGGATGGTCAGCGAAGCCGCGCTGGACTTCACGGCCCGTACCGGCGGAGTGCATCGCGCCGGCCTGGACGGCACCGGCCGCGGTGACATCACCCGTCCGGGAGACGTCACCACGGGCAAGCAGCTCGCCCTCGCCGACGGCTGGCTGTACTGGGGCGATCGCGAGGGCTGCCGCGTCTCGCGGATCCGGATCGACGGCACCGGCCTCGAGGACCTCGTCGTCAACGCCCCGGGCATCGACAACGAATGCGTCGGCGTCGCGGTGGACGTGGCGCGCGGCGAGCTCTACTGGACGCAGAAAGGCCCGGCGAAGGGCGGAACCGGGAGGATCCTGCGCGCCCCGTTGGCGCTCCGGGCCGGCGAGACCCCGCAGACCCGCACCGACGTCGAGACGCTCTGGGATCACCTGCCCGAGCCGATCGATCTCGAGATCGACGGCGAGACGCTGTACTGGACCGACCGCGGCGCCGCACCGCTCGGCAACACCCTGAACCGCGCGCCGCTGCCGGCGCCGGGGGAGCGCGGCCGGACGCCGCAGGTCCTCGCCGACGGCTTCCAGGAGGCCATCGGGCTGGCCGTCGACGGCGACGCGGGGGTCGTCTACGTCGCCGACCTCTCGGGACGGATCCACCGCGTTCCGCTCACCGGATCGGGCACGGCACGTCCGGCGCGCATCGAACTGGTCGCGGACCTCGGCACGCCGGTCTCCGGCATCGCCGGCATCGGATCACTCTAGGAACCACCACCGTGAAAGAAGAGGACACCATGAGCTTCACCCTCCCGTCCCGCATCGCAGACCGTCCCGTCGTCATCATCGGCGCGGGCACGCTCGGGCGCCGGATCGCCGCCGTGTTCCGCAGCGGCGGCGCCGCGGTGCGGATCGTCGACCTGTCCGAGGCGCAGCGCACCGCCGCGAGCGAATACGTCGAGAGCACGACCGCCGAACTCCGCGCCGGGCTGAACCCGGCGGAGATCGGCGACGTGCGACCGCTGGAGACCTTCGCGAACACGGAGGACGCCGTGCCCGGCGCGTGGCTCGTGATCGAGGCGGTGCCCGAGCGGCTCGACATCAAGGTCCCGCTCTTCGGCACGCTGGACAGGATCGCGGATCCCGACGCCCTCCTCGCGACGAACTCCTCGTCGTTCGAGTCGAGCCAGCTGCTCGGCGAGGTCACGCATCCGGAGCGCGTGCTGAACATGCACTTCGCGATGCCGCCGGCCGGCATGGCCGTGGAGCTCATGGGCGACGGGCAGACGGCGGACGGGATCCTCGAGCTTCTGGACCGGGAACTGCGGGTGTTCGGCCTGGTCCCGTTCATCGCGCACGGTCAGAGCGTCGGGTTCATCTTCAACCGCATCTGGGCCGCCATCAAGCGCGAGTCCCTCGCGGTGGTCGCCGAGGGCGTCAGCACCCCGGCCGACGTCGACGCGATCATGCGCGCCAATATGGGGCTGAAGGCGGGGCCGTTCCAGCTCATGGATCAGGTCGGCCTGGACGTCGTCCTCGACATCGAGAACCACTACATCGACGCCTACCCGTGGCTGCCCACGGAATCGCGCGACTTCGTGAAGTCGTATGTCGATGCGGGCAGGCTCGGACGCAAGAGCGGCGAGGGCTTCTACAGCTACGACCAGGCTCCCGCGCAGAGCTGAGGCGGGCGACGGGCTGTAAGAGACGGGCTGTGCGGGCGCGTCAGGATCCGGCGCGTCGCGCGCGATAGGCGGCGACGGCGTTGCGGTTCGCGCAGGCCGTCGAGCAGTAGCGCTTGGAGCGATTGCGGGAGAGATCCAGGGCGACGGCGTCGCAGGTGTCGTCCGCGCACACCGAGATGCGGGAACCCTCCTCCGCGCGGATCACGTCGATAAGGGCCATCGCGGTCTCGACCAGCACCCGCTCAGCGAGAGGATGGTCGTCGGCCACCGCGTGCAGGTGCCAGTCCAGGTCGCCATGACGGGCGAGTCGTGGTGTCAGGGAGACGCCGGCGAGGGCCTCGTTGACCGCCGCGGCCATGTCGTCGCGCGGGGCCAGCAGCATGGTGCGCAGCTGCGGGCGGAGCTCCCGCAGTCCCGCGAGCTCGGCTTCGTCGCGATCGATCCGTCCGGTGTACCCGAACCCTCCGAGGAAGGTCGCCTCATCGCTGAGGGAGACGAGGGTGTCGGGATCCTCGGCTGAGTTCACGAGCCACACGGCGGCCCGCAGGGTCTCCTCGGTGTCATCGGTGAAGATCATGTTGACATCTTACAGCCCGTCGCGGTAGCGTCACATGTCATGAGCACAATGGCGAATGACACGCGCACCGGCGGCGTGCGCACCGGACTCGTCTTCGCGCTCGGTGCTGCACTCTCGTTCGGGATGAGCGGCGCGTGGGCGCGCGGCCTCATGGATGCGGGCTGGAGCCCCGGCGCCGCCGTCACCGTGCGCATGTGGGTGGCCGCGCTCGTGCTGCTCGTGCCGACGCTGCTCGCGCTGCGGGGTCGCTGGGGCGTGGTGCGCAAGCACGCGGGCATGATCCTCGTCTACGGGGTGCTCGCGGTCACCGCGGCGCAGCTGTGCTTCTTCCAGGCCGTGGCCGTGATGGACGTCGGCCTTGCCCTGCTCGTCGAGTACACCGCGCCGATCGCGGTCGTGCTCTGGCTCTGGCTCCGTCGCGGCGAGCGCCCCGGTGCCCGTGGCATGGTCGGAGCGGTCGTCGCGTTCGTCGGACTCGTGCTCATGCTGGAGGTCTTCACCGGAGCCCGAGTCGATCCGATCGGGATCCTGTGGGCGCTCGGCGCGATGGTCGGAGCGGCCACCTACTTCCTGCTCTCCGGCCGCGGCGACACGGGCCTCCCTCCGATCGCGCTCGCCGGACTCGGGCTGCTGATCGGGGCGATCGGCCTGACCGTCGCCGGGGCGACCGGGATCCTGCCGATGACGTGGAACACCCACGACGTCACCTACCGATTCGGCACGCTGCCCTGGTTCGTCCCGGTGGTCGCCGTCGGGGTGATCGCCACTGCTCTCGCCTATGTGCTCGGCATCGTCTCGACCCGCAGGCTTGGATCCCGTTTCGCTTCGTTCGTGGCACTCTCCGAGGTGATCGCCGCGCTGCTGTTCGGCTGGCTGTTCCTGGGCCAGCTGCCCGACCTGGTGCAGGCGTTCGGTGGCGCGCTCGTGCTCGTCGGGGTGGTGCTCGTGAAGCTCGGGGAGCCCGTCGTCGAAGAGATGGATCCGGAAGCGGTGCCGGAGCCGGTCGGCGGCATCCGCTGACACCGCGTCAGGATCGACGGCGCCGCCTGCATGGCCTCAACTCGCCGAGGTCTTGCGCTCGGCGTCGGCGAGCGTTTGGGAGAGGAGTGCTCGCGCCGACCACAGCATCCGTGCGGAGGCCTCCTCTCGCGTGAGGCCGCCGATGTCGATGAGCCAGACGAGCGACTCGATGCCCACGGCGCTGCGGACGGACAGTGCGAGCCGATGGATCTCGTCATCGGTGAGCTGCGGTCGCAGTGGCGCAAGCGCCTGCTCGAACCAGTTGATGGCCCGTCCCTGCCGCAGTGGCAGTGTCTCACTGGGGATCGCCGGGTCCAGGGAAAGCCGCAGCATCGTCCGCTGCTGTTGCTCGGTGTCCAGGACGATTCTGATGAAGGCGCCGACGGCGGCGAGGAGGCGCGTCTCCGGGTCGTCGCCCGCGTCGTCCGGCACCAGGGTGCTGACGGTGATCTCGGGGTGAGCCGCGACCAGCAGCGCCTTCTGCGTCGGGAAGTAGCGGTACGCGGTCGTGCGTGAGATCGAGGCGGCCTGCGCGGCTGCCGCGACGGCCGGGGCGACATCGCCCTGCGCGATCAGATCACGGGCAGCAGCCACCAGCGCCTCGCGCGTCCGCTGCTTCTGCCCGGTCCGGCCTGTGACTTCATACGGCGTTGACATACTTGTCATGGTACCGTAGTCTCGTTATGGGACTTAAGTCCCATAACGGCAGGAGGCCGAAATGTCGACGCTGGAGACGACCGTACGGGCCCGCGAGTCGGGCGAGCGTCGCTGGTTCTGCGGGGGCGGTGTGCACACCTGGCTGGCCACCGAGAGGGAAACGGGCGGCGCATACCTGCTCTTCGAGGATGCGTTGGACGCGGGCAAGGTCACCCCGCTGCATCAGCATCCGGATGCGGACGAGACCTTCTACATGCTGGAGGGCGAGGTCCGGCTGCATATCGCCGGCGCCGAGCAGGCTCTCGCCGCGGGTGGCATCGCGATCATCCCGCGTGGTGTGCCCCATGCGTTCGCGGTGACGACGCCGACCGCGCGGATGCTCTGCCTCCAGACTCCGGGCGGCGGCGAGGCGTTCTACCGGTCCGCGAGTGAGCCCGCGGGTGCAGGCGCACCGCCGATGCCTGACTTCGGGCGCGTAGCGGCGGCGGCCGCGGCCACCGGATCGATCGAGATCCTCGGCCCGCCGCCCTTCTGAGTTCACGCACCGGTACCTGGGCGGACCCGCCGATCGCACGTGTCGGATCCGCCCCCATTTGTATACCTAGACCGGGCCATTTCATCGAACATGGCCAGCGTGTTGCTGTTGTGTATACACTGAGCCCATGACCATCGTCGCCGAGGGTATGCGCGCGGGCGAGTTCGCGTACCGCGCGCTGCTCGAGGAGATCCAGTCCGGATCCCTCGCCGCCGGCACCGTGCTCGCCGAGGTCGAGCAGGCCGAGCGGCTCGGCGTGAGCCGCACGCCGTTGCGGGAGGCGCTGCGCCGGCTGACTGCGGACGGACTGGTCGAACAGCTCTCGCCGCGCATCACCGTGGTCGCGGCGATCGACGCCGACGACATACGCGATCTGTTCGCGTTGCGGCGTGCTCTCGAGGAGACCACTGCGCGCACGGCGGCCGGTGCCGCCAACCGCACCGAGTTCGCGGAACTCGCACGGCTCTTCGCGCAGGCTGCCACGTCGCTGGGCGACGAGGAGGGCCGCGCCCGCTACTACGCGCTCATCGCCCGCTTCGATGAGGCGCTCGACGCTGCTGTCGGCAACGACTACCTCACCGCGGCCCTGCGCACCGTGCGCACCCACCTGGTGCGCGTGCGCCGGATGGCGCGGGACAAGCCCGCCCGCCTCGCCGCGAGTGCCGGCGAGCACCGCCTGATCGCGGAGGCGATCGGATCCGGAGACGGCGACCTGGCCGCGCACGCCACCCACGTCCACCTGCACAACGCGCTCGCGAGCATCCTCGACTCGCTCGCCGGCGCGGATCCCGACACCACGACCCCGTCCGGAAAGAAGGCCAGAGCATGACCGTCACCCACCACCTCCGCGTGCACCGCAGCGACGAGCAGCTCCCGCGCGAGGGGCAGCTCGCCTGGCGCCTCGCCGAGATCGCCGCCGACCCGGTCGAGGTCGACGCCGACGTCGTCGACATGATCATCAACCGCGTGATCGACAACGCCTCCGTCGCGGCCGCCTCGCTCACCCGCGCCCCCGTCAGTGCCGCCCGCCAGCAGGCGCTGGACCACCCGGTCTCGGTGAACGGATCCGGATCCACTGTGTTCGGCTGCGCGCTCGAGCGCCGCACGAGCCCGGAGTGGGCCGCCTGGGCGAACGGCGTCGCGGTGCGCGAGTTGGACTACCACGACACCTTCCTCGCCGCCGAGTACTCGCACCCTGGCGACAACATCCCGCCGATCCTCGCGGTCGCGCAGCACGTCGGCGCCGACGGTCGCGCGCTGGTGCGCGGCATCGCCACGGGGTACGAGATCCAGGTCGACCTGGTGAAGGCGATCAGCCTGCACGCGCACAAGATCGACCACGTCGCCCACCTCGGACCCTCGGCCGCCGCCGGTATCGGCACCCTGCTCGGCCTCGATGTCGAGACGATCTACCAGGCGGTCGGCCAGGCGCTGCACACCACCACCGCCACGCGGCAGAGCCGCAAGGGCGAGATCTCCACCTGGAAGGCGCACGCCCCGGCCTTCGCCGGCAAGATGGCGGTCGAGGCCGTCGACCGGGCGATGCGCGGCGAGACCTCGCCGAGCCCGATCTACGAGGGTGAGGACGGCGTGATCGCCTGGATGCTGGACGGCCCGGACGCGTCGTACGACGTGCCGCTGCCCGTGACCGGCGAGTCCAAGCGCGCGATCCTCGACACGTACACGAAGGAGCACTCCGCGGAGTACCAGGCGCAGGCCTGGATCGACCTCGCGCGCAAGCTGCACAACGAACGCCCGGAGCTGACGGATCCCGCGAACGTCGACGCGATCGTGATCCTCACCAGCCACCACACGCATTACGTGATCGGATCCGGCGCGAACGACCCGCAGAAGTACGACCCGCACGCGTCCCGCGAGACGCTGGATCACTCGATCCCGTACATCTTCGCGGTCGCCCTGCAGGACGGCAGTTGGCACCACGTCGACTCCTACGCGCCCGAGCGTGCGCAGCGCGAGGACACCGTGGCGCTCTGGCACAAGATCACCACGGCCGAGGACGAGGAGTGGACCCGCCGCTACCACTCGATCGACCCGGCCGAGAAGGCGTTCGGCGGGCGGGTGGATATCCGCCTGACGAACGGCGAGACCGTGACCGATGAGATCGCCGTCGCCGACGCGCACCCGCTCGGTGCCAGGCCGTTCGCCCGTGAGGACTACATCCGCAAGTTCCGGATCCTCGCCGAGCCCGTGCTGGAGCCTGCGGAGATCGACCGCTTCCTGGAGCTCGTGCAGCGTCTGCCCGAGCTCACCGCGGAGGAGGTCGCCCAGCTCTCGATCGTCGCCGCGCCCGGCGTGCTCGCGATGGCACCGGCGCCCAAGGGCCTGTTCTGATGCGGTGCCTGCCGGGGTCGTTGAGCGAGGACGATCGCAGCGAGACCGAGACGAAACGCGGTGCGCTCGCGAGGGAACGCGTTTCGTCTCGCTTCGCTCGCTCAACGACCCCGTGTGCACGAAGGAGCAACTGATGCTGTACTCCACCACCCCGGCCGCCGAGAAACGGCGGATCCTGCGGGAGCGGCTCGCGGCGGGGGAGCTGCTGCGCTTCCCCGGCGCGTTCAACCCGCTCTCCGCCCGGCTCATCGAGCGCAAGAGCTTCGACGGGGTCTACATCTCCGGCGCCGTGCTGTCCGCGGATCTGGGTCTGCCCGACATCGGCCTCACCACGCTCACCGAGGTGGCGGGGCGAGGGCAGCAGATCGCCCGGATGACCGAACTGCCGGCGATCATCGATGCCGACACCGGCTTCGGCGAGCCCATGAACGTGGCCCGCACGATCCAGACCCTCGAGGATGCCGGGCTCGCCGGCACCCACATCGAGGACCAGATCAACCCCAAGCGCTGCGGTCACCTGGACGGCAAGGCGGTGGTCGACGAGTCGACCGCGACCAAGCGCATCAGGGCCGCGGTCGACGCCCGCCGGGATCCGAACTTCCTCATCATGGCGCGCACCGACATCCGCGCCGTGGAGGGCATGGACGCCGCGGTCGACCGGGCCAAGGCGCTCGTCGACGCCGGGGCGGATGCGATCTTCCCCGAGGCGATGCGCACGCTCGCCGAGTTCGAACGGATGGCGTCCGAGCTGGACGTGCCGATCCTGGCGAACATGACCGAGTTCGGCAAGAGCGAGCTGTTCACGACGTCGCAGCTCAAGGATGCCGGCGTGAGCATCGTGATCTGGCCGGTCTCGATGCTCCGGATCGCGATGGGTGCGACCGGACGCGCGCTGGATACGCTGAACGAGGAGGGGCATCTGACCTCGAAGCTCGGCGAGATGCAGCACCGCGCAGATCTGTACGACCTCATCGACTACGAGTCGTACAACCACTTCGACACGAACGTCTTCAACTTCCGCATCGACAAGGAGCTCGGTCTCTGAGCCCCCGCTCGGACACCGTGCACACACGAAGGAGTGACATGAGCGACCCCGACATCAAGAAGGGCCTCGCCGGCGTCGTCGTCGACACGACGGCGATCTCGAAGGTCAACCCCGAGACCAACAGCCTGCTCTACCGCGGCTACCCCGTGCAGGAACTCGCAGCGACTCAGCCGTTCGAGGCCGTCGCCTACCTGCTCTGGAACGGTGAGCTGCCCACCGCGCAGCAGCTGGCCGACCTGCGCGCGACCGAGCGCGAGCACCGCGCGCTCGCCGCCAACGTCAGGGCCGCGATCGACCTCGTGCCGGTCGAGGCGCATCCGATGGACGAGATCCGAACGGCGGTCAGTCTGCTCGGCGCCTCGGACGCAGCCGGATCCGGATCCGTGCTCGATGCGAGCGGCACGCCTGAGCAGAACCTCGAGCGGAGCATCCGGCTCTTCGCCGCGCTGCCGGCGATCGTCGCCTACGGGCAGCGCCGCCGACGCGGCGAGGACATCGTCGCCCCGCGCGACGACCTGGACTACTCCGCGAACTTCCTCTGGATGACGTTCGGCACCGAGCCGGATCCGGTCGTCGTCGACGCGTTCAACCGCTCGATGATCCTGTACGCGGAGCACTCCTTCAACGCCTCCACGTTCACGGCACGTGTCATCACGTCGACCCTGAGCGACCTGTACTCGGCGGTGGTCGGCGCGATCGGCGCGCTGAAGGGACCGCTGCACGGCGGAGCGAACGAGGCGGTGCTGCACATCTTCGACGAGATCGGCGATGCGGCGAACGTCGACGCATGGCTCGACACGGCACTTGCGTCCAAGCGCAAGATCATGGGCTTCGGGCACCGCGTCTACAAGAACGGCGACTCGCGCGTGCCGACCATGAAGGCCGCGCTGGACACGCTCGTGGAGCACTACGACCGCCCCGACGTGGAGGAGCTGTACACGACGCTTGCGGACGAATTCGTCGCCCGCAAGGGGATCCACCCGAACCTCGACTACCCGTCAGGTCCGGCGTACAACCTCATCGGCTTCGACACGCTCACGTTCACGCCGCTGTTCGTGGCGTCGCGGGTCACCGGCTGGACCGCGCACGTCATGGAGCAGGCCGCGTCGAACGCGCTGATCCGTCCGCTGTCCGCCTACGACGGCGTGGCGGAGCGGCACATCGAGGTCTGACCGGACGGCCTGCCCGCCCCGCACGTTCACAGCGCGATCGTCATTCTGCAGGAGGATCCCCTCGGATCCGTCCTGCGGAATGGCGGTCGTCCTCTGTTCTCAGGGGGCGGATCAGGCTTCTGTTCTCAGGGGGCGGATCAGGCTTCTTTGGGACGGGGTCAGCGGGCCAGCCACCGGCGCAGCGAGCGCGTCACGAACGGCAGCACCCAGTAGGTCATGATCGGCGTCAGCACGATCGTGGTCGCGAGCACGCGCAGCCAGATCGGCAGGCCGTTCCACCCGGGCACCGGGCTCATCAGGTAGGTGAAGACCAGGTTCATCGGGAAGAAGCCGAGCCAGATCGACACCGCCTGCTTCCACCGCGGCGGCGCCGGGGCCACGGTCACCGTGGTCGCACCGGTCGAGGTCGGCACCGAGATCGTCCCGGTCGACGGCTCGTCGAACCAGCCCTCGATCCCGGTGCGGCGGCGTACGCGCTCGCTGCGCACGAACCGCTCGCCCATCGACAGCCACCAGGCGCGTTCGCTCGACGCCTCCCACGCGTCGAGGGCCGCCTCGTCGGCGAAGCGGTAGAGCATGTGCCAGTGGTGCGAATCCTCGCCGTCGCGCACCCACCCGGATCCGAGGAAGCCGGGGTGGCCGCTCGCGAGATTCACCCCCGTCTGCACCCAGGCCGTGGCCTCGGCGATGCGGGCGGGGTCGACCTCGCGGCGGATCGAGACGGTGATGGGCGCGGATGACGGCGTACCGGACATGGTGGGTCCTTCGGGGGAGTGCGTGCTTGTGGCGTCCCCGAGTGTACGCAGTGCGTGTTTCCCGGATGTTGCGACCCGTCTCGGCCGGGGCCCGCGCGGTGAGCGTGCCGCTCACGCGGGCACGGTGCGTTCGAGCACCTGCGTGGTGAGCGTGCGGCTCACGCGGGCACCGTGCGCGCGAGCGCCGCATGGGCGCGGCGCATCACGTCGTCCGCTGCGCCGCGCTGCTCGAGCAGCGTCAGCCCCGCGCCGACCACGGGGCGCGAGTCGACCACCGCCGGAACGGCCGAGGGCAACGTCGCCGCGAGGCCCTCCATGACGCCGTCCAGCAGCAGCGGCCGGCGCGCCGCGAGCACCCCGCCGCCGAGCACCACGGGGATGGGATCCTGCTCGAGCCCGAGCCGGTGGGCGGCGCTCGCCGCCATCGCGACGATCTCCTCCGCCTGGCGCTGCACCAGCGCGCGCGACACCGCGTCGCCTCCCTCCGCGGCCGTGAACACGTCCGGCACGAGCTCGGCCAGTCGCCCCTCCGGAATGCGGCCGAAGTGCACGTCCTCGATGAGAGCGGTGAGGTCGGGGCGCCCGAACTTCTCGGGAATCACCGCGGTCAGCACGGTCGCAGGTCCTCGGCCATCCATCGCCCTCGCTGCCAGGCGCAGCGCTTCGGCGCCGATGTCCGAGCCGCCGCCCCAATCGCCCGACACGGCTCCCCATGCGAGGAAGCGAGCGGTCGTCCCGTCGGCGCGCACGCCGATCGCATTGAGCCCGGTGCCGCAGACCACGGCGACCGCATCGGCCCCGAGCGTGCCCGTGCGCAGCAGTGCGAACATGTCGTTCTCCACGTGCGCCTCGACACCGTCATCGCCGACGAACCACGGCAGAGATCGGATCCGGGCGCGGAACGCCGCGAACTCCTCCTCATGATCGAGACCGGAGAGGAACACGCCGACCCTCAGCAGCGGCCCTCCTCCGGCCTCGGCGTGCACCCGTCGCACGGCCTCGTCGACGACCGAGGCCGATTCGCCCTCCCGTCCCGGGTGCACATCGGATGCGCCGAGTCGCACGTGGGCGAGGACCGCGCCGGTGGCGTCGAGCGCGACGGCATCGGTCTTGGTCCCGCCGCCGTCGATGGCGATCACGACGCCCTCGTGCGTGCTCGGGCGCCTCTGCCGGGCCTGCACGGCGGTGCCGCTCAACGCGCCCACGCGAGGTGTTCCCTGTTGTTGTCGATCAGCAGGTCGGCGAGCTTCTGCGCACGGTCCCACTGGCCGACGAGCGGATGCGCGAGCATGGCGCGCTCGACCAGCTGCCGACCGCGCTCGCCGGAGCCGGTGTGCCGTGCGGCGTCGAGGGCGAGACGCTCGTAGCCCGCGACGTGGCCGATCAGCCCCTGCACATCGCTGGGGAGCGGCGCGACGGGCACGGCGGAGGGGCCGTCCGCACCGATGGTGGCGGACACCTCGATGACATGGTCGTCAGGCAGGAACGGCAGGGTGCCGCCGTTTCGCAGGTTCGCGACCTGCACGTCGCCGCGATCGCCCAGCAATGACGCGATGAGATCCACAGCCGCGTCGGAGTAGAACGCGCCACCGCGCTCGGCGAGGAGCGCAGGCTTCTCGTCGACGGCCGGATCCGCGTAGAGCCGGAGCAGTTCGCGTTCGACCGCCATGACCTTCTCCGCGCGCGGACTCTCGTGCCGCTGCTCCTCGAGCACCCGGTCGTGAGCGTAGTAGTAGCGCAGATAGTACGACGGCACCATCGCGAGGTTCTGCAGCAGCGGCGCCGGCAGCTCCACCTCTTCCGCAAGCTCGGACAGCCGGCCCTGCAGCATCGTGGGCAGCAGGTCGGATCCGTCCAGCAGGATCCCCCGCTCCCAGGTCAGGTGGTTCAGGCCGACGTGCTCGAGGCGCACGCGGGCCGGATCGGCGTCGAGCATCCGGGCGAAGCGGCGTTGGAATCCGATCGCCACATTGCACAGGCCGATGGCTCGGTGGCCGGCCTCGAGCAGCGCGCGGGTCACGATCCCGACCGGGTTGGTGAAGTCGACGATCCACACGCCCGGCTTCGCATGCCGTCGCACCGCTTCCGCGACCTCGAGCACCACGGGCACGGTTCGCAGCGCTTTCGCGAGACCGCCGGGCCCGGTGGTCTCCTGCCCGATGCAGCACGCCTCATGCGGCCAGGTCTCATCGCCGAGCCGGGCGGCCTGGCCTCCGATGCGCAACTGGAGCAGCACCACGTCCGCGTCCGCGACACCCGCGACGAGGTCCGCGGTATCCCGGATCCGACCCGGGTGGCCGGCGCGCGCGAACATCCGCTGCGAGACCCCTGCGACCAGCTTCCGGCGGCGATCGTCCGGATCCACGAGCCACAGCTCGTCGATCGGCAGCACGTCGCGCAGTCGTGAGAAGCCGTCCGTGAGCTCGGGAGTGTAGGTGGATCCGCCTCCGATGACGGTGAGTTTCATGTCAGCCCTTCACTCCGGTCAAGTTGATGCCTTCGACGAAGACGCGCTGCGCGAAGAAGAACACGATCACGACCGGGATGGTGACGAGCATCGTGACCGCCATTGTCGTGCCCCAGTCCGTGCCATGGGTGCCGTGGAACGTCGACAGGCCGTAGGCGACCGTCCACGCGGACGGGTTCTCCGACGCGTACAGGAGAGGGCCGAAATAGTCGTTCCACGAATTGAAGAACAGGAAGATGGCGGCCGACGCGATGCCCGGCTTGGTCATCGGCACCATCACCCGCCAGAGCACGCCCCATTCACCGTTGCCGTCGATCCTCGCTGCGTCGGCGTAGGCGGTCGGGATCGTGAGGAAGAACTGGCGCAGCAGGAAGATCGAGAACGCGTCGCCGAGCAGATTGGGCAGGATCAGCGGCCACAGCGTGCCGGTCAGTCCGAGCTTGGAGAACATCACGTACACCGGCACGATCGTCACCTGCGGAGGCAGCAGCATCGCGACGATGATCGCAAGGAAGATGAGGTTCGCCCCGCGGAACCGGATCTTGGCGAGCACATATGCGGCGGGCACCGACGAGACGAGCATGAATCCCGTGGCGAGCACCGCGTAGAACGCGGAGTTCAGGAACCAGAGGCCCAGCGGCACCTGGGTGAATGCGCGGACGTAGTTGGAGAGATCCCACGGCTGCGGCCAGATCGAGGCCGTCAGCGTCTGCCGGCTCGACATGAACGAGGTCAGCAGCACGAACGCGATCGGGGCGAGGAACAGCACCGCCAGAACGGAGAGCATCGTGTGGTCCGCGATCCAGACGAGCGTCCGACGGACGCCCCGCACGGGAAGGGGCGGGCGCGCGGATCCTGTCGTGATGAGCGCCGTGGCGGTCATGAGAAGTCCTCCGGTGAGAAGGCCCGCGCCTTGCGCAGCAGTAGAGCCACGAACACGCTCGCGACCACGAACAGCACGACGGCCATGGCGGCGGCGTAACCGAGCTGGAAGTTCGCGAACCCGCGCACGTACAGCCATTGCGTGTAGGTGAGCAGCGAGTCGTCGGGATAGCCGACATCGGAGGCGATTCCGCCCGATGTGGGCCCGGACCGTCCGCTTGCCACTCCCGAGGCCACGGCCGCTTCGGTGAAGTACTGCAGCGCGGCGATCATGCCCGTCACCAGTGCGAACAGCAGTACCGGGGCGATCGACGGAAGGGTCACATACCGCACCTTCTGCGGACCGTTGGCGCCGTCCAGGGCGGCGGCCTCGTACTGATCGCGTGGCACGTTCAGGAGGGCGGCGAGCAGGATGATCATCACGTCGCCCATGACCCACACCCCCAGCAGCACGAGCGAGGGCTTCGCGAGCGCCGGGTCGTTGAACCAGAGCGGACCGGGGATGCCGAGGCTCTTCAGCACGAGGTTCACCGGACCGGTCCCGGGATTGAAGAGGAACACGAACGCGACGACGGACGCCACGGGCGGGACCAGCGCGGGCAGGTAGAAGATCGTGCGCCAGACTCCGCCCGCGCTCCGGGCGCGCAGCAGGAGCCCCGCCACGGCGAGCGAGCAGGCGATCCTGATCGGCACGAGGATCACGACGAACCACAGGGTGTTCAGGGCGGCCGTGACGATCCGCGGATCCTTCGTGAACAGGTAGATGTAGTTGCTGAAGCCGTTCCACTGCGGCGCCGAGACGAGGTCGTACCGCGTGAACGAGAAGTACAGGTTCGCCACGAGCGGGTAGACGAAGAAGACCGCGAGGCCGAGGAGCGTCGGGGCCAGCATCAGGGCGATGCTCCAGCGGCGACGGCGGACGGCGGATCCGTGCCGGCGGCGGGCGGCGACGCCCGGGGCATGCGGCGGGCTATCCGCACGCCCCGGGGCGACGGTCGCGGTCATCACGGGCCTTCGCTCAGCGCGAGCTGGTCGTCGATGTCCTTGTCGACCTTCTTCAGGCCCGCGTCGATGTCGCCCCCGCCGCCGGACTGGAACTTCGTCCAGTAGCCGGAGAGCGCCACCTGGTTCGCGCTGCCGATCACGGTCGCCGGGATCGAGGTCAGGTGCGGGTTCTTCGCGATGTCGAGGAACGTTCCGAACTGCTCGGGGAGATCGAGCTTCGGGGACGCGAGCGCGTCCTTCGTGGTCGGGACGTTCTTCAGGCCGTTCGCGAGCTTCACGACCGCATCGGTGTCGAAGGTCAGATATCGCAGCAGCGCCCAGGCGGCCTCCGGGTTCTTGGAGCCCTTGGAGACGCCCGCGATCGTGCCGGAGGAGTAGCCGCCCCCGTAGAGGTCCTCATGGCCGTCCAGCACAGGGAACGGCGCGACACCGTACTTCACGCCGGGTGCCTGATCGGCGAGGAACGCGATGCGCCACTCCCCGTCGAGATTCATCGCGAGCTGGCCGGTCTGAAAGGCCTGGCTGGCGGAGAACTCGTCGCCGAGCCCTGCGGTGAAGGCCTTGAGCTTGTCGTAGCCGATCTGGTCGATGAAGGCCTTCTGCCAGGTCATCAGCTCCTTCCAGCCGGGGGAGGAGGCGATGGCACTCTTGCCGTCCTTCATCCAGTCCGCTCCCGCCGCGGCCCCGTAGACCGTGGGTGCGTTCTCATAGGCGCCCATGATCGGGTTGAAGCCCAGCGTCTTGATGGACCCGTCGGGGTTGTAGGTGGTGAGCTTCACCGCCATCGTCTCGAGCTCGCTGAGCGTCTTCGGCGGCGCGGTGTAGCCGGCCTCCTGGAGCAGGTCGGTGTTGTAGTAGAGCCCCTGCACATCGGCGAGCATGGGCAGCGCGCACTGCTTGCCGCCGAACGACGTGTAGCTGCGGGCCACGTCGGACAGCTGAGACAGGTCGACGCCGTCGCGCTGGATGTACGGGGTGAGGTCGCGCAGGGCGCCCGACGAGCAGAACGCGCCGACGTTGTCGACGGCCCCGGAGATCGCGACGTCGAGGTCGTTGCCCGCGGCGATCGCCTTGATGATCTTGTCGTCCTCCTGACCGGTGCGCACGTCGACCTTCACATCCGGGTACTTCTTGTGGAAGTCGTCGATGACGGACTGCACCACGCCCGCCTCGCGGTCGCTGAAGAACTCCCAGAGCGTGACCGTGCCGGACAGATGGTCGGGCGCCTTGGCGGCGACCGCGGTGTCAGACCCGGTGGAGCATCCGGCGAGGACGACGACGGCGACCGAGAGCGCGGCGATGGCACCGATCCGGAGCCGAGTGTGGCGTTTCATGTGAACCTCTCTGTTCAGTGGGCCTGGCGGCTGGGCCGGAGTTCGGCCCGCCGCGGATCAGTCGGGAAGCAAGCGCGCGCGCAGCCGCGACACGAGCACGTGCCGGGCGCCGAGCAGAACCGCATCGGAGGGAGCACCCGTGGTGCGCACGTCGGGGTCCCAGCTGGAGGAGGCGCGCAGCGCCGCGGAGACCGCTTCGGCCAGTGCGGCTCCGCCTGCGATGCCGGTGGGCCCGCCGAGGATCACCAGTGATGGATCCAGCACGGCGATGACCGGGGTGAGGGCGAAGGCGATGCGCACCGCGAGGTCGGGCAGGATCCGCTCCGGCTCGGCGACGAGAGCAGCGAGCGCCTCTGCGTAATCGAGGCGACGGCCGAGAGCGGAGGCTGCCGAGCGCGCGACGGCGGCACCTCCGGCGAGTTCCTGCAGATCATCCGCGTCCGGGTCGATCGCCATCGCGGTGCGGGGTGCCGGCAGGTAGCCGATCTCGCCTGCGCCGCCCGTGGCGCCGTGCAGGATCGCGCCGTCCAGATCGATCGAGAGACCGAGGCCTTCGCCGAGCCAGAGCAGCGCGAAGCCCGGAGCATCGGCGCCGGCGCCGTCGGCGCGCTCGGCGATCGCGGCGAGATTGACGTCGTTCTCCAGGGTGACGGCGATGCCGAGGCCTGCCTCCAGCTCGCCGCGTGCGTTCTGCATGGGCCAGCCGTCGAGGGTGTCGGTGAAGTTCAGGCGATCGGCGGCGGGGTCGTTGGCTGCCTGCACGCCGATCACGATCTCCACGATCGCGCCGGGGTCGACGTCCGCCGCGCTGCAGGCTGCCTCGATCGCCTGGCGCACGTCGCCCTCGGCCGAACGCGGGTGCGCCGCGTCGATCGGTACGATCACGACCGGCCGCTCCGAGCCGCGAGCGTCGACCACGGTGGCGCGCAGCACGCTCTCGTCCACGTCGATCGCGACGCCGAGACTGCGATCGAGCCGCACATCGTAGGTGACCGCGTTCGGCCCGCGGCCGGCGGAGAGCTCCCCGGCCGCGTGGATGAACCCGCCCTCCTCCAGGCGCGACACGATCTGCGCTGCCGTCGGCTTGGAGAGCCCGGTCAGCTCGCCGATGCGGTTACGGGTCAGCGGGCCCTCGTCGAGCAGCAGTGACAGCGCGGCCTGATCGTTGCGGAGGGCGAGCCAGCCGGGGGTGCCGGGGGCGGGGGAGGACGTCATCGAAACTCCTGAAATCTATTAGCTAAGTTTCTTTATAGAATCAGGAGGCAGTCGCGTCAACCCCTCAGGATCGATCCGCATCGGATCCCGACCCGATCCGCATCCGATCCGGATCTCGAGCGCTATGGCTGTTCAGGTCGCACTTTCTGCTCCGAAGTCGGGGGTCTTGGAGCAGAAACTGCGACCTGAGCAGACGAGGGGCGAGCGATAGGGGCGGCATGCCCGTCGGGGACGGCTGGGCAGGGTCGTCGGCGGGATCGCGGAGTCAGCAGGATCCGCAGGCTCCGGGAGCGCGGCATGCGGGATCCGGAGCCGTGGAGCGCCCCCGCAGTAGGCGTCCGCGCGTCAGAGGCGCTCGGCGAGCCAGGCGGTCTGCCGCAGCCACTGGGCGAAGCCGCCGCCCTCGTGGCCGTTGAATTCGTAGACCTCGATCGTCGCGTCGTCGGTCGCCAGGTGGTTGTACGCGGCGAAGACGCTGGACGGCAGCACGATGTCGTCCATGAGCCCCACCGAGAACAGCGCGGGCTTCGTGATGCGGCGTGCGAAGTTGACGCCGTCGAAATACGACAGGGTCTGGAAGACCTGCTCGACGCGGTCGCGGTGCACCGCGAGATAGCGTTCGATCTCGCGGAACGGATGCTCGGGGGTCAGCAGTACCGAACGCCGGAAGTGGCTCAGGAACGGCACGTCGGGCATGACCGCTGCGACACCGGGGTGCAGGGCCGCCACGGCGACGCTGATGCCGCCGCCCTGGCTGCCGCCGGTCACCGCGATCCGCTCGGGGTCGGCGAACGCGAAGCCCTGCACGGCATCCACGAGCAGGGCGCCGTCGGTGAACACCCGGCGGTAGTAGTAGTCCTCGGGGCGGGCGATGCCGCGCGTCATGAAGCCGGGCGTCGCCCCGTCCGATCCGTGCGGATCCGGGGTGGCGCCGCCGGATCCCCAGCCGGCGCCCTGGCCGCGGGTGTCCATGAGCACGTGCACGTATCCCGAGGCGGCCCACTGCAGGCGCTCCCCGGGGATGCCCCGGCCACCGCCATAGCCGAGGTATTCGATGACGACGGGCAGGCGTCCCTCACGGCGAGGGCGGGTGACCCAGCCGCGGATCCGCTCTCCGCCGAAGCCGGAGAACGCGAGATCCTCGACGATGAGCTCGTTTATCGGGGTTGTCGCGGGTGACAGCTCGGCAGGGGTGGCGAGCTCTCGGGATCCGGCGAGCGTGTCCTGCCAGAACGCGTCGAAGTCGGCGGGTTCGGCGACCTCGGGACGGTAGGTGCGCAGGTCGGCGAGGGGGAGATCGGTCAGCGGCATGCCCGTCAGCCTAGGGGCGATCCGCGCCGTGGAGCCGGAGCGCCGGTGTCGCCGCGACGGCGGCAGCCTGTCGCGCGGCTCCCAGCGCCACGTACTCGCCCGGTTCGGGCACCACGACCGGCACACCGAGGATCTCCGGCGCGATCCGGCGCACCGCCTCGGACTGCGCGCCGCCGCCGATGAGCAGCGCCCGCTCGAGGGGGATGCCGAGCCCGCGGAGGGCGTCGAGCCCCGCGCCCAGGCCGCGCAGCATCCCCTCCACGGCGGCGCGGGCGAGGTTCGCGCGCGTGGTGGAGGCGAGCGTCATGCCGGTCAGCGACGCGGTGGCGTCGGGGAGGTTCGGGGTGCGCTCGCCCTCGAAGTAGGGCAGTAGGGTCAGCCCGTCGGCCCCGGCGGAGGCGTGCAGTGCGAGGTCGCTGAGCTCGTCATGCCCGACGCCGAGCAGCGCCGCGGTGACGTCGAGCACGCGCGCCGCGTTCAGCGTCGCCACGAGCGGGAGGAAGTTCCCACTCGCGTCGGCGAACCCCGCGACGGTGCCGGAGGGATCCGCGATCGGTGCGCGGCTGATGGCGCACACCGTGCCCGAGGTGCCGACCGACACCACGACGTCGCCGGGCTCCGCTCCGAGTCCGAGCGCGGCGGCGGCGTTGTCGCCGGCACCCGGGGCGACACGGCGACCGGCCGGATCCGCGACCGACTCGTCCGGGCCCAGCACCCGCGGCAGGGCCGCATCGTGGCCGAGCGCGGCGACCAGCAGTTCGCGGTCGTAGCCGCCGTCCACGGGATTCCAGTAGCCGGTGCCGCTCGCGTCGGAGCGGTCGGTGACGAGCTCGTCCAGCACCGGTCCGAGCGGCGACGCCCCGGCCGGCCCGTAACCGCGCAACCGCCAGGTCAGCCAGTCGTGTGGCAGGGCGACGGCTGCCACGCGCGCCGCGTTCTCGGGCTCCGCGTCGCGCAGCCAGCGCAGCTTGGTGATCGTGAACGATGCGACCGGGACGAGACCCGTGCGGGCGGCGAGCTCGGACGCGCCGAACTCCGCGATGAGGTCTTGCGCGGCGCCGGCCGAGCGGGTGTCGTTCCACAGCAGCGCGTCGCGGATCACGGATCCGGACGCATCGAGCGCGACCATGCCGTGCTGCTGGCCGCCGATGGACCAGGCCTCGACGTCGTCGATGCCTCCGGCGTCGGCGATCGCGGCGTTCAGCGCGCGCCACCACGCCTCGGGGTCGACGGCCGTACCGTCCGGATGCGCCGCACGGCCGGTGCGCACGACGGATCCGGACGCGGCGTCGAGGATGACGACCTTGCACGACTGCGTGGACGAGTCCACGCCCATCACCAGCGTCATGGGTCTTTCCTTTCGCGGGGTTCGATGTGTCGAGGCCCCTCCGTGGCGCCGAGGCCCCCTCTCAGCAGCGTGTCTGGGAGGGGGCCTCGGCACCCAGAGGGGGCGTCGACGGAAGTGGAGTCAGCGGGCGCCGAGGAGGTGCTCGGTCGCGAGCTGCTGCAGGCGCACGAAGCCGAAGCCCTTGCCGCCGAAGTACGCGTTCGTGTCGAAGTCCTCGTAGGCGGAGCGGTCGGACAGGAGCTCGTCGTAGCTCTCGCCGGCGTTCAGGGTCGGCGCGGAGAGCTCGTCGACGCGCGAAGCGGCCAGCGCCTCCTGCACCTCCGGGTCGGCGCGGAAGGCCGCCGCGCGCTCCTTGAGCAGGAGGTAGGTGCGCATGTTCGCGCTCGCCGAGTCCCAGACGCCGGTCTCGTCCTCGGTGCGCGACGGCTTGTAGTCGAAGTGGCGCGGGCCTTCGTAGGCGGGCACGCCGCTGGGGCCGCCGTTCTCGAGCAGGTCGACGAGGGCGAACGCGTTGTGCAGATCGCCGTGGCCGAAGACCAGATCCTGGTCGTACTTGATGCCGCGCTGGCCGTTGAGGTCGATGTGGAAGAGCTTGCCGTGGTAGAGCGCCTGGGCGATGCCGGCGGCGAAGTTGAGCCCGGCCATCTGCTCGTGGCCGACCTCGGGGTTCAGGCCGACGAGCTCGGGACGCTCGAGGGAGTCGATGAAGGCGAGCGCGTGGCCGAGGGTCGGAAGCAGGATGTCGCCGCGCGGCTCGTTCGGCTTCGGCTCGATCGCGAAGCGGATGTCGTAGCCCTTGTCTGTGACGTAGTCGCCGAGCAGGTTCACGGCCTCGCGGTAGCGCTCCAGCGCCGCACGGATGTCCTTCGCGGAGTCGTACTCGGCGCCCTCGCGCCCGCCCCACATGACGAAGGTCTTCGCCCCCAGCTCGGCGCCGAGATCGAGCTGACGCAGCACCTTGCGCAGCGCGAAGCGGCGCACGCCGCGGTCGTTCGAGGTGAAGCCGCCGTCCTTGAAGACCGGGGCGCTGAACAGGTTCGTGGTCACCATCGGCACCACGAGCCCGGTGTCGGCGAGCGCGCCCTTGAGGCGGTCGATCTGCATCTGGCGCTCGGCCTCCGTGGATCCGAACGCGAACAGGTCGTCGTCGTGGAAGGTCAGGCCGTAGGCGCCGAGCTCGGCGAGCTTCTCCACGGCGTGGACCACATCCAGGGCCGGCCGGGTCGGACCGCCGAACGGGTCGGCGCCGTTGTAGCCGACGGTCCAGAGGCCGAACGAGAACTTGTCCTCGCGGGTGGGAGTGAGTGCCATGATGATCCGCCTTCAGCGACGTCGATGAAATGTTGTAGCAGTAAACATATCAGTGGATCCGACTGATCGCAACGCGTCTGCGGGGTCCTTCCGTGAGCTGCACCGGTACCGCGAGACTGCATCTGCGTCGCGAGACTGCAGTCAAGAACTGCAGTCTCGTGATGCCAGTGCAGTCTGACGGTGCAGGCGGTGAGAGCGGCGAGGGCGGTGGGAGCAGCGAGTCGGCGAGGCGATGAGGCCGTCGCGCTGTGCACCGTCGTGCCGGGCGGCGGTTCAATGCGGCGGGCGGTCAGCGCGGAGCAGCGGTCGAGGCGCGCACGATCAGTTCCGCCGGCATCCGCACGTGCTCGTGCGGGGCGCCGTCGAGCATCGCCAGCAGCAGGCGCACGGCCTCGGCCCCCATCTCGGTGAGCGGCTGGCGCACGGTGGTCAGCTGGGGGACGTGCGCGGCGGCTTCCGGCACGTCGTCGAATCCCACGACCGACAGGTCCTCGGGAACCCGCAGGCCCCGTTCGACCGCGACCCGGATCATCTCGATCCCGGACAGGTCATTGGCTGCGAACACCGCGGTCGGCGGCGCGGCCAGATCGAGCAGGGCGTGCGCGCCGGCGGTCGAGCTCGCGGCGCGGTACCCGCCGTCGACCACGAGCGCGGCGTCGAAGGGGATACCGGCGCTCTCCAGGGCTCGGCGGTATCCGTCCTCGCGCTGGTGCGCCGACTCCAGATCGGTCCGGCCGCGCAGGTGCGCGATGCGACGATGCCCCAGTGAGATCAGGTGCGCGGTCGCGGCGAAGCCGCCCTCGGCGTTGTGCACGCTCACCGAGGCGGGCCCGTCGGGCCCCTCGTGCGGGTCGATCGCGACGAGCGGCACGGTGGCGTCGGTCGGCATCGTCGTGGGGGTGACCAGGATGGCGCCGTCGATGAGCGTTCCGCCCAGCCGGGACAGCGAGCGACGCTCCCACCCGAGGTGCTCGCCGGCGGACACGCTGCCGGCGTAGGCGAGCACGTCGAAGCGGGTGCCCTGCAGGGCCGCCGAGACGCCCTGCAGCAGTTGCACGGCGAACGGCTCGAACTCCGCGACGAGCACGCCGATGACATCCGTCCTGCGCCGGCGCATCGAGGTCGCGACCAGCGAGCTCTCGTATCCGAGCCGCGCCACGACCTCCTGCACGTGCTCGAGCGTCGTGGCGGAGACGCCGTCTCGCCCGTTGATCGCCTTCGAGACGGTCGCGACGGAGACGCCCGCGGCGTGAGCGACGTCGTGGATCGTAATGCGGCGGTTCATTCGTCCAATCTACCGAGCGAAAACGTTATCGATATCGTTTGACATGCGGGCGATCCGAGTGTCAGAGTAGGCCGACAGCACATTGGGTGTTGCTGGCAACAAATGCCGGCGCGGGTGCTGAAGACTCAACGATGAGGAGACACACAGCATGAAGATCCGCAAAGTGCTGACGGCAGCCGTGGCGCTCGCAGCCGTGGGAGCGATCGCCCTCACCGGCTGCTCGGGAGGGTCCGGCAGCGGCGACAGCGGCGGCAAGCAGACGCTGACCGTGTGGCAGAACTCGACCACCGGCGACGGCAAGCAGTTCTGGACCGACGCCGCCGCGGCGTTCCACAAGGCCAATCCCGATGTCACGGTGAAGGTCACCTCGATCCAGAACGAGGACATGGACGGCAAGCTGCAGACCGCCGTCAATTCGGGCGACATGCCGGACGTCTTCATGGCGCGCGGCGGCAGCAAGCTGGCCGACGTCGTGGCGGCGGGCAAGGTCAAGGATCTGACGGACAAGCTCGACCCCGACGTGAAGAAGGCGATCGGCGATGCAGCCCTCAGCGCCTTCACGGTCGACGGCAAGCTCTACGGCGTGCCGACGGCGGTGCTGCCCGGCGGGCTCTTCTACAGCAAGGACCTGTTCGCGCAGGCCGGCATCACCGAGACGCCGAAAACCATGGACGACCTCGAGGCCGCCATCGGCAAGCTCAAGGCCGCCGGCATCCCGCCCATCGCCCTGGGTGCGAAGGACGCCTGGCCGGCCGCGCACTGGTACTACTTCTTCGCGGTGCGCGCCTGCGGCAAGGACCTCATCACGAACCTCGCCACCAAGAAGGACTTCAAGGACGGGTGCTGGCTGACCGCGGCGAACAACCTGCAGAAGTTCGCGCAGGTCGAGCCGTTCAACGAGGGCTTCCTCACCACGTCGGCCCAGCAGGGTGCGAACTCCTCGGCGGGCCTGGTCGCCAACCACAAGGCGGCGATGGAGCTCATGGGCGCCTGGGAGCCGGGCGTGGTCGCGAGCCTCACGCCGGATCAGAAGCCGCTGGCCGACCTCGACTGGTTCCCGTTCCCCGAGGTCTCCGGAGGCAAGGGCGAGCCCGGCGCGATGATGGGCGGCCTGGACGGCTACTCCTGCTCCGAGAAGTCCCCGTCCTCGTGCGAGAAGTTCCTCAACTTCGTCGCGTCGAAGGCGCAGCAGGAGAAGTACGCCGTGGCGTTCCAGACCATCCCGGCCAACCAGGACGCGAAGGGCGCGGTCGACAACGCGTCGCTGAAGCCCCTCATGGAGGCCTACAGCAAGGCGCCGTACGTGGCGCTCTGGCTCGACACCGCCCTCGGGCAGAACGTCGGCAACGCGCTGAACACCGGCGTGGTCGAGATGCTCGCGGGGCAGGGCGACCCGAAGACGCTCCTCCAGAAGATCACCGACGCCGCGGCGAGGGGCTGAGCGAGAGCGATGACTGGCACCCAGGTGATGGCCGAGGCCGTGCCTGAGAGCGACCGCCGCACCGGGACCGGGACCTCCCCGGCCCCGGTGCGGCGAGCACGCGCCGACTGGCGCAAGCGCGGCGAGATCGCGCTGCTCTCCGGGCCCGCCCTGTTGATGTTCGTCGGATTCGTCATCCTCCCCGTGGGGATGGCATCCGTCTACGGGTTCTTCAAGTGGAACGGGTTCGGGTGGCCGACGCAGTTCGTCGGCCTCGACAACTACATCCACATGTGGCAGGACCACACGTTCCGCGATGCGGTCGTGCACAACTTCGCGATCGTCGTGCTCTCCCTCGTGCTGCAGGGGCCGATCGCGATCCTGTTCGCACTGCTGCTGAACCAGAAGTTCCGTGGACGTTCGCTGATCCGCGTGCTGATCTTCGTGCCGTACGTGATCTCCGAGGTCATCGTCGGCACCGGATGGAACCTGATGATGCAGGACGCCGGCGCGCTGAACTCGCTGCTCGGCAAGGTCGGGCTCGGGTTCCTCCAGCACTCCTGGCTCGCGGATCCGAAGCTCGCGCTGTGGACGCTGATGGTCATCATCACCTGGAAGTACATCGGCTTCGCGGTCATCCTCATGCTCGCCGGGATGCAGTCCATCCCGGAGGAGCTCTTCGAGGCCGCGGCGATCGACGGCGCAGGGTTCTGGAAGATCCAGTGGAACATCACGGTGCCGCTGCTGGGGCCGACGATCCGCATCTGGGCGTTCCTTTCGATCATCGGCGCCCTGCAGCTCTTCGACCTCGTCAACATCATCTGGGGGCAGTACATCTCCGCCACGGCGGGCACCTCGACGATGGCGACGTACATGTACCAGAACGGGCATCTCGCCGGCAGCTACGGCTTCGGCAACGCGGTCGCCGTGATGCTCTTCCTGATCACCCTCGTCGTCGCCCTGATCTACCAGCGGTTCGTGCTGCGGCGCGACACCGACGGCGCGCTGACGGGCGACAGTGGAAAGGCCCGCAGATGACCACCGAAAGCCTCCGCACCACCGCCATCGTGCAGCCACGCGATCGCAAGGGCGTCCGCCGCTCGCCGAAGGCCCCCTGGGGGAGCCCCGGCCTGTATCTGATCGCGATCGTGCTCGTCACGATCTGCATCACGCCCGTGCTCTACATCATCATCGGCGGGTTCCGCACGAACTCGCAGATCACGAAGGACCCGTCCGGTTTCCCGGCTCCCTGGCAGTTCGCCAACTACTCCGACGTGCTCGCCGGATCCGAGTTCTGGACCGCCCTGGTCAACTCGACCGTGGTGGCGATCGGCACGACCGCCGGCGCCGTGCTGCTCGGCGTGATGGCGGCGTACGTGCTCGCCCGCTACGAGTTCGCGGCCAAGCCGGCGATGTACGCGCTCTTCGCCGCAGGGCTGATGTTCCCCGTCACCGTCGCGATCACCCCGCTGTACCTGCTGATCCGCAACCTCGGCCTGGTGAACAGCCTGGCCGGGATCATCGTGCCGCAGATCGCGTTCGCGCTGCCCGGCACGATCATCATCCTGGTGCCGTTCCTGAAGGCGATCCCGAAGGAGCTCGAGGAGGCGGCGGCGATCGACGGCGCATCCCGCCTCGGCTTCTTCTGGCGGATGGTGATCCCGCTGAGCCTGCCGGGTGTGGTCACGGTCGGCATCCTCGCGTTCGTCGGATCCTGGAACGGCTACATGCTGCCGCTGTTCATCCTCAACGACCCGAGCCTGTTCACCCTGCCGCTGGGCGTGCAGAACTTCTCCTCGCAGTACTCGGTCGATACCGCCCGCGTGCTCGCCTACACCTCGCTGTCGATGCTGCCCGCGCTCATCTTCTTCAGCCTCTTCGAACGCCGCATCGTCGGCGGCCTGACCGGCGCGGTGAAGGGCTGAGCATGACTTCGGACACGACCACGGAGGGCCTTGTCGCGACGGAGGAGGTCCCGGCCTTCCCGATCGCCTCCGAGCGGGTCGGGGCGCTGCTCGCGCAGATGACCCTCGAGGAGAAGGCCGCACAGCTCGTCGGGTACTGGCTCGATCAGGGCGGTGAGGTGGTGGCGCCGCTGCAGAACGAGATGGCGGCCGCGGGGCGCCACGACACGCTGGCCGGCATCACCCGCGACGGCATCGGCCATTACACCCGCGTCTACGGCACCCGGCCCGTCGAGCCCACTGAGCGCGCGGCCTGGCTGTGGGCGGAGCAGCGCCGGCTGAAGCGCGAGACGCGCCTCGGCATCCCGGCGCTCGTGCACGAGGAGTGTCTGACCGGGCTTGCCGCGTGGAAGGCAGCGAGCTTCCCGACGCCGCTGGCCTGGGGCGCCTCGTTCGACCCCGAGCTCGTCGCCGAGATGGGCGCGCTCATCGGGGAGTCGATGCGCACCCTCGGCATCCACCAGGGGCTCGCCCCGGTGCTCGACGTGGTGCGCGACCCTCGCTGGGGGCGTGTCGACGAGTGCATCGGCGAGGATCCGTACCTCGTGGGCACCGTGGGAACCGCCTACGTCCAGGGCCTGCAGTCCGCCGGCGTGCACGCCACGCTCAAGCACTTCCTCGGGTACTCCGGCTCACGTGCCGGGCGCAATCACGCCCCGGTGTCCGCCGGGCCGCGTGAGGTCGCGGACGTCTTCCTGCCGCCGTTCGAGATGGCGATCCGGGATGGCCGTGTGCGCAGCGTCATGAACAGCTACGCCGAGATCGACGGCGTTCCTGTCGCATCGGATCCGGCGCTGCTGACGGGGCTCCTCCGGGAGCGGCTCGGGTTCGACGGCGTCGTCGTGGCGGACTATTTCGCGATCGCGTTCCTCGAGGTCATGCATGCCGTCGCGGCCGACCGCGGCGAGGCCGCCGAGCTCGCGCTGCGGGCCGGGATCGACGTCGAGCTGCCCTCCGGCGACGCGTATCTCGAACCCCTCGTCGACCGGGTGCGCAGCGGTGCGCTCGACGAGACGTACCTCGACCGCGCCGTCATCCGGGTGCTCGCCCAGAAGGAGCAGCTCGGGCTGTTCGAGCCCGATGTCTTCGACGACGCGCCCCCCGCAGGCGTCGACCTGGACACGCCGAGGCACCGCGACGTCGCCCGCCGGCTGGCCGCGGAATCGCTCGTGCTGCTGTCGAACGACGGCGTGCTGCCCCTCGCGGTGACGGCACGGCGCATCGCGCTCATCGGGCCGAATGCCGATCGTTCTGAGGCGCTGCAGGGGTGCTACTCCTTCGCGAACCACGTGCTGGCGCACCACCCGGGCTACGAGCTCGGCATCGAGATGCCCACGGTTCGCGAGGCGCTGACCGCCGCCGTCCCGAGGGCTCAGATCGTGCACGCGCGCGGATCCGAGGTCGAAGGCTCCGACCGCATCGGGCTCGCCGAGGCCGAGCGGGCCGCCGCGGACGCCGACGTCGCGATCGTCGTGGTCGGGGACCAGGCCGGCCTCTTCGGCCGCGGCACGGTCGGCGAGGGCAACGACGTGGAGTCGCTGGACCTTCCGGGCGTGCAGCGCGAGCTCGTCGAGCGCGTGGTCGCGACGGGAACGCCCGTCGTCATGGTCGTGCTCTCGGGCCGTCCCTACGCGATCGACTGGGCGCTCGACGACGGGGCCGCGCGTCCGGGGGCGGTGCTGCAGGCCTTCTTCCCCGGCGAGGAAGGCGGCACGGCGATCGCGGATGTGCTCACCGGCGCGTCCTCGCCGTCAGGGCGACTGCCCCTGAGCCTGCCTCGGTCCTCGGGGGCCCAGCCCTACAGCTACCTGCATCCGATCCTGGGCGGCCCCTCCGACGTCACCTCCACGGATCCGACCCCGCTGCGGCCGTTCGGATTCGGGCTGTCGTACACGAGCTTCGCCTACGAGGAGTTCACCGCCTCCGCCGAGGCCCGCACGGACGGCTCCTTCACCGCGACCGTGACGGTCGCGAACACGGGCGCCCGCCGCGGGGCCGAGGTCGTGCAGCTGTACGGGCGGGACATGGTGGCGAGCGTCACCCGTCCGGTCGCGCAGCTGCTGGGCTACGGGCGGGTCGAGCTCGATCCGGGCGAGCGCCGCACGCTGCGCTTCGAGGTTCCCGCGGCGCGCTTCGCGTTCTCCGACCGCACCCTGACCCGCGTCGTGGAACCGGGGGAGGTGCGGGTGTGGGCTGCCGCCCATGCAGAGGCGTCCGCTCCAGCGCCCGACGACGGCGAAGAAGTCGCCGGCGTCACCGGGGGCGCGATCTCGAACGAGCGCGCTCGTGCGCACCGCGTGCTCCCCGGCGCTGCCACGGCGTCGCTGCCGGTGCAGCTCACGGGCGACGTGCACGAGGTCGGCGCCGCAGACGCCCGTCTGGTGACGGTGTCGAGCGCGTGATCGAGGTCGCCAATCCGATCCTGCCCGGATGCCATCCGGACCCGTCGATCTGCCGGGTGGGCGAGTGGTATTACCTCGTGACATCCACGTTCGAGTACCTCCCCGGCCTGCCGGTGCTGC
Organism: Microbacterium sp. 2MCAF23; assembly: GCF_052115565.1. Lineage (NCBI taxonomy): Bacteria > Bacillati > Actinomycetota > Actinomycetes > Micrococcales > Microbacteriaceae > Microbacterium > Microbacterium sp. 2MCAF23. The sequence continues at coordinate 165,266 of NZ_JBFRGY010000007.1, read as the reverse complement.
GTTCGCGCGACCTGGCGCGCTGGGAGACGATCGGGCACGTGATCGACCGCCCCGGCATGCTCGACTTCGAGGGCATCGGATCCTCCGGCGGACTGTACGCGCCGACGATCCGGCACGGGCTGGGGCTGTACTGGGTCGTGTGCACGCTCGTCGACCGGGAGGATCCGTCCCGGGGCGGGAACTTCCTCGTCACCGCGAGCGACCCGGCAGGGCCGTGGAGCGATCCCGTGCTGCTCGACGTCGCCGGCATCGACCCGTCGATCGCGTTCGACGACGGAGGGCGCGTGTGGCTGCACGGCACCCGCCTGGCCGCCGATCCGGAGTGGCACGACCAGACCGAGGTCTGGGTGCGGGAGTATGCGCCGGACCGAAGCGCACTCGTGGGCGAGGAGCACGTGATCTGGCGCGGTGCCGTGCACGGCGCGGTCTGGGCGGAGGGCCCGCATCTGTACCGCATCGACGGGAGCTGGTTCCTGCTCGCAGCCGAGGGCGGCACCGAGTTCCACCACGCGGTGAGCGTGGCGCGCGCCGACGCGGTCACCGGGCCGTACGTCGGCAACCGGGCCAACCCGGTCTTCACCCATCGGCATCTGGGGCGGACCAGCACGGTGATCGGCGCTGGGCATGCGGATCTCGTGCAGGCGGCGGACGGATCGTGGTTCGCCGTCATGCTCGCGATGCGCGCGGACGACGGGCACCACTACCCGCTCGGACGGGAGACCTTCCTGTGTCCGGTCGTGTGGGAGGACGGCTGGCCGGTCTTCGCGCCGGGCGAAGGGCGCCTTCCCGCCACAGTGCGGATCCCCTGGGCGCTGGAGGAGCCGACGCCGGGGGAGTGGCAGCCGGACGACCGCATCGCCGGCGTCGTCGTGCCATCGGACCCTCGGTGGACCGCGCTGCGCGCCCTGCCCTCCCAGGTCGCGGTCGCGGAAGGCGACGCCTGGAGGCTGCCGGTGCGCGCTGCGACGCTGCACGAGCCGTCGTCGCCGGCGTTCCTGGGCGTGCGGCAGCAGCACGCGGATGTCGACGTGCGCTGCGTGCTGGAGGTGCGCGGACTCGCCGAGGGAGAGAGCGCCGGCCTGGTGCTGCGGCAGTCGGAGCTCGATCACGTGGCACTCGCGGTGACCCGCACGGCGGAAGGATTACGGCTCTCATCCGAGGAGTGCCGCGCCGGCGACCGGCAGCAGCGCGGTCTCGGGGCGCTGTCCGCGGCGGACGAGGTCGAGCTCGCGCTGAGCGGGCGCGGATACGCGTACTCGCTCCGGCACGGAGAGACCGAGCTCGCCGTGGCGGACGGACGCGAGCTGGATGCGTCCGCCACGGGCGGCTTCCTGGGGCTCTGGGTCGGCATCCACGCGACGAGCGCGGGTGCCGAGCCGCGCGGCGAGGTGCGCATCACTCGATTCGAGTACGCGCCTGCGCTGGTGGACCACGGCGATCGGTAGCCTGGAGTCCCACCGCGTGCAGGAAGCGAGACGCCGCATGAACGAACGCGCCACGACCGTCGAGGGGGTGCGGCGCACCAACCTCGCCGAGGTGCTGCGCCTCGTGCACCATGCGGGTGCGCGCTCGCGGGCCGTCATCACGGCGGAGACGGGGCTGAACCGCTCCACCGTCTCGGATCTGGTCGGACGGCTGGTGGAGGCGGGTCTCGTCGAGGAGCACGAGCCCGATCCCACGCGCCGGGTGGGGCGCCCCTCCCCGGTCGTCGCACCGAGCCCCGGCGTCGTCGCCATCGGCGTCAACCCCGAGATCGACGCCGTCGAGATCGGTGCGGTCGCGCTGGGCGGCGCGGTGCGAGAGCGGGTGCGGATCCCCGCCGACCAGCCCGAGGTCGCGGACGTCGTCCGGATCGTGACCGACGTCGTGCGCGAATGGCGCGACGGAGCGCTGCGCGGGTGCCGCATCGAGGGCATCGGCGTCGCGGTGCCCGGCCTGGTGCGCGCCTCGGACGGGCTGGTGCGGTTCGCCCCGCACCTGGATTGGCGCGATGCCGACATCGCGGGGCCGCTTGCGGCAGCTCTCGGCATCGACGTGGTCGTGGGCAATGACGCCTCGCTCGGCGCGCGGGCCGAGCGGCTCTTCGGCGCGGCACGGGAGCACGAGGACGTCGTGTACCTGAACGGCGGTGCCAGCGGTATCGGCGGCGGGCTGATCCTGCACGGACGGCTCATCGGGGGCGTCGGCGGGTATGCCGGGGAGTGGGGGCAGACCGCTGCGAGCGTGGCGGATGCCGCGGACCGGCGCGCCGAAGGCGGAGTGCTGGAGGACGAGGTGAACCGGGCCCGTCTGGTCCAGGCCGCGGGCCTCGCCGCGCCCGACGACGTCGAGCTCCGTGCGGCGCTCGGCGCTGCCGACGAGGGGCCGGCGATCGCCGAGGCCGCACGGCAGCGCCGCATCCTCACGGCCACCCTGGGCAACGCCGTCAACGTGCTGAACCCGGCGATGATCGTGCTGGGCGGCTTCCTCGCGATCCTGCGGGATCTGGATCCGGACTCCTTCGATGCCGAGGTGCGCCGGCGTGCGCTCGCCGCGTCGGCCGAGGGGCTGGAGATCTCCGCGGCCGCACTCGGCGCGGACCGCCTGCTCATCGGGGCTGCCGACGCCGCCTTCGAACGACTGCTGGCGGACCCCCTGGGCTGAGCCCGCCATTGTGACGCCTTCGGGGGCGTTGAGCGCGGACGCCGAAGGTGGTGGTTCCCTCCCGGGGGTCGTTGAGCGAGGACGGAGCGCAGCGACGACCGAGACGAAACGCGGCGCTCTCGCGAGGGCACCGCGTTTCGTCTCGCTTCGCTCGCTCAACGACCCCGGAGTGTCGGCTCGCTCAACGACCGCCAGGCGTGCCTGCGGTCGCCCCCTCCCGGCGCGCCGGCTCAGCTCCGGGCGACCTCGAACTCCACCGCCGACCACGACAGCGCCGGCAGGGTGAGGTGCACCGCGCCGTCGTCGAGCGTCACGCCCTCGAGCGGGCGCAGGCCGACCGCGTCCGGCGTCTGCTCCAGGTTCGCGGTGAGCCGGTCGCCGTCCTCGGGCACGGTGAGCACCTCGGCCGAGCGGACCGCGGTCGCGCGCAGTCCGTGCAGGGCGAGGTCGACGGTCGCCTCCGAGTCCAGCGAGCGGTTCGCGACGAACAGGGCGAGCCGTCCCGACGCCTCATCCCACGTCGCGACGGCGTCCACTTCGTCCACGTCGCCGTACTGCGCGGTCGCGCCCTGCGACGAAGAGATCGCCAGGCGCATGATCCGCCCCTTCGCCATCCGCGCCATCCGTGCGAACGGCCAGAAGATGGTCTGCCGCCAGGCGGGCCCGCCCTCCTCGGAGCGGATCGGAGCGATGACGTTCACGAGCTGGGCCTGGTTGGCGATCTTCACACGGTCGCCGTGCCGTAGCAGGCTGTGCAGGAACGTGCCGACCACGACCGCGTCGGTGACGTTGTACGTGTCCTCGATGAGGCGGGGGTGCTCGCGCCAGCCGGCCGCGGCCACCTCGCCCTCCTCGACGTCATTGAACCGGTCGAAGTCCCAGACGTTCCACTCGTCGAAGGAGATGTCCACCTGCTTGCTGTGCTTGCCGGCGGCCTTGACCGCGTCGATCGTCGAGATCACGCCGTCGATGAACATGTCCATCTCCACGCCCTCGGCGAGGAACGACGCCGCATCGCCGTTCTTCTCGCGGTAGTACGCGTGCATCGAGATGTAGTCGACCTCGTCATACGCGTGCGTGAGCACGGTGTGCTCCCAGGTGCCGAAGGTGGGCATCCCCCGGTTGGAGGAGCCGACCGCCACGAGCTCGATGGTCGGATCCACGAGCTTCATCGCCTTGGCGGTCTCCTGCGCGAGCCGGCCGTACTCGTGCGCGGTCTTGTGGCCGATCTGCCAGGGGCCGTCCAGCTCGTTGCCGAGGCACCACAGCTTGATGCCGAACGGATCCTCTGCGCCGTTGCGGCGGCGCAGATCCGACCAGTACGTACCACCGGGGTGGTTGGCGTACTCGACCAGCGCGCGCGCCTCCTCGACGCCGCGGGTGCCGAGGTTGATGGCCTCCATGACCTCGACCTCGGCCTCGCGCGACCAGTCCATGAACTCGTGCAGGCCGAACGCGTTCGTCTCGATCGTGTGCCAGGCGCCGTCCATGCGCACCGGACGATCGGCGACCGGGCCCACGCCGTCCTCCCAGCGGTAGCCCGAGACGAAGTTGCCTCCCGGGTAGCGGACCACGGTCGGGCCGAGTTCGCGCACGAGCTCGAGCACGTCGGTGCGGAAGCCGCGCGCGTCCGCGGCCGGGTGGCCCGGCTCGTAGATGCCGGTGTAGACGCAGCGGCCCATGTGCTCGACGAACTGGCCGAACAGGCGGTGCGGGACGTCGGCGATCGTGAAGTCTCGGGAGACGGTGATGCGGGCGTGGGCCATGGGGATCCTTTCGGGTCGGGTCACTGACCGCCGAAGCCGCTGGTCGCGACCCCTTTGACGATCTGCTTCTGGAAGAGGAGGAACACGATGATGAGCGGCAGGGCGGCGAGCACGGCCTGAGCCATGACCTGCGCGTACTGCACGCCGTAAGCGCTGATGACGGTCTGCAGGCCGACCGGCAACGTCATCAGGCTGGTGTCGTTGATCACGAGGAACGGCCACAGGAAGTTGTTCCAGGCGCCGATGAACACGAAGATCGCGACGGAGGCGAGGATCGGCCTCGACAGCGGCAGCACGATCGACCAGAACACCCGGAACCTCGACGCGCCGTCGACGCGCGCCGCATCCTCGAGCTCGATCGGGATCGCGTCGAAGAAGCGCTTCAGGATGAAGACCATCGCCGGTGCCACGACCTGCGGCAGGATCAGGCCCCAGTGCGTGTCGACCAGGTTGAAGGCGAGCATCTCGTAGAACAGCGGGATGATCAGCACCTGCGGCGGCACGACGATCGCCGCGACGATGACGACGAACAGCCACTTGCGGCCGCGGAAGTCGAGCCGGGAGAACGCGTAGGCGGCGAGGGCCGAGATCGTGACGGTGAGCACGGTGACCGCGGTCGCGGTCCACAGGCTGTTCCACGCCCAGAGGTAGACGTTGCCCTGCGAGAGGATCGAGCCGAACGCCTGGGCGCTCGGACCGCTCGCGCCGATCCAGCCGGGGTCGCCGGAGGCGGCATCGGTCTCGGTCTTGAACGCGGTCGCGACCGCCCACAGGAACGGCAGCAGCCACCCGATCGCGAGGATCAGCAGCACCGCGAAGGCGAGCACGGTGAGAACGGTGAACCGGCGGCCGATCGGCCGGCGGGTGCGAGCGCGCGCAGCGCCCGGGGCGACGAGAGTGCGGGTCGCGGTGGTCATCGGGCGTCCTTCCGCCGACGGGTGATCAGCGCCTGCACGACGCCGAGGATGATGATGATCGCGAAGAACACGTACGAGATGGCGGCAGAGTAGCCGAACCGGTATCCGACGAAGCCGGTCTCGTAGATGTACTGCACGATCGATCGGGTGGTGTCGCTGGAGAGGCCGCCGAGCATCTGGTACGCCTGATCGAACAGCTTGAGCGATGCGAGGATCTGCAGCAGGCCGATGAGCGTGGTCGCCGGTCCCAGCTGGGGGAGCGTGATCGAGGTGAACTGCCGCCAGCCGCCGGCGCCGTCCAGCGACGCCGCCTCGTACTGCTGCTGCGGGATGTTCTGCAGGGCGGCCAGGTACAGAAGGAAGTTGAAGCCGACTGTCCACCACACCGTCGCGATCACGATCGCGAGCATGTTGATCTTCGGATCCTGCAGCCAGGCGATCGGCTCGAGACCGAAGGCCTTCAGGACGTTGTTCGCCGCACCGATCTGCGGGTTGAAGATCCAGATCCAGATCTGCGAGATGACCGTGGACGCCAGCAGGTACGGCATGAAGAACGACAGCCGCCACAGCCACTGGCCGGGCAGGCCCCGGTCGACGAGCACCGCCATGAGCAGGGCGATGACGACGAGCGGGATCGTGGACAGCAGGGTGAACCACGCCGTGTTGCCGAACGCTCCCCACATCACCGGGTCGCTGAGCGCCTCGACGTAGTTCGCGAGCCCGACGAAGCCGCCCCCGGATCCGGTGAGGGACTGGTCGGTGAAGCTCAGATAGAGCCCCTGCAGGATCGGCCAGGCGAGGAACAGCGCGAAAGCCACCAGGAACGGCGCGAGGAAGACCCAGCCGATCAGCTGCTCGCCGCGGTGGGATCCGCCCGCGTGGCGCCGGGTGGTTCGGGTCGCCGCGCGGCCGGTGACGATGGTCGTGGTGGTGGGGGCCGTCGTGGTCATCTCCGTGCTCCTTCCGGATCGGCGGGATTGGGTTGGGCGAGGAAGCGCTTCACGGCGGCCTCGAAACGGGTGATGGCATCGGCCGGGCTGCCTCCGCCGAGGAGGGCGGGCTGCGCGGCGGCGCCGAACTGGCCCTGGAAGTTGGATCCGGATCCGGTGAACCACGCGGGCGGGTCGTAGCGCACGTACTTCGCGGCCTCCGCGTAGTGCGCCTGCGGGAGCAGCTTCGCGTACTTCGCGGACTCGGTGACCGGCAGGTACGCGGGGACGTGCCCGGCCTCGGCCCAGCCGAAGGAGCCCTTCAGCATGTCCGCCACGAAGCGGTACACGAGATCGCGGCCCGCCGCATCGGGGTGCGACTGGTGCGGCAGAACGAAGGAGTGCGAGTCGGCGTAGACCGCGCGGGTGCCGAAGAGCGGCGGGATCATCGCGACGTCGAAGGGGATCTTCGCGGCCTGCATCGTGCGCAGCTCCCACACGCCGCTGAGGAACATTCCGCTCTTGCCCGTCGCGAACTCCGCGACCGCTGTGCCGTAGTCGGCCTGCTTCGCGGCCCTCTTGCCGTCGAGCAGCTTCTGCATGAACTCGAGCGACGCGACGGCGGCGTCCCTGTCGATCACGGCGGAGCCGCCCTGCGGCATGTCCATCTCGATGCCGTGCTGGGTGTACAGCGTGTAGAACAGCCGCCACATCTGGGAGCCGTCGCCGAGATAGCCGTAGGAGAGGCCGTGCCCGCCGGTGACGCCGGCGATCGCGTCGACCATCGCGAGGAACTCCTCGGGGCTGGTCGCCTCCTTCAGGCGCCCGTCCGCCTCGAGCACACCCGCCTTGCCGCAGACGTCGGTGTTGTACATGAGCACGAAGGGGTGCGCGTCGAGCGCGATGCTGAGGCGCCTGCCGTCGACGTCGCCCTTCTTCCAGATCGGATCCGAGAAGGTGGAGGCGTCCACGCCGAGGTCCGCGAGACGCCCGGTGTCCCAGGCGTCGAGCAGGCCGCCGGGCGCCCAGCCGAGCACGCGGGTGGCGTGCATGATCGCAACGTCGGGGGCCCGGCCGCCGGCCGCGGCCATGGCGAGCTTCGTGTAGTAAGGGGTGCCCCAGGCCAGCACGGTGGGGCGGATGCGGTAGGCCGACTGCGCCTTGTTCACGCCGTCGAGCAGGCCCGACATCGTGACGCCGTCGCCGCCCGACAGCAGGTGCCAGAACTGCAGTGTGCGCGTGCCCGACGCGGCAGCCGAGGACGGGGAACATCCGGCGAGCAGGGCGGCGCCCGCGGTGAGGCCCGCGGCGCCGAGGAATTGCCGCCGGTTCAGATCGAGAGCTGGTGTCATCGTCACTCCTTCGTGGACGATCGGGGGATGCCGACATCATTACATCGATGAAATGAAGTGCGCAAGAGGCTTCCGAGACCGGTCACGGAGTTGTCGCCCAGTCCCGCCCGGGAGCGCGGTCAGCGCCCTGCGGTCCAGCCGGCCGGAGCGGCGCCGGTGCTCTCGCGCACGATGAGCCGGTGCGGCACAGTGATCGTGCGCGGGGTTCCGGTCGGATCCGCGATCCGCTCGGCGAGCAGGTCGACCGCGGCCGCGGCGAAGGCGGCCCGGTCGATCTGCACCGTGGACAGGGCGGGATCGGTGAAGCGGGCGAGCTCCACGTCGTCGAAACCCGTGACGAGCACGTCCTCCGGGACGCGGATCCCGCGGCTGTGCAAGACATGCAGGGCGCCGGCGGCGAGCGAGTCGGTGAAAGCCAGGACGGCGTCGAACGGCACGCCGCGATCGAGCAGCTCGGTCATCGCGGACGCGCCCCCGCTCATCGTCCAGTCCGAATGGTTCGCCGTCAGGCGCGGGTCCGCGGGGAGCCCGGCCTCCGCGAGCGCCTGGCGCACCCCCTGCAGGCGGAGCCGGCTGGTGGCGGTCGCGATCGCGTGCTGGTCGTCGCCGCCGACGACGACGATCCGGCGCGCGCCACGGGCGATCACGTGCCGCGTCAGCTCGGCAGCCCCGGTGACGCTGTCGATCCCCACGTGGTCGACGAGCTGGTGCTCGACCTCGCCGATGAGCACCACCGGCAGCTGCCGGTCCTCGTCGGTGAGGGCACTGTCCTCGAGCCGGATGGGGTTCAGGATCAGCCCGTCGACGAGGTGCGCACGGGCGCGCGAGAGAAGTTCGCGTTCGCGGCGCGGTTCGGATCCGGTCTGCTCGACTTGCACAGCGAAGCCCTTCAGCCGGGCGGCCTGGACGATGTGGTCGAGCAGTTCGGCGGAGAACGACGTCGCGAGGTAGGGGAGGGCGAGCGCGATGACCCCGGAGCGGCCGTTGCGCAGGCTCCGGGCGCTCAGGTTGGGCACGAAGTCGAGCTTGCGCATCGCGTCTTCGACGCGCTCGCGCGTGTCCTCGCGCACGAAGACCGTGCCGGTGACCACGTTCGATACCGTCTTCGCCGAGACGCCGGCCAGTGATGCGACGTCCCGCATCGTCGCGCGCGTGCCCCCTGCCATGCGCTCAGCCTATGCCCGCGCATGCGGCTTCCGGATCCGCCACGGTTCTATCGATGTAAGCGGGTTCTATGATGTGGCGATGAGCATCGGGACGAACTGGGCCGGCAACCTGCACTACGGCGCGGCGGGGATCGCCCGCCCGCGCAACCGCGACGAACTGCACGATGCGCTCGCGACCGCGGGCTCGCTGCGCCCGCTCGGATCCCGGCACAGTTTCAACGCGATCGCCGACACCGCGGGCACGCTCATCGACCTCTCCGCGATGCCCGCCGAGGTGCAGCAGACGGCGCCCGATGCCGTGCGTGTGCCGGGCGGTATCCGCTATGGCGAACTCGGCGCCGAACTGCAACGCCGCGGGCTGGCGCTAGCGAACCTCGCTTCGTTGCCGCACATCTCCGTCGCCGGCGCCGTCTCCACCGGGACGCACGGGTCGGGCGATGCGACCGGATCCCTCGCCACGGCTGTGCGCTCGCTCACGTTCGCAGGCCCGGACGGTGAGCGCACTCTGCGCCGGGGGGACGCGGACTTCGATGGAGCGGTCGTGTCGCTCGGCGCGCTCGGCCTGATCGTCGAGCTCGAACTGGAGGTGGAGCCGGCGTACGACGTGGCGCAGACCGTGCACGAGGGGCCGGCGTGGGACGCCGTGCTGGCCGACTTCGACCGGGTCACCGCGCTGGGCACGAGCGTCAGCCTGTTCAGCCGCTGGACCGACCGCGACCGTGCCGACCAGCTCTGGGTGAAGAACCGGGTCGGCGGCGTCGCTCTCGACGAAGAACTGCTCGCTCAGCTCGGAACCACTCCGGCGGTTGTGGAGCGGCACCCGATCCTCGGCGCCCCGAGCGAGGCGTGCACTCCGCAGCTCGGTAGACCCGGACCCTGGCATGAACGACTGCCTCATTTCCGGCTGGCGTTCACACCCTCGGCGGGCGAGGAGCTGCAGAGCGAGTACCTGGTGCCGCGGCGCGATGCGGTGCGTGCGATCGAGGCGATCCGCGCCATGGCCGACCGGATCGCACCGCTGCTGCTCGTGAACGAGATCCGCACGGTCGCCGCCGACGACCTGTGGCTGAGCTCGTCGTACGGCGAGGCCGCGGTGGGGCTGCACTTCACCTGGCGCCGGGACCAGCCCGCGGTCGAGGCGCTGCTGCCGGTGATCGAGGCGGCGCTGCCCGACACCGCCCGTCCGCACTGGGGCAAGCTCGCCACGCTCGAACCGGCCGAGATCCGCCGCCGCTACGCCCGCTGGGCGGACTTCGCGGCGCTCGCGGCGCGGATGGATCCGGCAGGCCGGTTCCGCAACGCGTACCTGGAGCGGCTCGGGCTGTAGTGCCGGGACGAGTCTGGCTGTGGCGGGCGCCAGGCGTTCGGGCGCCGGCGCTCCGGCGTCGGCTCGGGCGTTCGCGTGCTCGGACCGTGCCCGCGGACCGGGTGCGTGCGCCGGGCGTTCGGGCGCCAGGGGAGGGGCCCAGGGTTCAGGTCGCACTTTCTGCTGCGTGGAGCCCCTCGATGGAGCAGAAACTGCGACCTGAACGCGAGGATCGCGACCTGAAGCGTTCGCTGGGAAGGGTTCCTCCTCACGTTGGATCCGTGACGCCGCGTGCCGGCCTCGTCGTCGGCGGTCGGCGCCGGGCCCGTACACTCGCAGGCGTGAGTGAGTCGAAGCCGCAGCGCGCCGCCGGAGTGCGAGAGGTCGCTGCGCTCGCGGGCGTCTCGCGACAGACCGTGTCGCGCGTGCTCAACGATCATCCGGACGTCGCACCCGACACGCACGCCCGCGTCGTAGCGGCGATGGAGGAGCTCGGCTACCGCATGAACAACGCCGCGCGGGCGCTCGGCACGCACCGCACGCGTACGATCGGCGTCCTCGCCTCGGATGCCCTGCAATACGGCCCCTCGCGGAGCATGGCGGCGATCGAGGCGTCAGCGCGCGAGGCCGGGTACTGGATCACCGCGGCGTTCGCCGATTCCGGCGACGAGGCCTCCGTCCGCGACGCGATCGAGCACCTGCGCGCGCAGTCGGTGGACGGGATGATCGTGTTCGCGCCGCATGCGCGCACGCTCGACGTGCTCGACGCGCTGCGCATCGGGACCCCCGTCGTGATCCTGCACGCCGCCGAGCGGGCCGACTTCTCGGTCGATCAGCGGGCGGGCGCGCGCCTCGCCGTGGCGACCCTCGCCGACGCCGGACACGAGCGGATCGCACACCTCGCCGGCCCGGCGGACTGGCTCGAGGCCGAGGCGCGGGCCGCCGGCTTCGCCGAGGAGCTCGCGGCGCGCGGTCTGCCCGCCGGCGCGGTCTTCGCGGGTGACTGGAGCCCGCGCTCGGGCCATGAGGCCGCGGCGGCCGTGATCGCCTCCCGCGCGACCGCGGTCTTCGCCGCGAACGACCAGATGGCGCTCGGCCTGATCGGCGGCCTGCGCGCGGCGGGAGTGGACGTTCCGGCGCAGCTCAGCATCGTCGGGTTCGACGACGTGCCCGAAGCGGCGTACGCCTGGCCGCCGCTCACGACCGTGCGACAGGACTTCGAGGAGCTCGCGCGGCGTGCGGTCGCGCAGGTGATCGCGCAAAGCGGATCCGGTGCTCCCGGTGCCGGCAGCGCGGGGGCGTCGGGTGCGTCGGCGGCCGTGGTATCCGGCTCGACGGATCCGATCGCCCCCGTCCTGGTCGCCCGCGATTCGGTGGTTCCGCCCTCGGCCTGAGCGCCCTTGAGCCGGTGGTTCCGCCGTCGGCCTGAGTGCCCTCGATCTGCGGACGGCCCCGTTCGCTCAGGTCGCGATTTTTGTCCGCCGGATATCCAGGTCGCAATTTCTGCGGCCTCGGGGATCCGGATAGAGCCGAAAGTGCGACCTGACCAGCAGGAGTGCGACCTGAAGCATCCGATAGTCAGCACGGCGGTCGCCGCGCCCAACAGAGCCTGTGGATAACCTTCGACGCCGGGCGACGATCCTGACACGGTGGGGGAGTGTCTCGCTCCCAACCGCTCCCTGATGCACTCGGCTCCTCGTTCGCTGTCGGCGAGGCCCGGGCCCTCGGAGTGCGGGCCGGACGGCTGCGCGGCTCCGACCTGCTCCGGCCTTACTCCGGCCTGCGCACTCGCCGCTCCGCCGACGTGCCGGACCATGACGAGGATCCTTTCGCCGCACAACGACGGATCCGCGTCGAGCAGGCGCTGGCGTACGCACCGCGGCTGCGGCCTGGTCAGTACTTCAGCCACGAGACGGCTGCGGCGCTGTGGGGCGGCCCGCTGCCGATCGTCCGTGAGGATCGCGTCGTCGGCGTGCACGTGAGCACCCTCGGCGAGGGGCCGCTCGTGCGGGCGGTGGGCGTCGAGCGCCATCGCGGGGATCCGAGATTCGTCCGGGTGCGCACCGATCTCGGCGTTCCTGTCGCCTCGCCTGCTTCGACCTGGACGCAGATGGGGCACCTGCCGTTGTTCGCGCTGGTGGCTCTCGGCGACTGCTTCTGCCGGATGTGGCGGCCCGGTGTGGGGCGTCCGCATGCGGGGAAGCCGCCTCTGGCGACCGTCGCTCAGCTCCGCGCCGACATCGGTGCGGGACGACGCCTCGGGGCTCCGATGCTGCGCGAGGCGATCGAGTGGATCCGAGAGGACTCCTGGTCGCCGCGGGAGTCCGAGCTTCGCTGCCTGATCGTCGCCGCAGGGCTGCCCGAGCCGCTGCTGAACGTCGATCTGTTCGACGGCTCGACGTTCTTGGGCTGCGTCGACATGGTCTACCCGGAGCGGAAGGTGGCGATCGAATACCTGGGGAGGGTGCACGCGAACAGCTGGGGCGCGGACGTGGAGCGGCTGGCACGACTTCGCGCGGCCGGGTGGACGGTGATCGAGGTCACGGCGGAGCTCATTGCGGATCCGCCTGAGCTGCTCGGCCGCATACGGCGCGCGCTCGGCTTCTGAACCCCCGCCCGACGACGGTTTCGCGTGTGCGCCCCCGGCCGCGGTGTCGGCGTGTGCGCCCGGGTTCGAACGGACGCCGGCTCCCGGCGTCCGCTTCGGCGTCTGCGCCGGCTCACGTTCCCCACTCAGGTCGCACTTCCATCGTTCAGGTCGCAGTTTCTGCGGCTTGGAGGGCCTCGATAGAGCCGAAAGTGCGACCTGAACTGCAGGAGTGCGACCTGGGGAGCAGGAGTGCGAACTGAGCAGCAGGAGTGCGAACTGAGCAGCAGGAGTGCGACCTGAGCAGCAGGAGTGCGACCTGAACGGCAGGAGTGCGACCGCCAGGGGATCGCGTCGTTCCGAGAGCGTGCAACGAGCCCGGTCCCCGCGGCCCTTGACGGACCGAGCGCAGGGATGTCAGACTTGCCGTGACCGGTCACAGTAGCCCAGGAACTCCGGGCGCCACCCGAGAGGATCCGAATGGCCATCTTCGCCCCCGACGTCGAGCAGGCGATCGACGTCGTCCGCGCCGATGTGGCCCGGCTGCACGCCGAGCTCGTGCGCTACGGCCTCGTGGTCTGGACCGGCGGCAACATCTCCGGCCGGGTCCGGCTCTCGGAAGACGGCAGCGGCGACCTGTTCGTGATCAAGCCCTCCGGCGTCGGCTACGACGACCTCGCTCCGGAGAACATGATCGTCTGCGACCTCGACGGCACGGCGATTCCGGGCAGCCCGGGCAGCGACCGCAGCCCGTCGAGCGACACCGCCGCGCACGCGTACGTCTACCGGAACATGCCCGAGATCGGCGGCGTCGTGCACACCCACTCCGACTACGCCGTGGCCTGGGCGGCGCGCGGTGAGGAGATCCCCTGCGTGATCACGGCGATGGCCGACGAGTTCGGCGGGCCGATCCCGGTGGGCCCGTTCGCGATCATCGGCGACGACTCGATCGGCCGCGGGATCGTTCAGACTCTGCGTGGGCACCGCAGCCGTGCGGTGCTCATGCAGAACCACGGACCGTTCACGATCGGCGTGGACGCGAAGGACGCGGTCAAGGCCGCCGTCATGGTCGAGGACGTGGCGCGCACGGTGCACCTCGCCCGCGAGGCGGGGCCGCTCATCCCGATCCCGCAGGAGGCGATCGACAGCCTCTACAACCGGTACCAGAACGTCTACGGGCAGAACACGGACGCCCGCCGATGAGCGCGCGCGACGACATCCTCGCCGGCCGCACGAGCCTCGGTATCGAACTGGGATCCACGCGCATCAAGGCGTGCCTGATCGGATCCGATCCGGCGGTCGTGCTCGCGAGCGGATCCTCATCCTGGGAGAACCGCCTCGAGGACGGGCTGTGGACCTACGGCCTCGACGAGGTCTGGGCGGGCCTCCAGGAGGCCTACGCGACGCTCGTCGCCGACGTGCACGACCGCTACGGCGTGCGGCCGACGACGGTCGGAGCCATCGGCATCTCCGCCATGATGCACGGCTACCTGGCCTTCGACGCCGAGGGCGAGCTGCTCGTGCCGTTCCGCACCTGGCGCAACACCAGCACCGCGGTCGCGGCGGCGGAGCTCACGGAGCTGCTGGGCGTGAACATCCCGCTGCGCTGGTCGATCGCGCACCTGCACCAGGCCATGCTCGACGGCGAGGAGCACGGGCCGCGGATCGCGAGCGTGAACACCCTCGCCGGGTACGTGCACGAGCGCCTGACCGGCCGCCGGGTGCTGGGCGTCGGCGACGCCTCGGGCATGTTCCCGATCGACTCCGAGACCGGCGAGTACGACGCCGCCATGGTCGCCGCGTACGACACCCTCGCCGCCGGCCGGCTCCCCGCACCCCTGACCGCACTGCTCCCCGCGGTGCTGCCCGCCGGCGCCGACGCCGGCGCGCTCACCGCCGAGGGCGCGCTGCTGTTGGATCCGTCCGGATCCCTCGCGGCCGGCGTCCCGCTCTGCCCGCCTGAGGGCGACGCCGGCACCGGCATGGTCGCCACGAACGCGGTCACCCCGCGCTCCGGCAACGTCAGCGCGGGAACGAGCATCTTCGCGATGGTCGTCCTCGAACGACCGCTCGAAGGTCTGCACCACGAGATCGACCTCGTCACGACCCCGGCCGGCGACGCCGTCGCCATGGTGCACTGCAACAACGGCGCGAGCGAGCTCGCCGCCTGGGCGGGGCTGTTCACTCGCTTCGCCATCGCGGCCGGCGCGCCCGTGAGCGACGACACCGCCTTCGAGGCGCTGTTCCGCGAGGCACTCGCGGGTGAGGCCGACGCGGGCGGACTGCTCGCCTACAACCACCTCGCGGGGGAGCCGATCGCCGGACTCACTGAGGGACGACCGCTTCTCGTGCGCACCCCCGACAGCGCCTTCACCCTGGCGAATTTCATGCGCGCCCAGCTCTACGGCGTGTTCGGCACGCTCGCGTTGGGCATGCAGACCCTCGCCGCGGAGGGCGTGCAGCTCGATCGGATGTATGCCCATGGCGGAATGTTCCGCACCGCGGGCGTGGCGCAGCGCTTCCTCGCCGGTGCCCTGGGCGCGCCCGTCGCGGTGGGCGAGGCGGCGTCCGAAGGCGGAGCGTGGGGGATCGCGGTCCTCGCGTCGTACCTCGCGCACGCGGGCGAACGGAGCCTGGGCGACTACCTCGACCGGCAGGTGTTCGCCTCGGCGGACATCGCCGTGGCGGATCCGGATCCTGACGACGTCGCCGGATTCGCCGCCTACCTCGACCGCTACCGCGCCGGCCTCGCCATCGAGACCGCCGCCGTGAACTCCCTTCCATCCGGTCGTTGAGCGAGCGGAGCGAGACGAAACGCAGCCTCCCGCGGAAACCGCGTTTCGTCTCGTCGCTTCGCTCCTCGCTCAACGACCGGCACACAGAAAGGCCAATGATGCCGAAACTCACCACCTCACTCGACGGCTACGAGGTCTGGTTCCTCACCGGCAGCCAGCATCTGTACGGCCCCGAGACTCTCGCGCAGGTCGCCGATCAGTCGCAGCAGATCGCGCGGATCCTCGACGAGGCCGGCGACGTGCCGGTGCGGATCGTGTGGAAGCCGGTGCTCACCGACGCGGCCGCCATCAAGCGCACCGCGCTCGAGGCCAATGCCGATGAGAAGGTCATCGGCCTGATCGCCTGGATGCACACCTTCAGCCCCGCGAAGATGTGGATCGCGGGTCTCGACGCGCTGCAGAAGCCGCTCGCGCACCTGCACACGCAGGCCAATGTCGAGCTGCCCTGGGCCGACATCGACTTCGACTTCATGAACCTGAATCAGGCCGCGCACGGCGACCGCGAGTTCGGATACATCCAGACCCGGCTCGGTGTGCCGCGCAAGACGATCGTCGGGCACGCGTCCGATCCGCGCGTGCAGCGCGAGCTGGGCACCTGGCAGCGCGCCGCGGCCGGTCTCGCCGCGAGCCGCGACCTCAAGCTCGCCCGCTTCGGCGACAACATGCGCTTCGTCGCGGTGACGGAGGGGGACAAGACCGAGGCCGAGCTGCGCTTCGGCGTGCAGGTGAACACCTGGGGCGTGAACGAGCTCGCCGAAGCCGTCGCCGCGGCGGCCGAGACCGACATCGACGCGCTCGTCGCCGAGTACGAGGAGCTGTACGAGGTCGTCCCCGAGCTGAGGCGGGGAGGGGAGCGGCACCAGTCGCTCCGCGACGGCGCGGCGATCGAGCTTGGTCTGCGCGCGTTCCTGGAGGAGGGCGGATTCAGCGCCTTCACCACCTCGTTCGAGGACCTCGGCGCATTGAAGCAGCTCCCGGGGCTCGCCGTGCAGCGGCTCATGGCCGAGGGGTACGGCTTCGGCGCGGAGGGCGACTGGAAGACCGCCGTGCTCGTCCGCATCGCGAACGTCATGGGCGCCGGCCTGCCCGGCGGGGCAAGCCTCATGGAGGACTACACCTACGATCTGACCCCCGGCGACGAGCTCATCCTCGGTGCGCACATGCTGGAGGTCTCGCCCTCGCTCACCACGCGGAAGCCCACGCTCGAGATCCATCCGCTCGGCATCGGCGGCAAGGACGACCCGGTGCGTCTGGTCTTCACCGCGGATCCCGGATCCGCGGTCGTCGTCGCGCTCAGCGACATGCGCGACCGGTTCCGCCTCACCGCCAACGTCGTCGAGAACGTCGCGCCGCGCGCCGCGCTGCCGAAGCTGCCCGTCGGCCGCGCCGTGTGGAAGCCGCAGCCCGACTTCACGACCTCGGCGGCTGCGTGGCTGACCGCTGGTGCCGCGCACCACACCGTGATGTCCACGGCCGTGGGCATCGAGGCGTTCCGCGACTTCGCCGAGATGGCGGAGGTCGAGCTTCTCGTGATCGACGAGAGCACCACTCTGGGCGAGTTCCAGAAACAGGTGCGCTGGAACCAGGCGTACTACCGCCTCGCCCAGGGGCTGTGACCGTGGCGGAGCCTCGCTCCGGCCGGCAGCTGCGCATCGCGGCGCACGGCTACGAGGCCGACATCGCGTCCGTCGGGGCGACCCTGCGCGCGCTGCGGTTCGAGGGGCGTGATCTCGTCGTGCCGTTCGACGCCGACGAGGTGCGGCCAGGGTACCGCGGCGCGACGCTGGCGCCATGGCCGAACCGCATCGTCGACGGACGGTACTCCTTCGGAGGGGTCGAGCACCGGCTGCCGCTCACCGAGCCGGAGCGCGGCCAGGCGCTGCACGGGCTGGTTGCGTGGAGCGAGTTCGCCGATCGGACCGTGGATCAGGATCGCGTCGTGCTGGCCACGACCATCGAACCCCAGACGGGCTATCCGTTCCGCGTCGAGGTCGAGGTGGAGTACCGCCTCGGCGCCGACGGGCTCACGCAGACCGTGACCGGGCGCAACCTCGGCGTCGACGCGGCGCCGTGGGGGACCGGTCCGCACCCGTATCTGGTGGCGGAGCCGGCCCCGATCGCGGATGCCGCGGGAGGAACGGGATCCGCTGTGCCGCCCGTCGACGGCTGGACCCTGCTGCTGCCCGCCGCGGCGGTGCTCACCGTCACACCGGATCGGCTCAGTCCGGTCGCCCTGGAATCGGTCGAGGCGTACCCGGACTGGGACTTCCGCACACCGCGCCGGATCGGGGCCACGTTCATCGATCACGCGTTCACGGCGCTGTCGCAGACGGGCGGATCCACGACGGTCGAGCTGCGCGCCGGTGAGCGCGGCGTCGCCCTCACCTGGGATGCGGCCTGCCCGTGGGTGCAGATCCACACCGCGGACACCCCGGACGATCACGCCACGCACCGGCGCGGACTCGCGGTCGAGCCGATGACCTGCGCGCCCGATGCGTTCAACTCCGGTGCCGGCCTCGTGGTGCTGGAACCCGGTGCGGCGCATGCCGCGAGCTGGCGGATCCACGCGCTGTAGCCGACGCGTCATCGCGACGTGCGCGGTGCCGGAGTTCACCGAGAGCGGGGCAGTTCTGCCCATCGATCTGGGTCGGGCCGCTCGCTAGTCTGAACCCATGGCCACAGAGGGGGAACCGCCGCAGGGCGGACATGAGCTCGATTTCGGAACCGGGTCGCAGGATCCGACTCCGCCACCGCCGGCGGCGGCAGACGGCGAGACGGTGGACACCGCATCCGTGCCTCCGGTCGCTCCGGAGCAGTCGCATCCCGCACCGGAGCAGGCCTTCCCGCCGCCTGGTCAGCCCGTGCCGGCACAGCCGGGAGCGGAGCAGGGCCCGCCGTACGGCGCGCAGCCGGATCAGCCGTACGTGGGGCAGCCGGATCAGTCGTACGGCGCACAGCCAGGCCAGCCGTACGGCGCGCAGACCGATCAGCCGTACGCGGGGCAGCCAGGTCAGCCCTATGGTGCACAACCCGGACAGCCGTATCCCGGGCAGCCCGCGCAGCCGTACGGGGCGCAGCCCGGGCAGGCATACCCCGGCCAGCCGTACGGTGCGCAGCCGGGCCAGCAGTATCCCAGCCAGCCGGGCCAGCAGTACCCGGGCCAGCCCTATCCAGGCCAGCCGGGCCAGCCGGGCCAGCCCTATGGTGGACAGCCCTATGGCGCGCAGCCCGGTCAGCCCTACCCGGGCCAGGCCGGCGGTGCGCAGCCGCCGAAGAAGTCGTCGAAGGGCTTGCTCTGGGGCCTGATCGGTGGCGGTGTCGCCGTGCTCATCATCGCGATCCTGGTCGTCGCCCTGCTCGTGGTGCCGGCTCTCACCCGCTCCTCGGTGACGGCGGCAGACACGGTGAAGGCGTACCTGACGGCCGTCTCCAAGAGTGACGCGAAGGCCGCGCTCGGCTATCTCGAGAGCGTCCCCGACAAGAAGCTGCTCACCGACTCGGTGCTGAAGGCCTCCGACAAGCTCGGTGGCCTCAGCCACATCTCGGTGCAGAAGGGCGGCGAGAGCAAGTACGCCGCCACCGTCCCGGCGACGTTCGAGGTGGGCGGGCGCACCGTGTCGACGACGTACGAGGTGTACAAGGACAAGGACACCTGGAAGATCGCGAACGGCGTGACGCCGATCTCGCTGGACAGCCTGCGCGGCCTGGATGCGACATTCAACGACGTTCCCACGGCCGAGATCAGCAACGCATATGTCTTCCCCGGCACCTACGAGATCGCGATGGACTCGAAGTACTTCTCGATCGATGGCGACTCGACCTTCGCCATCGCGTCGTCCGATGACGCCTCGGCGTTGTACGACGTGCACACGAAGCTCAATGATGCCGGCGTCACCGAGTTCCGTTCGCTCGTGCGCACGGCCGTCGAGGCGTGCGTGGCGATGAAGACCCTGGCGACGCCGTGCGGCATGGACATCACCGCGATCGACCTCTCCGGCGCGAGCCCGGTGGAGGGCACGGTCACCCGCACGCTCACCGTGGACGGCAGTGCGAAACTCGATGCCCTGCAACCGGAGAGCAGCGGATCCGCGCCGACGGTCGTCTCTGCATACGACTACATCGGCGTCGACATGAGCCTGCAGGGCAGCGACGGCCAGACGTACACCGTCACGTTCGGCGGGTCCCTGGACACCCCGACGGTGGACTTCGGGAAGGGCGATCCCCAGGTCGCCTGGGAGCAGTGAGCGACTGACGCCGCCCGCACACGAGGGAACCCCCGCCGACCCGATTCGGCGGGGGTTCTGCGGTTCGTGACCGCGTGGGCGCCCGAGCAGGAATTGCCGGGCGCATCCCGTGGCGCGGGGAGACGAGCACCCGATCCGGTCAGCGTCTGCGGCCCGCGCACGATCCGTTGTACGGGCCGAAGGTGACCGGCAGGTGAACTCGGCGCCAGGTGTCGATGAATTACATGGGAGACCTCCTAATTACATGGGTGACCATGTAATCTGGATCCAGCGTCGACGACGACGCAGAACCAGGAGCACACGATGGTCCGCGACATCACTCACTTCATCGGAGGATCCGAAGTCTCCGGCAACTCGGGACGCTGGGGGGAGGTCTTCGATCCCTCGACCGGTGCCGTGCAGGCGCGGGTTCCGCTCGCGAGCGCGGACGAGGTGCGTGCGGCGATCGCGAACGCCGAGGCCGCTCAGCCCGCGTGGGCGGAGACCAACCCGCAGAAGAGAGCGCGTGTGCTCATGCGCTTCCTCGAGCTGATCCGCGATGAGATGGACGACCTGGCCGCCCTGCTCTCCAGCGAGCACGGCAAGACGCTGGACGATGCCAAGGGCGACATCCAGCGCGGCGTCGAGGTGATCGAGTTCTGCGTCGGCGCTCCGCACCTGCTCAAGGGGGAGTACTCCACCGGCGTCGGCACCGGTATCGACGTGTACTCGCTGCGCCAGCCGCTCGGCGTGGTCGCCGGTATCACCCCGTTCAACTTCCCCGCGATGATCCCGCTCTGGCAGATGGGCCCGGCGATCGCCGCCGGCAACGCGTTCATCCTCAAGCCCAGCGAACGCGACCCCTCGGTGCCCGTCCGGATCGCCGAACTGTTCCTGAAGGCGGGCCTGCCGGCGGGGATCCTCAATGTCGTGCACGGCGACAAGGAGGCCGTCGACGTGCTGCTCACCGACGAGCGGGTGCGCGCGATCGGCTTCGTCGGATCCACTCCGATCGCGGAGTACATCTACACGACCGCGAACGCGCACGGCAAGCGCGCACAGTGTTTCGGCGGGGCGAAGAACCACCTCGTGGTCATGCCCGACGCCGACCTGGACCAGGCCGCCGACGCCCTCATCGGCGCCGGCTACGGCTCGGCGGGGGAGCGATGCATGGCGATCTCGGTCGCGGTGCCGGTCGGGGAGGAGACTGCGGACGCGCTCGCCGCAAAGCTCGCCGAGCGCGTGGCCGCGCTCAAGGTTGGCCCCTCGCTCGAGCCCGGCATGGACTACGGCCCGCTCGTGAACCGCGCGGCCGTCGAGCGCGTGACCGACTACATCCAGCAGGGCATCGATGCCGGTGCCGAGCTGCTCGCCGACGGTCGGGGCTTCGCCGTGGACGGTCACGAGGAGGGGTTCTACCTCGGCCCGACGCTGTTCGACCGCGTCACGACGGACATGTCGATCTACCGGGAGGAGATCTTCGGACCGGTGCTCGTGATCGCCCGCGCGGCGGACTACGAGGAAGCCCTGCGGATGGCGTCCGAGCACGAGTTCGGCAACGGCGTGGGCATCTTCACCCGCGACGGCGACGCGGCTCGCGACTTCGTGGCCCGGGTGAACGTCGGCATGGTCGGAGTGAACGTGCCGATCCCCGTGCCGATCGCCTACTTCACCTTCGGCGGCTGGAAGCGCAGCGGCTTCGGCGACCTCAACCAGCACGGTGCCGACGCCTTCCGCTTCTACACGAAGACCAAGACCGTGACGAGCCGCTGGCCCGCCGCCGGCGTCCGCGAAGGCGCCAGCTTCGTCATCCCCACGATGCACTGATCCTTTCTGGTCGTTGAGCGAGGACGCGAAGCGACCGAGACGAAACGCCGCCCACAAGGAGCAACCACATGACCACCGTCGCCACCCCGATCACGATGACCAGCGAAGAGCGCGCCGCCATCCTCGGCGCCGTGCGCGAGTTCGCCGAGACCGAGCTCGCCCCGTTCGCCGCCGAGCGCGACGAGAAGCACCTTTTCCCCCGCGAGACGCTGCGCGCGGCGGGCGAGCTGGGCCTCGGCGGCATCTACGTGCGCGAGGAGTCCGGGGGCACCGGGCTCGAGCGCGTCGACACCGTCGCGATCTTCGAGGAGCTCGCCAAGGGCGACCCGACGATCGCCGCCTACATCTCCATCCACAACATGGTCGTCTGGATGATCGACAGCTATGCGACCGACGCACAGCTCGCGCGTTGGATGCCCGAGCTCACCACGATGCAGGGACTGGGCAGCTACTGCCTCACCGAGCCGGGAGCAGGATCCGACGCCGCGGCGCTCGCGACGAGTGCGACCCGCGACGGCGATGAGTACGTGCTCACCGGTGTGAAGCAGTTCATCTCGGGCGCAGGAGAGGCCGCCGTCTACATCGTGATGGCCCGCACCGGAGCCCCGGGAGCGCGCGGCATCTCCGCCTTCCTGGTTCCGGGCGACGCGGAGGGTCTCAGCTTCGGGGCGCCGGAGAAGAAGATGGGCTGGCATGCGCAGCCCACCCGCCAGGTGATCCTGGACGGCGTGCGGGTCCCGGCGACGAACATGCTCGGATCCGAGGGGCAGGGCTTCGCGATCGCGATGAGCGCGCTGAACGGCGGCCGCCTCAACATTGCGGCCTGCTCGATCGGCGGTGCGCAGTGGGCGCTGGATCGCGCCGTGCAGTACGTGCACGAGCGTGAGGCATTCGGCGAGCCCCTCGCGGAGAAGCAGTCCATCCTGTTCGCCGTCGCCGACATGCGCACGGATCTGCAGGCCGCTCGGCTCATGGTGCGCGACGGTGCGCAGGCTGTGGACGAGAAGGCACCGGACGCCACGATGCGCTGTGCGATGGCCAAGCGTTTCGCGACGGACGCCGGCTTCGATGTGGCCAACAGGGCTCTTCAGCTGCACGGCGGGTACGGGTACCTTCAGGACTACGGGATCGAGAGGGTCGTCCGTGATCTGCGGGTGCATCAGATCCTGGAAGGGACGAACGAGATCATGAGACTCATCGTCGGACGCGAGATGCTGCGCCCCTCCGGATCCGCCTCTATGCGTCAGGGCCTCCAGCGCAGCGGCGAGAACACGCAGATGCAGGTGGCGTCATGACGCGGATCGCGTTCCTCGGCCTCGGCCATATGGGTCTGCCCATGGCGAAGAACCTGCTCGCCGCCGGGCACGAGGTGATCGGCTTCGACGTGGTGTCCGCCGCGGTCGACGCCGCCGCAGCCGCGGGCCTGCCGGTCGCGCAGTTCGGCGTGGACGCGGTCGCCGGCGCCGAGGTCGTCATCACGATGTTCCCGGCGGGCAAACACGTGATCGCCGCGTACGAGAACGAACTGCTGGGTGCCGCCGACCCCGGCACGCTGTTCATCGAGAGCTCGACGATCGCCGTCGACGAGGCGCGCGTCGCGCACGCCCTCGCGATCGAGGCCGGGCACCGCAACATCGACGCCCCCGTGTCGGGCGGCGTCGTGGGGGCCGAGAACGGCACGCTCGCCTTCATGGTGGGCGGATCCGACGAGGACTTCGCTGCCGCGCTCCCGCTGCTCGAGGCCATGGGCAAGCGCATCGTGCACTGCGGCGGGCCCGGACTCGGGCAGGCCGCGAAGGTGTGCAACAACATGATCCTCGGCATCTCGCAGATCGCCGTGGCCGAGGCGTTCGTGCTCGGCGAGCGGCTGGGCCTCGAGCACCAGGCGCTGTTCGACGTGGTGTCGCAGGCATCGGGTCAGTGCTGGTCGATCACGACGAACTGCCCGGTCCCCGGCCCGGTGCCGACAAGCCCGGCCAACCGCGACTATCAGCCCGGGTTCGCCGGCGCGCTCATGGCGAAGGATCTTGGGCTCGCGCTGCAGGCGATCGAGGGCACGGGCACGGACGCGCAGATGGGCCGGCTCGCGCAGCAGATCTACGCGACGTTCGCGGCCGGCCCGGGTGCCGCCCGCGACTTCTCCGGCATCATCACCGACATCCGCGACGCGTCCTGACCCGCCCCGTTCCCTGACCGCGAGACTCCATCTGGGCGACGAGACTGCACGATTCGGGCGCAGTCTCGTCGCTCAAATGGAGTCTCGCGGATCCTCTCCCCCCGCTCGGACGAGAGGGACACCCTCCGTTCACCGACATCGGAGATACTGGAAGCGCCACGAAGGTGCGGCGAAAGGATGACCATGGCCACGAGCGAGTATGAGACGATCCTCACGGAGCAGCGCGGACGGGTCGGCTGGATCACCCTGAACCGGCCGCAGGCGCTGAACGCGCTGAACTCGCAGGTCGCCGAGGAGGTCACCGCCGCCGCCACCGCCTTCGACGCGGACGAGGGCATCGGTGCGATCGTCGTGACCGGATCCGAGAAGGCCTTCGCCGCCGGCGCCGACATCAAGGAGATGGAGGGGATGTCCGCGGCGGAGATCACCGCGACCGACCACTTCGGCGTGTGGCGCGACTTCGCCGCCGTGCGCACCCCCGTCATCGCCGCCGTGTCCGGCTTCGCCCTGGGCGGAGGATGCGAACTCGCGATGATGTGCGACATCATCCTCGCCGCGGACAACGCCAAGTTCGGCCAGCCCGAGGTGAACCTCGGGGTGATCCCCGGCATGGGCGGCACGCAGCGGCTCATCCGCGCGGTCGGCTACTACAAGGCCGCCGAGCTCGTGCTGTCCGGGCGGATCATGGGTGCCGAGGAGGCCGAGCGCGCGGGCCTGGTGTCGCGCGTGGTTCCGACGGCTGAGCTGCTCGCCGAGGCGTCGACGCTCGCCGAGACGATCGCGTCGAAGTCGCTGCCGTCGATCCTCGCCGCGAAGGCGACGCTCGACGCCGCCATGGAGACCACGCTCGCGGTCGGACTCGACATCGAGCGCGAGGCCTTCGCCTCCCTGTTCGACACGGTCGACCAGAAGGAGGGCATGGCCGCCTTCCGTGAGAAGCGACCGCCCCAGTTCGTGAATCGGTGATCGACATGGCCGACATCCGCTCCCTCGGATCCTTCCCGGATCCGTCCGGCGCTGACGCATCCGGGCGTGAGCGGGACGACTCCAACGTGGTGCCCCTCTTCGCGGACGGCGCACTGCCCGACTCCGACGATCTGCGTCTTTCGGAGGGCGACCGACGAGAGCTGGTCGGCTGGACGATCGCCTGCGCCGAGCGGCTGCTGCCGCTGTTCCAGGCCGAGCGTCCCGACGACGCCCGCCCCCGGGAGGCGCTCGCCGCCGCGGAGGCGTTCCTGCGCGGCGAGCTCGACATCGACGCCGTGCGGGAGAAGGCGTTCGCCTGCCACGAGGCGGCGCGGCAGGCGCAGGATCCGAGTGCCGTCGCCGCCGCGCGGGTCTGCGGGCAGGCCGTGGCCGTCGCGCACCTCGCCGGGCACAGCCGTCAGGTGCCGCGGCACACGGCCCGGGCATTCCCCGGAGACCGCTCCCGCCGTGACGAGGAGCTCGCCTGGCAGCGCATGAACATCCCGCCCCGCTTCGACGCCTACGTGTACGACGGCGACTGAGCCCGCCGCTCGGCAGCGCCGGCGGCCGTCAGGATCCGCGACCGCGGGGTCAGTCCTCCGAGACGACGACCGTCACCTCGATGTTCCCGCGGGTCGCGTTCGAGTACGGGCAGACCTGGTGTGCGGCGTCGGCGAGAGCCTGCGCCTGGGACTGCTCGAGACCGGGGAGGACGACCTCGAGGCGCACCGCGAGCTGATAGCCGCCCTGGCCGTTCGGGCCGATCTGCACGCGACCGGCGACGGAGGAATCGGCGATCGACACCTTCTGCGCACGGGCCACGGAATGGAGCGCGGAGTGGAAGCATGCGCTGTATCCGGCGGCGAAGAGCTGCTCGGGGTTGGCGCCGTCGCCCGAGCCGCCCATCTCGCGGGGGATCGCGAGGTCCAGCTCGACGCGGCGGTCGGTCGTGACGACGCGGCCGTTGCGGCCGGCTCCTGTTGCGATGGCTTCGGCGGTGTAGAGGACGTCCATGGGTGATCTCCTTCGGATCGATGTGGGGGGTGGTCGAATGGGTCACGGCTGCGGCGCGCGGCCGGCGGCAACGGCGTGCATTGATGACGAGATCGTGTGCAGTCTGCGGATGAGGTCTTCGGCACTCGTGCGATCGGGAAGGGCGAAGCCCTCGGCGATCTGCCGCGGGATCTCGCGGAGCTCCTCGCGCAGTCGAAGGCCGTGAGCGGTCAAGCCGATCGAGACGACCCGCTCATCGGGGGAGCGTCGTTCGCGCTCGATCAGATCGTTGCTCTCCATGCGGCGCAGAAGAGGCGACAGCGTGCCGGAGTCGAGCTGCAGGCGATCGCCGAGCGACGAGACCGTCTGCTCGCCGTCCAGCCACAGGGTCACGAGCACCAGGTACTGCGGATAGGTGAGGCCCCACGGTTCGAGCAGGACGCGATAGGCCTGGGTCGTCGCGCGGGTCGCCGCGTAGAGCGCGAAGCACACCATCTCGTCGGTTGCAGCCATGCCGCAAGCATTGCACACAAGTTAGTTGTGCACAACTTAACTGGCCGCGCGTGCGGGATGGTCGCGCCGGCATCCGTGGACGACTCGTACGGTTCGCACCGTCGGCGAACGGGTTCGATCCCGCTTCGCCGGTTCGTTCGCTGGTCGCGAATTGCGGCTTTCAGCGCGGGAAGCCGCAATTCGCGACCACTGAACGGGCTGCGGGTGAGGGGTGCGGCTTCGGGGTTTGAGGAGCGGTCTTGGGGCGGGCGGACCCGCTGTCAGCTGCGCAGCTCGTCCAGGGCCTTGGCGATGCGGCGGTCGCGGGTCTCCTCCTGCTTGGCATCGACGACGGAGAGTGCGATCTCCTTGCGACGGGTGAAGCTGAGTGCGTCGTAGGCGGCGGTCAGCCCGGCGTCGGTGAGGGCGGACGCCAGGGCCTCGGGCACGTCGACTGTGCGCTCGGCGACATCCGGCGTGATCACCGCGTCGAACTCTTCGTCGAGTTCGATGCCTATCGCGGCACGGTTCGCCTTGCTGAAGCCGATGAGGTTCTGTCCGCCCATCCGCGAGAGCCGCAGCCGCGCAGAGTTCCCGCCGATGGTCACCACGACGGGGAACGCCTTCGCCGAGCTGAGTTCGGCGACCTGTGCGTCGGTGAGCACGATCGCTCCCGCCGATCCCTTGGACATGAGGGTGGTACGGATCCGCAGTTCGGTCATGCGCGTCAGCCTACGGCGCGAGCGCCAGGGCGGCGAGGGTGTCGCCCCGCTGCTGGATGAGCCGGACCAGGTACCGCCTCATGACGAGCGCGTCGACGATCCGCCCGATCGGGCCGAACGGCGAGCGGAACACGATCTCGTCGCGCATGAGGGTCGCGTGCTCGCCGGGGCGTTCGGGAGTCCCCGGAATCGGAGCGGGAGCCGGCTCGAAGGTGTGCCGGTGCCGGAACTCGGCGAACGGGCCGCGGATCTGCCGGTCCGAGAACGCGTGCGGCGCGTCCACGTCGAACACCAGCGAAGTCATCCGAAAGCGGATCCCGAAGTGCCGGGCGTCCCAGGTGACCGTGTCGCCCTCGGTCATCCGGCCGAAGCGCACGCCGTCGGCGATGCGCTCGTCGTGCGTCACCATCGAGTCGACATGCACACCGACGTCGAGGGAGAGGGCGAACACCCGCTCGATGGGTGCGGCGATCGTCCGCTCCAGGACGAACGATCCCATCAGAGCGGATCCGGCTGTGGACGCGGGTCCGCGAAGTCCCCGGCGGCCTTGCGCATCCGCGCCACGATCGCGACGAGATCCGCGCCGTCCTCGGGGGTGATCCCCGGATCTGCGAACACCTCGTCGTTGAGCGCCGTCGTGGCCCGTTCGACGAGCTCGCGTCCGGTCTCGGTGAGCTCCAGCAGGGCGGCGCGGCCGTCGTGCGGGTCGCGGTGCCGGGCGATGAGGCCGTCGCGGACCAGGCGGTCCGCCGTGCTGGAGACGCTCGTCGCGTGCACCTGCAGACGCGCGACCACGCTCGACAGCGGCAGGGTGCCCGTGCGGCTGAAGGCGAGCAGTCGCAGCACCTCGTAGCGCGCGAAGGACAGGGCGAACGGTCGCAGAGTGGCATCCACCCGGGCGAGCAGCAGCTGCTGGGCCCGCATGACCGATGTGACCAGCGACATGCCATCGGCGGCGTGGTCCCAGCCGTGCGCGAGCCACTGCCTCTTCGCCTCGGCGAGAGGGTCGACGGGCAGCGGATGCGGACGGGCCATTCCCCTACGTTACCGGGGCGGGAAACGGATCCTCGTCGGCTCGCTGGCACCCGAAAGGCGCCGTCGAGGGCGCAGAGGGCGGTGGCCGCGGGTTCGGTGCGCCGTGTGGCGCGAGCGTGGCCGGGCCGCCTTGCCTGGTGAGACTGAATGTCACCGAGTGTGAGATCGAATTCCACAACTCTCGCCCGCTAGACTCGTCGCAAGCGCAAACGGAGGTTCGATGAAGATCTACGTCCTGGTGAAAGAGGTTCCCGATACGTACGGGGATCGCAAGCTCGACCTGGAGACGGGTCTGGCGGACCGCGGCGCGGGGGAGGTCGTGCTCGATGAGATCACCGAGCGCGCTCTCGAGGTCGCACTGAGCTACGCCGACGCGAACCCCGGGACCGTGGTCGTGGCGCTGTCGATGGCTCCCGAGTCGGCGACCGCATCGATCCGGCGAGCACTCGCGATCGGCGCCGGATCCGCTGTGCACGTCGTCGACGCAGAGCTGCACGGCGCCGACCTGGGCTTGACCGCGGCGGTGCTCGCGGCGGCGATCCGGCGCGGCGAGCCCGACCTGGTCATCACCGGAAATCTCTCCACGGATGGATCCGGGGGAGTGATCCCGGCGATGCTCGCCGAGCATCTCGGCTTCGCGCAGGCGACCGCGCTCAGTGCTGTGGCGATCGCGACCGACGCCGTCACGGGCACGCGCGCGACGGACTTCGGATCCCAGCAGGTGAACGCGCCGCTGCCCGCCGTGATCTCGATCACCGAGGCCCTGCCGGACGCGCGCTTCCCGAACTTCAAGGGCATCATGGCGGCCAAGAAGAAGCCGCTCGAGGTGCTCTCCCTCGCCGACCTCGGTGTGAGCGCCGACCCGGCGGAGGCGCCGCAGACCATCCTCACAGCCGTGGCCGAGAAGCCGCCGCGCGCGGCAGGCGTGAAGATCACGGATGAGGGCGACGCGGCCGCACAGCTCGTCGAGTTCCTCGCGCAGAACAGGCTGGTGTGACCATGGCGTACCCCTCTGACTCGATTCTTGTGCTCGTGGATGTGACTCCGGCGGGTGCGGCAGCGCCCTCGACCGCGGGCCTGCTCGGCGCTGCGGCGCAACTGGGTTCCCCGGTCGCGCTCGTGGCCGCTCCCGCCGGCACCGCGCAGGCGGCGGTGGACGCCGCCACCGCCGCCGGCGCGCAGGTGGTGCTGACTGCGGACGTCGATGCCGGATCCGTCACCGTCCCCGTGGTCGATGCGCTGCAGGCCGCGTACCGCGAGGTCGGCCCCGACGCGGTGCTCGTGTCGAACTCGATCGCCGGCCGCGACGCTGCGGCGCGGCTCGCCGTGCGCGAGCGCCTGGCGCTGTCCGTCGACGCGATCGGGGTCTCCCGCGACGACGAGGGCGTGGTGGCGCACCACTCGGTCTACGGCGGGGCGTTCCTCACCGACTCCGCTCCCACGTTCGGCGCCCCCGTGATCACGGTGCGTCAGGGCGCGATCGACGCGCGTGCGGAGGCCGTGGCCGATGCTCGTGTCGAGGCGCTCGCGGTGGAGCCGTCGGGAGCCCCGGCGGCCACGGGTGAGCCGATCGAGGCCGTCGAGGCGGTGTCGTCCCGGCCTGAGCTGCGCGGCGCCAAGGTCGTCGTCTCGGGTGGACGCGGGCTCGGATCCAAGGAGAACTTCTCCCTCGTCGAGGATCTGGCCGATGAGCTCGGCGGCGCGATCGGCGCCTCCCGCGCCGCGGTCGACGCCGGGTACATCCCTTATGCGCACCAGGTGGGCCAGACCGGCGTCTCGGTCTCGCCACAGCTGTACATCGCGCTCGGCATCTCCGGGGCGATCCAGCACCGTGCCGGCATGCAGACCGCCAAGACGATCGTCGCGATCAACAAGGATCCGGAATCGCCGATCTTCGACGTGGCGGACTTCGGCATCGTGGGCGATCTGTTCACGGTCGTGCCGCAGGTGATCGAACAGCTGCGCGCACGGAAGAAGTAGCGATGGCGACGTTGCGCAGGGGACTGCCCCGCACCCGTGGCGGCGAGGCCTGGCCTCCCGCCGGGGTTGCCGTCGCGGGCGGGGAGCCCGAGTCCGGGGTCGTTGAGCGACCACGGGCGGAGTCGGAACCCACTTCTGGGGTCGTTGAGCGAGCACCGGCGCAGTCAGGACCCACTTCTGGGGTCGTTGAGCGAGCACCGGCGCAGCCGGAGCGAGACGAAACGCGGTCCCCGGCGGACGTCGTTTCGTCTCGGTCGCCTGCGGCGTCCTCGCTCAACGCCCCCGAGCCGCTTGCCGGATCCGCCCTGCGCCGTGGCCTGCCGCGGGTCGCGGGCGGCGAGTCTTGGCCTCCTGCAGGCTCGGCCGGAGTGCTGGCCGCCGCAAGCCCGGTCCCTGAGCTCGTCGAAGGGAACCGCCCTGTCGCGTCGGACGCTTCGCGCCCCACGTCCCCCTCGAGCCAACGCTCCGCGTTGTCCGGAGCCTCCGGGACGCGTGGGCCGGGCTCAGCGACCGTGGCTGCGCCTGTGGCCGCGAGCGTCCCCGTGGCCGCCGCGGGAGGGACTGCTGCCGCTGTGGCGGCGCAGAATGGATCCGCCCTGCGCCGCGGTCTGCCGCGCTTGGCCGGAGGGGATCCCTGGCCGCCGGCGGGAACTGTTGTGGTCGAGAGCGCGGCCGAGCCCGCTCCGTCCGAGGCGTCCGAGCCCGCCGCCGTCGCGCCTGCCGTCATGGATGAGGCCGCAGCGCCGGCCGCGCCCTCCACGGCCGTCGCCACGCGCCCGGACGTGTCCGCGCCGCTACCGTTCACCCGGACGGTCTGGAACGGCTCCGCCCCGCGCCGCCTCGCGGCAGAGCCGGCGTCGAGGCCCCGCCCGACCTGGCCGCAGGCGATCGGCGGGCTGTTCGCTGCAGCGGGACTCGCCGTGCTGGCGGGCGCCGCGATCGCGATCGTGCGGGCGTTGTGCAGCCTGCCGTTCTTGCAGGACTTCCTCACGACCTACCCGGGCGAGTACCACCTGCCCGCGGGCGCGCCCGTCGGCATCCCCGGCTGGATCGGCTGGCAGCACTTCTTCAACGTGTTCCTGATGACGCTGATCATCCGCTCCGGTCTGCGCGTGCGCAGCGAGAAGCGGCCGACCGCGTTCTGGACGCCACGCGGCAACCCGAAGGGCAAGATCAGCCTCACGCTGTGGTTCCACCAGGGTCTCGATCTGCTCTGGATCATCAACGGCGTGATCTTCGTGGTGCTGCTGTTCGTCACGGGGCAGTGGATGCGGATCGTGCCGACGAGCTGGGACGTGTTCCCGAACGCGCTCTCCGCCGCGCTCCAGTACGTCTCCTTCGACTGGCCGACCGAGAACGGCTGGGTGAACTACAACAGCCTGCAGCAGCTCGCCTACTTCACGATCGTGTTCCTCGCCGCACCCGTCGCGATCGCCACGGGGTTCCGGATGTCGGGGCTGTGGCCGAAGAAGGCGGAGGGCCTGTCGAAGGCGTATCCGATCGAGATCGCCCGCGCGGTGCACTTCCCGACGATGCTGTTCTTCACGGCGTTCATCGTGGTGCACGTGGCGCTCGTGCTGCTCACCGGCATGCTGCGGAACCTGAACCACATGTTCGCCGCGCAGGACGCGGTGACCTGGACCGGCTTCTGGGTGTTCGTGCTCTCGCTCGTCGTGATCGCCGGCGGGTGGGCCGCAGCCCGGCCGCTCGTGCTCGCCCCCATCGCGAAGGTGTTCGGCCAGGTCTCAGGCCGCTGACCGGCAGCACCCGATGGGGCGTCGGGTCCGTCTTCACCCCCCCCGCAGCATCGAGGCCCCCTCTGAGAAGCGAACCCCCGTGGGGGCGCGGATGCTCGGAGGGGGCCTCGACGCAGAGGCGCTGAGAGGAGTCAGCGCACGAAGCGGACTTCCTTGATGGTCTCGCCGAGGAACGGCTCCTGCTGCGACGCGCCGTCCAGGACGAAGCCGTTGCGCACGTAGAAGCGGTGCGCGCGGGG
Source organism: Microbacterium sp. 2MCAF23 (assembly GCF_052115565.1). Classification (NCBI taxonomy): domain Bacteria; kingdom Bacillati; phylum Actinomycetota; class Actinomycetes; order Micrococcales; family Microbacteriaceae; genus Microbacterium; species Microbacterium sp. 2MCAF23. The sequence goes on along the minus strand of NZ_JBFRGY010000007.1, from coordinate 133,395 downwards.
GTTGTCCTCGGCCACCCAGAGGTAGCTGTGCTCGCCGGCGGCCACGGCCGCCTCGAAGAGGCGCTGGCCGATGCCGGTGCCGTGCCAGGCGTCCAGCAGGTAGATGAAGTAGAGCTCGCGCTCGGCCGGCGGGTTCTCGTCACGGGCCGGGCCGGATCCGACGAAGCCCACGATCTCGCCGTCGACGAGCGCCGCGCTCATGCGGTACTCCTCGCCCTGGGAGGCCCAGTGCGTCCACAGTTCGGCGAGGCGCTTGGGCGAGACGGCCTCGAGCGTCGCGGTGCTGATCAGGTGGTCGTAGGTCTCGTGCCAGCACTTCGCGTGCACACGGCCGAGGGCTTCGGCATCGACATCGCGAACAGGCCGGACGGTGACGGTGGGAAGGGCTTCGGCGCTCATGTTCGTGACTCTACGCGCGCCGTGCGCTGAGGAGAAATCGGGCGTTACGGGCTCGTTTCGCCGCGTGACACGGTGTGCCGTGACTGTGCGGATCCGACAATCGATTCCTGGGATCCGTGCCGGATTCACTACGCTCCCGGTGTGAACGTGATCTGGCGCACCCTGCTCATCATCCTCTCCGCCCGCCGGCGCTCCCGTCGGGGACAGGCCCTGGCGGCGACGGCCGTCGGGCGGATCCGTCTCACCACGCTGCCGACGGATCTGGACATCCTGCGGCACATGAACAACGGCCGGTATCTGTCGCTGTTCGACCTCGGCCGGTGGGACCTGCTGATCCGCACGGGTCTGTTCGACGCCATGAAGGAGCGCGGCTGGTACGCCGTGGTCTCGAGCGAGACGATCACCTTCCGCAAGTCGCTCGAACTGTGGCAGCGCTTCGACGTGGAGTCCCGGTTCATCGGACACGACGACAAGGCCCTGTTCATGGAGCACCGCGCGGTCGTCGACGGCGAGGTCTACGCCAAGGTGATCGTGCGCGCACGCATGCTGCGCCGCACCGGCGGAACGGTCTCGCACGAGGAGTTCTTCGGAGCCCTGGGCCGCCCGGAAGACGTGCCGGGCGTCGAGGACTGGATCCACGACTGGGCCGCAGCGTCCGCATTGCCTCCGACGAAGGCCCCGGCGCCGAGCGTCTGGGCGGACTGAGCGCTGCGACTCGAACCAGCGCACGAGGCCGGATCCTCCTCGCGAGGGCGGCGCGCTCGCACGCTAATCTGAGCGCGTGGGGGCGATACTTCGGACGACCGGCCGGGTGCTGTGGATGCGGTGGCCTGCGCTGCTGGCCTGGTATCTCGCGGGAATCCTCGTGCACTACGCGGTGAACGAGGTCGCCGGCGTCGTGGGCGCGTACACCTCGGTCGGCGGACTGCTGATCCTCCCGATCGCCGTGCTCGCGCGCCTCATCAGCCTGGTCGGGATGCTGCTCGTCATGCGCGACGGCCTGCGCGCGCTGCAGAGCGTCGCGCCGGTGCCCGAGACGGCCGCGGAACGGCGGCGCAGTTTCCTCACGGCTCTGCTGGCGAGCATCCTGCCCTTCTTCGCGGTGTACGCCGCGCAGGGCCTGCTGCGCGAGGACATCCAGGCCTACGGACTGCGCGCACTCGCGAAGAACACCGAGGAGATCGGGGCCACCCTCGGCACCGACCGCACCTTCGACCCGGGCGACAACGTGCTCGAGCTGTCGTTCAACGTCTGGACGGTGCTCGTCATCGTCGTGGCCTTCGCCGCGCGCTGGGCCTGGGGCCGCTGGGCGAACAGGCTCCCTCGGGTGCTGGCCCTGCTCGCCGTGTACTGCGAGGTCGTCTGGGTGTTCTTCTCCGTGCTGCTGCTGAAGGACATCACCGACGCCGTAACCGCCTGGATCGACACGCGTGCGGCCATGGCGTGGCTCGGAGAGGCGCGCGCGACGCTCGCAGGCTGGCTGCCTCCCCTCGTCTGGCTCGGGGACGGCGTCGGCTGGCTGATCGGCCAGGCGGGGCCGGTGCTCCTCGCGCCGCTGGCATGGCTCACGGTCGCCGGAGTCGTCTACGGGCAGGCGATCGTGGCGGAGAAGCTGCAGATCCAGCACAGGCTCATCACGCAGATGCATGAGCGCGTCGCGCGGGTGCCCAACCCGGTGATGCGGCGGCTGCGCGACCTCGGCGCCGAACTCGGTTCGCGCTTCCTCCCGATCTGGCGCGCGATCCTGCTGATGTGGCGCGCCGGGCCCCTCATCATCGCGTCGTATGCGCTGCTCCACACGGTCATCGTGGTGGCGCAATCGTGGCTGCGCTACGGGGTGAGCCGCTGGATCGGGCCGCACGACCTCGATCTCTTCTGGAACGTGTACTGGCCGGTGATCTTTCTCATCCCGCCGCTGATCATGGAGCCGATCCGCCTCGCCGTGGTGGCCGGCGCCTACGACACCACGTTCGGGATGCTGCGGCGCGCGCAGCAGGCGCGCACCGATGCGGCCGCGCCTACGACGGAGGACGAGGTCGACGCCGCGGCGATCACCGCCGCCGCGGGGGTGCTGCCCACGGCCGCTCCGCGCGAACCCGCGTCGTCGCGGACCACGGCGCTGCCGCCCGGCGCGCCGGTGCCACCGGCCGTGCCACCGGCCTGACCGGGGCCGCCACCGGACTCAGGGATCGATGCTGAAGCGCACGTACTTCGACTTCGCGGAGAGCGGCTCCACATCGACCCAGAACGGGCCCTCCACATCGTCCGGGACGACGTAGGGGAGGACCAGCTCGTAGCGCTCGGCCTTCTCGCCCTCGAGCGTCGGCACGCAGTCCTCGGGCTCGTCGTCGTTCCACAGCAGCCCGAGCTCGGTGCGCGCCGTCAGCCAGACCCGCCCCGTGCTCTTCTGGACCAGCGTGGGCGACCAGCATCCCGGACCCTTGTCGCCCGTGGGATCCACCGGAACGCCGACGAGGATGAGCTTCGCGTTCGGGGGCATGTCGAGTCCGGAGGTGTCGGCGACCTCCTTGAAGCGCACCGGACCCCAGGTCGCGCCCTGCAACTCCACGGTGCCAGAATTCCCGGGCTCCACGGCCCAGACCGGCTGGCCCGAGCCGGGGAACGCGTGATCCCATTTCCACCAGCCGATGCCGAGCACCGTCGCCGGCAGCAGCACCACCAGCACGCCGAGGCTGAGGAGGTTGCTGCGCCACCAACCCCGCCGGACGGGGGTCGCGTCGTCCGTCATCGCGCCCACCCCTCCGGGTCGAGGGTGACCTCGTTCTGCATCGCGACCTGATCGAGATCGACCACGACCTCGATCACGCCGTCGGCGTCCGTGTCGTAGTCCACCGCGAACTCCAGGGTCGCGGTGCCCTCCAGGGACCCAGGGGGCACCTCGAAGGCGATGCTCCCGTGCCGCGGGACGCCGGTGATCAGCACCATGTTCCGGGCGCTCTCGCCGCGCTCCGTGGCGGAGTACGTGCGGTCGCCGAGGTGCAGGTTCGAGGTGGCCAGCAGGGTTCCGAACTGGTCCACGACGGCGGCGGCATCGAAATCGACGACGAGCCACGTGCCATCTGCATGCCAGCGATCGCCGTCGGATACCGAGCGCGCTGCGCGGACGCGGGTGACCGTCACCGCCAGATTCCGGGTGGTGGCGCGCTCACCGACCGTCGTGGTGCTGACGAAGCTGTCGTAGGGAGCGTCGTCGGGTTTCTGCACCTGGGTGAGCCCCCATGCCGCGACGACCAGGACGACCGATAGCGCCCAGACCCCTGCGATGTGCCAGCGATTCCGCGCCGGCGGGGTGGGGGGAGACGGTGGGACCACGGGTGAGGCGGGGAGCGGTGGAGCGGTCACGGCGTCGCCTCCTCCTCGGCCGGTACCTGGTCCACCGGGACCGTCGCGTATGCGCCCGTGCGGATGTCGGCCCAGTAGTCGCCGCGCGTGAAGAGCTGGCCGACGTAGTGCGTCGAGTCCGGCAGCACGACGCGGATCTCGTCGCCGCGGGCGACCTCGGCCTCATCCACCACCCAGGCGACCCGCACGCGGGTGCTGACACCTGGCTGGAGGTAGGAGACATTGCTGCCATCGACGACCCGGTTGGCATTGAAGCCCTGAAGGCTGACGTCCTTCACAGCGACCCCCTTGAGCGTGTCCTTCTCGGAGGCGCTGCGGGGCTTGTCGAACGTGTTCGTGACGTCGAGGACGACGACCAGCGTGCGCTGCCCCTCTGCCGGGTAGAGGTTCGTGCCACGCACCTCGCCGCCGATCGCCGCGCTGACGACCGACATGTCGAGGTCGGATCCGACATAGTGCTGACCGACCTGCAGCTCCGGCGGCGGCGCCTTCGGCACCTCCGCGAGCCCGCCGAAGGCCGCCGTGGAGGCGAGCAGGACGGCACCGGCGCCGCTGATCAGCCAGCCCGTCGGCAGGCGGTCCGCCATCTTCCGCGCCCACGCTGTGGCACGGGCCTCCGACGCCGCGCGCGTCGCGGCGTCCGCGACGGCCGGCGGCGCGGCCTCCGCCTCGTCCTCTTCCCCCACGAGCACAGCATATAGAGAGGCGCGGAGGGCGTGCCGCCCTGCCGTGGACGGTGAGGAGCGCCATGCTGGAGGGGAGCACTCCGCGCCCATCCCGACGGCGCGGGGAGGGAAGGACGAACCGATGCCGCAGTGGCTGAACGCCGCGGACACCGAGCGTGCGCGCCGGGCCGTCGCCCTCGCCCAGCGCTGGATCGACGAGGCCGCCGCCTCGCACGCGGATCCGGCTGCCGAGCGGCTGGCCGGGGTGCTGCGGGATCCGAACGGGCTGCCGTTCACACTCGGCTTCGTGGATGACGTGATGCGCCCGGAGAGCCTGGGCGCGGCAGCCGCCGGGCTGAACAGGGTGGCTCCGCTCGTGCCCGGGTTCCTGCCCTGGTACCTGCGTGCGGCCGTCCGCGCGGGCGGCCTGGTGGCGCAGGGGCTTCCCGCGCCCACCGTGCCGATCGCCCGCACCGTGCTGCGCGAGATGGTCGGCCACCTCATCGCCGACGCCCGCCCGGCGAAGCTCACCCCGACCATCGCCAAGCTGCGGGCGACCGGTGCGCGCCTGAACCTGAACCTGCTCGGCGAGGCGGTGCTCGGAGAGGACGAGGCGCAGCGGCGCCTGGACGGGATCCACGAGCTCATCCGCCGTGACGACGTCGACTACGTGTCGGTGAAGGTCTCGGCGGTCGTGAGCCGCATCTCGATGTGGGCGTTCGACGAGGTCGTCGAACAGGTCGCCGAGCGGCTGCTGCCGCTGTACCTGACCGCGGCGGGCCCTTCGACAGGCTCAGGGACCGGCCCTTGGTCGAGCCCGAAGAGCCGTCAGACATTCATCAACCTCGACATGGAGGAGTACCGCGACCTCGACCTCACGATCGCCGTGTTCACCCGGATCCTGGAGGATCCGCGGCTGAAGGATCTGGAGGCGGGCATCGTGCTGCAGGCCTACCTGCCCGATGCGCTGCCGGCGCTGCGCGAGCTGACCGCGTGGGCGAAGGACCGGGTCGACCATGGCGGGGCGCCGATCAAGGTGCGCCTCGTGAAGGGCGCGAACCTCGCGATGGAGCGGGTCGAGGCGGCGCTGCACGGCTGGACGCCCGCGCCCTACGACACCAAGATCGATACTGACGCGAACTACCTGCGCTGCCTGGACGCGGCGCTCACTCCGGAGTCGGTGCGGGCGGTGCGCATCGGCGTCGCAGGGCACAACCTCTTCGACATCGCATACGCCTGGCTGCTCGCCGGCGACCGCGGGGTGCGACCGGACCCGTCCTCTCCCACTGTGGACGTTGAGCGAGGACGCCCGCAGGGCGACCGAGACGAAACGGGGTCACCTGCGGACAACGTTTCGTCTCGCTTCGCTCGCTCAACGACCGATGGCACCGGATCCGGCTCCGCCCCGATCGAGTTCGAGATGCTGCTCGGCATGGCGCAGGGGCAGGTCGAGGCGGTGAGTCGCGAGGTCGGGCATGTGCTGCTGTACGTGCCGGTCGTGAAGCCGCGCGAGTTCGACGTCGCGATCAGCTACCTCGTGCGGCGCCTCGAGGAGACCGCCTCCCCGGAGAACTTCCTGTCCGCGGCGTTCCGCCTGCATGAGGATCCGGATGCCCTGGACCGCGAGGTCAACCGGTTCGCGCTGTCGCTCGAGCGCTCCGCCGACCCTGCGCTGCCCGCGCGCCCGCGCCGCCGCCAGAACCGGCTCGCCCCGGTCCACGAGTCCGCCGCGCTCACCACGGATCCGGATGCGGAATCCGCCGCACTCACCCAGGCGGTGCTCGGCATCGCCGAGGCCGTGGACCCCGGCGACACCTTCGTCGAGACGGCCGTGTTCGCGGCGCGCGAGGACGAGTCCGCCGTCGCGGCAGGCGCTCCCGGCTTCCGCAACGCCGTCGACACCGACCCGGCGTTGCCGGCGAACCGGGAGTGGGTGCGCGAGATCCTCGCCCGCATCCCCGTCTCCACCGCCGGCGACGGACTCGTGCGGAGTGCGCGTGTGACCGAGGAGGCGGAGCTGGAGCGGATCCTGTCCCGGGTGCGCGCCGCGGCCGGCGCCTGGGGCGCGCGACCCGCGGCCGAGCGCGGCGAAGTGCTGCTGCGGGCCGCCGCGGTGCTCGAGTCGCGCCGTGCCGAGCTCATCGAGGTCGCGGCAGCAGAGACGGGCAAGGTGGTCTCCGAGGGTGACATCGAGGTCAGCGAGGCCGTCGACTTCGCGCGCTACTACGCGGCCAAGGCCCGCGAGCTCGACGCGATCCCCGGAGCCGCGTTCGTGCCGTCCCGGGTCACCGTGGTCGCTCCGCCCTGGAACTTCCCGCTCTCGATCCCCGCGGGCGGCGTGCTCGCCGCGCTCGCTGCGGGATCCGGCGTCGTGTTCAAGCCGGCTCCGCAGGCGCGGCGCTCGGCGGCGGTGATCGCCGCGGCGCTCTGGGATGCGGGGATCCCGCGCGACCTGCTCGCCTTCGTCGACATCTCCGAGGGCGAACTCGGCCGGCAACTCATCGCGCACGCCGACGTCGACCGGGTGATCCTCACCGGATCCTTCGAGACCGCCGCGCTGTTCCGCAGCTGGCGGCACGACCTGGCGTTGCACGCGGAGACGAGCGGGAAGAACGCGATCGTGATCGCCCCGTCGGCGGATCTGGATCTCGCCGTCGCCGACCTCGTGAAGAGCGCGTTCGCGCATGCCGGGCAGAAGTGCTCCGCCGCATCGCTGGCGATCCTGGTCGGCCCCGTGGGGCGGTCGAAGCGGTTCGCCCGCCAGCTGGTCGACGCGACCCGGTCCCTGCACGTCGCCTGGCCCGAGGATCCGCGCGCCGAGGTCGGGCCGGTCATCGAGCCGCCCCAGGGCAAGCTGCAGTGGGCGCTCACCGAGCTCGGTCCGGACGAGAAGTGGCTGCTGAAGCCGCGCGAGATCCCCGGATCCGAGGGGCGGCTGTGGACGCCCGGCATCCGCCTCGGCGTGCAGCCGGGGTCGCGCTTCCATCGCGAGGAGTTCTTCGGTCCCGTGCTCGGCGTCATGCACGCCCCGACGCTCGCGCGGGCGGTCGAGCTGCAGAACGCCGTGGACTACGGCCTCACGGCGGGACTGCACACGCAGGATCCGGATGACCTCGCGCTCTGGCTCGACCGCGTGCAGGCCGGCAACCTGTACGTGAACCGCGGCATCACCGGCGCCATCGTGCAGCGCCAGCCCTTCGGCGGCTGGAAGCGCTCCTCGGTCGGCACCGGCGCGAAGGCGGGCGGGCCGAACCACCTGATCGGGCTGGGATCCTGGCGCGACACCGGCGGGGCCGGATCCACGACCCTGCACCTGCGCGGACTGGACTCGCGCATCACCGCGCTCATCGAGGCGGCCCAGCCGTCGCTGGACTACACCGCGTTCGAATGGCTGCGTCGTGCCGCGCTGGCGGACGCGCTGGCGTGGGACCGCGAGTTCGGGCGGGTGCGCGACGTCTCGCGCCTCGGCGTGGAGCGCAATCTGTTCCGTTACCGCTCGGTGCCAGTCGCCGTGCGCGCCACCGGAGAGGCGCCTCTGCGCGCGCTGTTGCGCGTCGCGATCGCGGCGATCCGCGGCGGGGGAGCGTTCACGCTCTCCTCGCCCATCGGCCTGCCCGCCGCGGTGCGCCGCGTGCTGGGCGAAGCCGGCGTCACCGTGTTCGTGGAGAGCGACGCGGAGTGGATCCAGCGGTTCACGGGACCTGCAGCGACGGCGGACGGACCCGTTCCGTTCGGATCCAGTCTGCTCGCGTCGCAGCACCTGCCGGAAGGCCGGGCGGAGAGCGGCGGACATCGCGACGGGAGCGAGAGGGGGGCCGTTGTCGAGGGCGCCCCGCAGCGGCCGAACCGCGTGCGGATCGTGGGAGCGGCGGATGACGTGGCTGCCCTGCACTCTGCGCTCGCCGCGGCGGTGCAGGGGGATCCGGATCTGGCGATCTTCGCCGGCGAGGTGACCACGGCCGGCCGTATCGAGCTGCTGCCCTTCCTGCACGAGCAGGCCATCGCGATCACCGCGCACCGCTACGGCAACCCCGACGACTGGAGCGCGGCGGTGATCTGAGCCGGAGCCGCGGCGTGACGGACACGTCCAGGCTCGGATGAGACAATGGTCGACGGCGTGCCCGTGTCGCACCTTCTCCGCACATCCGCGATGTACCGGATCGAAGGACCGCCGGGCCTCAGGACAGCGTCCGCCGCGACCGAAGATTCGCAAGGAGCCTCATGTCGACGCCTGAGACCGCCACCGTCACGCCGGCCCGTACCGCGCACCACCGCCGGTACCTGATGTGCAAGCCCGAGCACTTCACGGTGAACTACAGCATCAACCCGTGGATGGAGCCGGCGAACCCCACCGACACGGCCAAGGCCGTCGCGCAGTGGCAGAAGCTGTACGACCTGTACCTCGAGCTGGGCCATGAGGTCGAGCTCATCGAGCCGCTCGCCGGCTACCCCGACATGGTCTACACCGCCAACGGCGGCTTCGTCATCGGCGGCCGCGCCTACGTGCCCTCGTTCTACTACGAGCAGCGCCAGGGCGAGTCCCCGGCGTTCGCTGACTGGTTCCGCACCCACGGCTTCGACACCGTCATGCCGAAGGAGATCAACGAGGGTGAGGGCGACTTCCTGCTCGCGGGTGACGTGATCCTCGCCGGCACGGGCTTCCGCTCCGCCGGTGACAGCCACCGCGAGGTGAGCGAGGTCTTCGGTCGCGAGGTCGTGACCCTGACCCTCGTCGACCCGCGCTTCTACCACCTCGACACGGCGCTGACCGTGCTCGACCCCGTGATCGGCGAGGAGAACGGTGGGCCCGAGGCCGCCAACATCGCCTACCTGCCGCACGCCTTCGACGACGCCTCGCAGCGGATCCTCGCCGAGCGCTTCCCCGACGCGATCCTGGTCTCGGACGAGGACGGCGCCGTGTTCGGCCTCAACTCGGCGAGCGACGGCTACAACGTGATCATCTCGCCGCGTGCCACGGGCTTCGAGAAGCAGCTGCGCGAGCGCGGCTACAACCCGCTCACGGTCGACCTCAGCGAGCTGCTGCTCGGCGGCGGCGGCATCAAGTGCTGCACCCTGGAACTGCGGGGCGCGTGATGACGCCCGAGCAGGTCAGGGAGTACGCAGAGCACGGGACGATCGGCGGGCAGGATCCCGATGCCGGCGCCGAGCCGCACGTGGCGCGCAACTACGCGCCGCTCGACGTCACGATCGCCCGCGCCGAGGGCGCCTGGGTGACCGATGTCGAGGGCAAGCGCTACCTCGACCTGCTCGCGGCGTACTCCGCCGTGAACTTCGGGCACCGTCACCCCGCACTCGTCTCCGCCCTCGAGGAGCAGCTGGGCCGCGTCGCACTCACCAGCCGCGCCTTCCGCAACGACCGGCTCGAGCCGTTCGCCGCCGCGCTCGCGCGACTGTGCGGCAAGGACCTGGTGCTGCCGATGAACACCGGCGCCGAGGCCGTCGAGACCGGCATCAAGGTCGCGCGCGCCTGGGGCTACCGCGTCAAGGGCGTGCGCCCGGATGCGGCGCGCATCGTCGTCGCGCACGGCAACTTCCACGGCCGCACGACGACCATCGTCGGCTTCAGCGACGACGAGTCGGCGCGCGACGGGTTCGGTCCGTTCACGCCCGGCTTCGATGCGGTGCCGTACGCCGACGCGGAGGCGATCGCCGCCGCCATCACCGACGACACCGTCGCCGTGCTCATCGAGCCGATCCAGGGCGAGGGCGGCGTGGTCATCCCGCCCGAGGGCTACCTGAGCCGCGTGCGCGAGATCTGCACCGAGCGGAACGTGCTGTTCATCGCCGACGAGATCCAGTCCGGCCTCGGTCGTGTCGGCGAGACCTTCGCGTGCGACCGCGAGGGCGTCGTGCCCGACCTGTACCTGCTCGGCAAGGCCCTCGGCGGCGGGATCCTCCCCGTCTCCGCGGTCGTCGGCAACGAGGACGTGCTGGGCGTCATCCGCCCGGGCGAGCACGGATCCACCTTCGGCGGCAATCCGCTCGCCGCGGCCGTCGGACTGCGCGCGGTCGAGATGCTCGAGTCGGGGGAGTTCCAGGAGCGCGCCCGCGCGCTCGGGCAGCACCTGCGCGAAGGGCTCGAGACGCTCCTCGGCCACGGGGTCACGGAGGTGCGCGTCGCGGGTCTCTGGGCCGGCGTCGACATCGATCCGGCCCGCGGCACAGGCCGCGAGATCGCGGAGAAGCTGCTGGACCGGGGGGTGCTCGTGAAGGACACCCACGGTCAGACCATCCGCATCGCCCCGCCCATCGTGGTGCGCGCGACCGAGCTGGACTGGGCGCTCGAGCAGCTCCGGGTTGTGCTCGGGAGCTGAGGCGATAGTCCTCACCCGGGGTCGTTGAGCGACGACGCCGAAGGCGACGGAGACGAAACGCGGTGCCCTTGCGGGTGACCGCGTTTCGTCTCGCTCGGTCTTCGGCCGTGCTCGCTCAACGACCTCGGAAGGGGCGGCTTCGTCGGGGGCCCTGGGAAGGGTCGGCTTCGTCGAGGGGCGTGGGAAGGGGTGGCTCGGTCGAGGGCCTGCAGCGCGCCGCGCGGGTTCACCCGTCGCGGAGGGCGTTGCGATGCTCCTCCCATTCGGCGACGAGCTGCGACATGCGGCTCGACATGAAGCGGAAGAACTCCGCCATCTCCGCCGCCCGGGCGACGGCCGCAGCATCATCGTGGTTGGCGTCGCCGATGGCGTCGATGTGGGTCGCGAGACGCTCGTAGATCGGTCCGTTGTTGCTGAGCAGGCTGTACCAGGTGTCGGGGACGATCACGTAGTGATCCCGGCGCTGGTCGGGGCGGGAGATCCGGCGGATCACCTGCAGCGTCTGCAGGTAGCGCACCGCGTTCGACACGGCGGCCGCGCTCACGCCCAGGCGCTCGCCGAGCCCGGCCGCCGTGTAGCCCTCGGCCGGCGCCGCGATCAGCGCCATGAGCACGCGCCCGGGCATCCGCGGGAAGCCGACGGAGGCGATCATGGCGGCGGCCGACTCCGCCGCGTCGATCGCGCGGTGATCGTCGGCCGTGCGGCTGCCGCCCGCGCGAGCCGCGTGCGAACCGTCCTGCGCGGACATGGCGCCCGCATCCACGCCGTCCTGTGCCCCCGGTGCCGGATCCTTCTGCTCGGTCATCGCTCTCCCTCCCTCTCCATCATGGCCGTCCGCGGCGCCGACGTTTCCGCGAGAAACCAGATCCTGCGTGAGACATCATCTCTGCCGTGGTGTGTCATGTCGGATGTGGTTTCTCGTGGAAGCCGGCGCGAGACGGATCCGTCTCAGCCCGCCACCTGCAGTTCGCGACGGCGCATGAGCGCCAGCGCCGCCGCCGCGCCCGCAGCGACCACGAGCACCAGCCACCAGGTGCCGCGGAGATCCGTGGTGCCGTTCGAGACGATGGGGGCGACCGAGAACGGCGAGAACCGCGTGGTCCACTCCGGCAGCCCGAACAGCGGACCGAACAGGCCGAACAGCGTCGCCAGGAGCAGGAGCGCCCAGGCGGCGGCGATCGTGCCGCGGGGCACCAGCACGAACACGAGCCCGGTCAGCACGATGAACACGCAGGCGGCGAGGCCCTGACCGAGCCCGACCACGGTGACCACCTGCATCAGCGAGGACGCGTGCTCGTTGCCGGCGAGCCCGGCGTACCCCGCGAGGATCGCCGCCGCGACGATGATCGCGATCGCGAACATCGCCACCAGCAGGTAGTCGCACAGCCAGCGCACGCGCCCGACCGGCTGCGCGAGCACGTTCTCGGCCGTGCCGTGCGCCTCCTCCTGCCTGGCTCGCGCGACGATCTGCACGGCGGCGCATGCGGCGAGGATCCCCATCATGGTGAAGAACACCGAGACGACGGTCTCCTCGAGATCGCCCGCCTTGCCGATCTTGTCGAGGACCTGCTGCACCGCGGGATTCTGGCCCGAGATCTGCCCGGCCAGCCCCGACAGCTTGGTCGCGAGCACCCCGGTGAGCGCGCCGCCGATGGCCCAGCCGACGATGGCGCCGTTGGTCAGTCGCCACACGAGTGCATGCGGCGTCGACAGGGCGGGCCTGGCGTGCACCAGACCGGGCCGGGCCGGCACGAAGCCCTCCCCGATGTCGCGCACCGACTGCAGCGATACGGCGACGATCGCCAGGACCAGTCCGAACGCGAGTCCGAGCAGGACGGGCCAGCCGTCGTTCGTGTCGTACGGGCGCGCCTGCTCGGCCCAGCCGAACGGCGAGGCCCAGACGAGACCGGAACTCGTGATCCGGGTGAGGTCGTCGCTGGGGGTGCCTGCGACGTTGCCGATCCCGTTCACGAGGAACGTGCCGACCAGGATCCACACGGTGAGCGCGTTGGCTCCGCGCGACGTGCGCATGAGCTGGGCGGCCAGAAGTCCGATGCCGAGGAAGGCGATGCCCGTGGCCCCGGAGGTCGCGCCCATGAGCCAGGATCCGGCCGCGTCGAGTCGGGATCCCATCAGCGTCACCGCCACCAGCACGCCGAGCACGATGTTCGCGCTTGCGCCGTGGATGATCGTGGCGATGGTCGGCAGAGCGCGCCCCACGGGGGTGGCGGCGACGAGCTCGGTGCGGCCCGACTCCTCGTCACCGCGGGTGTGGCGGACGGCGAGGAAGGTGCTCATCAGCGCGGCGAGCATCGTCAGCCACGGCAGCACCTCGAACGAGAGGAACTGTCCCTCCGAGGCACCGGACGGCAGGCCGCGGAACATCATGATGACGGGATTCGCCATGACCGCGGCGAGCACTTCGACCCGGTCGGCGTGGGTGGCGTAGGACTGGGTCACTCCCGAATAGCCCGCGGCGGTCATCAGGACCGTGGCGAGGATCCAGAGGAGCACCTGCAGCCAGTCGCGGCGCAGGCGCTGCCGGAGCAGGGCGCCCATCATGACTCCTTCATGGCGGCGCGACGCGCGGCGCGAGTGTCGGTCCCGGAGCCTGTCGAGGGGACCTCTTCGGCGGCGCGCAGTGCGGCGAGGTCGTCGCCGTAGTGGCGCAGGAACAGCTCCTCCAGGGAGGGCGGCTCGATGCGCAGGCCCGCAACGCTGCGCTGGGCGAGCGCGGGCAGCACCGACGGGACCGCGTCGCTGTCGACGGTGAACCGGACCCGGCCGTCGTCGAAGGTGCCGTCGTGCGCGCCGGGGATGCCGGCGAGGGCCGTGTCATCCGCTGCCTCGAACGAGACCTCGGTGCGGGTGAGGTGGCGCAGCTCCGAGAGCGTGCCCGATTCCACGATCCGTCCGGCGCGGATGATGCTGACACGGTCGCAGAGCAGCTCGACCTCCGACAGGATGTGGCTGGACAGCAGCACGGTCGCCCCGCGGCTGCGGATCCGCTGCACCTCGTTGCGGAAGACGACCTCCATCAGCGGATCCAGCCCGCTGGTCGGCTCGTCGAGGATGTACAGGTCGGCGGGGACCGCGAAGGCGGCGATGAGGGCGACCTTCTGCCTGTTGCCCTTCGAGTAGGCGCGGCCCTTCTTGCGCGGGTCGAACTGGAACGCCGTCATCAGGCGCTCCCGCTCCGCGCGGTAGGCGGCGTCCTTGGTCGCAGCTCCCCGCAGGCGCGCGAGGAAGTCGATCGCTTCGCCGCCGGAGAGATTCGGCCACACGCTGACGTCGCCGGGCACGTAGGCGACGCGGCGGTGGATGCTCACCGCCGATGTCCAGGGGTCCTCGCCGAAGACCGTGGCGAATCCGCCGGTCTTTCGGGCGAGGCCCAGCAGGATCCGGATCGTGGTGGACTTGCCGGCCCCGTTCGGGCCGAGGAAGCCGTGCACCTGGCCCTCGTCGACGCTGAGGTCCAGTCCGTCGAGCGCGTGCACGCGGCCGTAGTGCTTGGTGAGGCCGTCGGTGCGGATGATCGTGTTCATGGCGGTGATGCTACGCCGATTTCACAAATTCGTGAAGCAAGTGAAGCGCATCGATTCCGTGAGGATCCCGGGCCGGCTTGCTGGTCGCTAGTCATTGCTCGCTACTCATTGCTCGCTGGTCGCGAATTGCGCCCTTGTCGTCCCGGAAGCCGCATTCTGCGACCAGCGACTGTGGGGAAGGTGTGCTTGTCGACGCGATTTCCGCGGCTCAGGCGTTCACCGTGACGCCGATCGTGTGCCAGCCGGTCGCGCCGTCCGGCGCCGGGGGAGCGGTCTGCGCGGTCTGCACGGTGCCGTCGGCGCCGATCGCCCGGCAGCGGAGAGTGCGCTGTCCGGCCGTCGCCGTCCACGGCAGCCGCCACTGCACCCAGGTGTCGGCGGAGATCGCCGGGGCGAGTTCGGCGCGCTGCCACGGGCCGTCGTCGACCTGCACCTCGACCGCGGAGACGCCGGCGTGCGGCTGCCACGCCACCCCCGCGATCACCGTGTCGCCGGCCGAGACAGGGCCGCGGGGCACGTCGATGCGCGATTCGAGCTTGATCGGGCCGCGCTCCGACCAGCCGCGCGCCGTCCAGTACGCGGTGGCACGGTCGAAGCGGGTGACCTCCAGATCCGTGACCCACTTCGTCGCCGAGACGTATCCGTACAGACCCGGCACCACCATGCGCACCGGGAAGCCGTGCTCGAACGGCAGCGGCTCGCCGTTCATGCCGATCGCGAGCAGCGCGTCGCGGTCGTCGGTGAGCGCCTCCAGCGGCGTACCCGCGGTGAAACCGTCTGCGGAGGTGGACAGCACCATGTCGGCGTCGGCGGACGGCTGCGCCTTCGCCAGCAGCTCGCGGATCGGGTAGCCGAGCCAGACGGCGTTGCCGATGAGGTCGCCGCCGACCTCGTTCGACACGCAGGACAGCGTTGCGGCGTTCTCCATGAGCGGGAGCGCCAGCAGTTCATCCCAGGTCAGCTCGACCTCGTGCGCGACCATGCCGTGGATGCGCAGCCGCCATTTCGCGGGATCCACTTGCGGCACGACGAGCGCGGTATCGATGCGGTAGAAGTCGGCGTTCGGGGTGATCAACGGGCTCAGGCCGTCGACCTTCAGCGCGGCGCCGGCCGGGATCGGAGCGGCGGGAGTGGTCGGCTTCGGCAGGTGCAGTGCGGCGCGCACGGTGCCGACGGCGACGGATCCGGCCCGGCCGGCGGTGGCGGCGACGGCCGCGAGGATCCCGACCGCGGCGGTGCCGACGGTCCACGCCAGAAAGCGGCGGCGCGAGGCACCGGTGGCGGATGCGGGGGCAGCGGCTGCGGCTGCGGCTGGGGCCGCGATCACGGCGGGCAGCCCGTCGGGCTTGGTCGGTTCTGCCTCGCCCCGGAGCAGCGAGACTGCTTCTGCGCTCCGAGACTGCGGTTCTCGTCTGCTGTCTCGCGACGCAGATGCAGTCTCGCGGTCGGGTAGACGCTTCACGAGCATGCGCAGCACGAGGGCGGCGGCGATCCCGGACAGCAGCGCCGGCAGCCATGACAGGGTGGCGGCGTCGGCACGCAGCGGGGCGAGCAGCGAGACTGCGGCCCCGAGAACCACGAATCCGGCGACGCCGATGCCGCGCCAGCGTCGCTCGCAGAGTCCGAGCGCGGCCGCCACGGCGAGCAGCACGATCGCGATCCCGGTGAGCAGCGCCGCCTTGTCGCCGGTGCCGAACAACGCGATCGCCGTGTCCTTCGCCCAGGCCGGGGCGGCGTCGATCAGGGTGCCGCCGACCACGGCGAACGGGCTGGACGAGGGCGCCAGCAGCGTCGCGATGAGCTCGCCGGCGCCGATCCCGAGCAGGGCCGCGGCGGTGCCGGCGGCTGCGGCCCCTGCCCTGTCGCGCGAAGCGGATCCGGTCATGCACTCAGCGTACGAATCCCCGGGATTCGAGGGGCGCCGAGATCACGGATCCGTAAGAACTTCGCAGTTCCACCCTGCTCACTGGACGCGAATTGCGTCTTTGCCGCGGGCGAGGCCGCACTTTGCGACCAGTGAGCGGAGGTGGGCCGGTCGCGATCGGGCGCGGGGCGGATCCGGTCAGCCTCGTGCGCGTGTGATGCGCCCGGTCGCGGCGAGCAGGGCCAGCGCGGCGGCGAACGCGACCAGCATGGTGGCGCCCATCAGAGTCGCGGACACCCCCGCCCGCGACAGCAGTGGCGGCACCAGCGCGCCCAGCAACGCGGCGAGTGTTCCGAGCACGGCGGAGGCGGATCCGGCCCCGCGGGTGATGCGGCCCAGCGCCAGGGCGGTCAGTGTCGGGTTGTTCACGCCGTGCAGGCCGACGAGCAGGAACAGCGGCGCGAGCAGCCACGGCAGCGGGCTGTGCAGCAGCCCGCTCAGCAGCACGGCCGCGGCTGCTGCGGTGCCGAGGGTGAGCGAGATCAGCACGACGCGGCGAGCGTCGAGGCGGCCGCGGCCCTCGGTCCCTGAGGTCCTCGAAGGGCGGCGCGCGAGGCGCCGGCTGATCCAGGCGCCCAGCATGATGCCTCCGGCATTCACGGCGAAGATCAGCGCGAAGCCCTGCGCATCGACGCCGAACTGGTTCTGCATCACGAACGATGACATCTGCAGATAGGTGAAGAACCCGGCAGAGGCCAGGCCCAGGGTGAGCGCGAACACCATGAACGGCCCGTTGCCGAGAGCCGCCCCGATGCCGCGCAGGTCGTTGCCGAGCCCGCCGGTGGTGCGTTCGGCGCGGGGGTGCGTCTCCGGCACGAACAGTGCCGCCGTCAGCAGCAGCAATGCGCCGATCGCGCCCAGCGCGACGAACAGGCCGCGCCAGTCGGTGAAGGTCAGCAGTGCGCCGCCCAGCAGAGGCGCGAGCACCGGGGCCGCGCCCGCGATCGCCGTGAGCGCGGCGAACGCCGCTGTCGCCTCCGCCCCCGCGTACACGTCGTGCACGACGGCACGGGCGATCGCCATCCCCGCTGCGCCGCACAGCCCCTGCAGCAGTCGCACCAGGATCAGCAGCTCGATCGACGGCGAGACCGCGCACACGAGCGAGGCGACCGCGAAGCCCGCCACGGCCCACAGCAGTGGACGGCGGCGCCCGTAGCGGTCGCTGATCGGACCCCACAGCAGCTGGCCCAGGGCGAGCCCGATGAGGCACGCGCTCATGGTCACCTGGGCGAGCGCCTCCGTCGTGTGCAGCTCGTGGCCGAGCGCGGGCAGCGCCGGAATGTACAGATCCATCGAGAGCGGCCCGAACGCCGAGAGCGCGCCGAGCGCGGGCAGCAGCGAACGACGGGCACGTGCGTTCTCGGCCGAGGATGCGTCGCTCACTCGTCGTCGCCCGAGCCGTGGCGGCCGACTCCGTCGGGGCGTTCCCCGGCGTTCGAGCCCGCCGCGCGCGGCTCGACCCGGATCGGCGTGGTCGCGCTCGTGATCGGCGGGGTCACGGCGCGCCGCATCGCCTCGACCACCCGCACCGGACGCGTCTCATCGAGGGTGAGCAGGAAGCGGGACTCCTCCCGGCGATGCAGCCGCCCGGAGTAGAGCATCCAGCCGGCGCCGATCGCGAACGACAGCAGTCCCGCGGCGCCGCCGACCATGATCGCCGCGCGCGGCCCGAACGCGTCGGCCACCCAGCCCGCGATCGGGGCGCCGATCGGGGTCGCGCCCATCACGACGGCCATGTACAGCGCGAGCACGCGGCCGCGCAGAGCCGGATCCGTAGTCGTCTGCACGTATCCGTTCGCCGTCGTGAGCATGGTCACCGTGGAGAATCCGACGAACACGAGCGTGACGGCGTAGGAGACGTAGTTCGGCATCTGCGCCGAGACGATCGATGCGACGCCGAACCCGCCGGCGGCGATCATGAGCACCCGCACCCTGGCACGATCGCGGCGTGCGGCCAGCAGGGCCCCGGTGAGGGATCCGATCGCGAGCACCGAGCTGAGCACGCCGTATCCGTCTGCCTGCTTGTGGAATTCCAGCGCCATGGTCGACGCGAAGATCGGGAAGTTCATGCCGAACGCGCCGATGAGGAAGACCATCGCGAAGACGACCAGGAGATCCGGCCGGCTGCCCACGTACCGCATGCCCACGATGAGCCCGCCGGCGCGGCGGTTCTTCGGGCGGGGCATGAGCTCGCGGGTGCGGATCAGGAGCAGCGCCACGATCATCGCGAGGAACGTGGCCGCGTTCGCGACGAACACCCAGCCGGATCCGAGGGCGACGATCGCGAGGCCGCCGACGGCAGGGCCGATCAGGCGCGCCATGTTGAAGGACGCGGAGTTCAGCGCGACGGCGTTCGAGGCGTTCTCCATCGAGACCATGTCGGACACGAACGCCTGCCTCGCGGGCGCGTCGAATGCGTTCGCGACGCCGAAGCACGCCGCGAACACGAGCATGAGCGGCAGGGTCATCACGTGCGTGAGCAGGAGCACGGCGACCGCGATGGCGAGCGCCATCAGGGTGCTCTGCGTGACGAGCAGGATCCGGCGCCGGTCGAAGCGGTCGGCGACCCGTCCGGTGAGCCCGACCAGCACGAGGGGCGGCCCGAACTGCAGCGCCATGGTCGCGCCCATCGCCGTGGCGTCGTTGTGCGTGAGCTCGGTCAGCACGACCCAGTCCTGCGCGGTCGACTGCATCCAGCCGCCGATGTTCGAGACGATCGCGCCGAAGAACCAAATCCGGTAGTTGAAGACCCCGAAGGAGCGGAACATCTGGCTCACAGCTCGGCCAGCTTCCGCATCAGGATGCTGGCCTCGTGGAGCACGGTGAGCTCGCGGCTCGTCAGGCCGAGTTCGGTGATCTCGGCGACCAGGAGCTCCGTGCGCCGCTCCAGCGTCTCGACCACGACCTTCTCACCGGCGGCGGTGATCTCCACGTGCACACGGCGCCGGTCCTGGTCATCGGGGATCCGGGTGACGTAGCCCTGCTCCTCGAGCCCGGTCACGACCGCGCTCATCGTGGGGGCGGTGACGCGCTCGCGATCGGCGAGCGCGGTGAGGGAGTGGCGGCCGTGCGCGCGGAGCGCGGCGAGCACGCCGAGCTGGGCGTCGCTCATCGCCGTGTTGCGGCTGTCCACGGCGCGCACGGAGCGCAGGCGGCGGGCGAGTCGGAACGTGGCGAGGCGCAGTTCGGTGGCGGTCTCGTGCAGGTTCTCGGTAGTCATTGCTTAGATAGCCTAACTAAGTATTCGGGGAGCGTGGCGATCGTGGTCAGGCAAGCGGCTGAACAAATGCCTGCGCGCCCGTTCCGCTCGCATCGGCGACCGGTGAGAATGGACGAATGCCCCTCGCGCTCGAAGTCGCCGTTCAGGACGCTGCCGGAGTACGCGTCGCCCGCGAGATCGGCGCCCGCCGCGTGGAGCTGACCCAGGCCCTGGCCCTCGGCGGGCTCACGCCGTCGCCGGCGACGCTCGAGCTCGCGGTGGAGGCGGCATCGCATGGCGGTCCCGAGGTGCACGTGCTGGTCCGCCCGCGCGCGGGCGGATTCCACTACGACGCGGAGGAGATCGCGACCGCGGAACGCGACGTGCGCTGGATGCTCGCCCATGGCGCGGCCGGTGTCGTGATCGGTGCGCAGACGGCCGCCGGCGAGCTCGACGCCGACGTCCTGACGCGGCTGCGCGACGCGGCCCGCGAGGCGCGCGCCGATGCCGCCGTCACCCTGCATCGGGCGATCGATGTCACCCCCGATCCGCGGGCCGGGCTCGATGTGGCGCTCGCCCTGGGCCTCACGCGCGTTCTGACCTCGGGTGGAGCGTCGGCCGCGTGCGACGGTGTGGACGTGCTGCGCGCCCTGGTCGCGGCAGCCGCGGGGCGGATCGAGGTGATGGCCGGCAGCGGCGTCACCGCGGCGAACGCGGCCGAGATCGCCGCGACCGGTGTCGACGCCCTGCACTTCTCCGCCAAGCGCGCGGTCGCCGCATCCGGATCCGTGCGGATGGGATCCGCGGCCGACGACGGCGGCGGCCATGAGGTCACGGACTTGGAGGAGGCCCGCGCGGTCTGCGCCGCGCTCGGGCTCTGACACGAGCCGGCGCGTCGACGCGGGTCGGCCCCGCGACGCGGCCTCCGCGGGCGGCGCCGACCGCGTCATCTGTCGACTCGATGCGGTGTACGGGCGTCGGATCCGTAGACTCGGGGCATGGCTGAGCCCCGCACCGCCGAGTTCACCGACGCACACGGCATCGCGATCGTCTACGACGTCCATCCCGCCCCCGGCGTCACCCCGCGTGGAGCGGTGCAGTTGCTGCACGGCGTGGGCGAGCATGCGGGTCGCTACGGCGCGCTGATCGCCGCGCTCACTGCTGCCGGCTTCACGGTCTACGCCGACGACCACCGCGGGCACGGGCGCACGGGCATGAAGCAGCACGGCGATGCGGCGAAGTTGGGTCGGCTCGGCCCTGGCGGCATCCGCGCGGTCGTCGCCGACGAATGGCAGCTGACCGAGCTCATCCGCGACGAGAACCGGGGGCTCCCGCTCGTGCTGCTGGGGCACTCCTGGGGGTCGTTCCTCGCGCAGATGGTGCTCAACGCACATCCCGACGCATACGACGCCGTGATCCTCACCGGATCCGCCCACCGCACCCCGACCGACCTCAACTCGCTGCCGCTGAACGCGCGATGGAAGGGGCCGGACGCGCACGGGCTGGAGTGGCTCACGCGTGACCCTGCGGTGTGGGAGGCGTTCCGCGCCGACCCGCTGACGACCGAGGTGCCGCTGCTGAAGCTGTTCGGGCCGATCGAGGCCGCCCGGCTCTACGGCCGCCCGGGCAAGCACTTCCCCCACGACGTGCCCGTGCTGCTCATGGTCGGCCGCGACGACCCGGTGGGCGGACCGCGCAGCGTGCACCGCCTCGCCGACGACTACCGCAACCGCTCGGGCCTCAGCGACGTGACCACGCTCGTGTACCCCGACGCACGCCACGAGATCTTCAACGAGCTGCAGCAGGCCGAGGTGCGCGCCGACCTGCTCGCCTGGCTCGACAAGCACGTCCCCTCCCGCGACTGAGCCGCGGTTCGCTTCGACCGGATTCGCCCGCGAAATGCAGGACGTCCCTCGCGATCTGCAGGACCGAGACGCGAGAATGCCCATCTCGCCTCTGATTTGGAGGCGGTTCGGCATTTTGGTCCTGCATTTGGTCGGGCGACTCCTGCATTTGGTCGGGCCGTCCCCCTCGGCCTCGCACGGCTCGCCAGAGGCGCTGGTCCTCTTCCGCCTATCGCGACGCTGTGCGATCACCCGCGCCGCGTAGGCTGGACCGGTGCACGGTGAGTACAAGGTTCCTGGCGGCAAGCTGGTCGTCGTCGACTTCGAGGTGACGGACGGCGCGATCGCCGACTTCCGGCTGGCGGGGGACTTCTTCCTCGAGCCGGACGACGCCCTCGACGACATCAACGCCGCGGTCACGGGGCTGCCCGTCGAGACCGACGCATCGGCCATCGCCGCCGCCGTGCGCGCCGCGCTGCCCGCGGGCGCGCAGCTGCTCGGACTCACACCGGAGGCCGTCGGAACCGCGGTGCGCCGCGCCCTCGTCACGGCGCCGGGCTGGCGCGATTTCGACTGGGAGATCCTGCACGACAAGGCCGTCTCGCCGCGGATGAACCTCGCCCTCGACGAGGTGCTCACCACGCGCGTCGGCGAGGGTCGGCGCCGCCCGACGCTGCGGATCTGGGAGTGGGACGAATCCGCGGTCGTGATCGGATCCTTCCAGTCCTATCGCAACGAGGTGGATCCGGCGGGTGCAGCGAAGCACGGCTTCGACGTCGTGCGCCGGATCTCCGGCGGCGGCGCCATGATGATGGCCGCCGGGCAGATCATCACGTACTCGCTGTACGTGCCGGCGACGCTCGTGCAGGGCATGACGTTCGCCGACTCCTATGCGTTCCTCGACGACTGGGTGCTGCAGGCGCTGCGCTCGCTCGGCATCGACGCCGTCTATCAGCCGCTCAACGACATCGCCGGCCCCAGTGGCAAGATCGGCGGGGCCGCACAGAAGCGCCTCGCGAACGGCGGAGTGCTGCACCACGCCACGCTCTCCTACGACATCGACGGTCAGATGATGACCGAGGTGCTGCGGATCGGGCGCGAGAAGCTCAGCGACAAGGGCACCGCCTCGGCCGCCAAGCGGGTGGATCCGCTGCGCAGCCAGACCGGCCTCAGCCGCGCCGAGATCATCGAGCGATTCAAGGACACGTTCCGCGCCGTCACCGGCGCCGAGGACGGCACGATCGCCGCCGACGAATACGAGGCGGCGGAGGACCTGGTGCGCACGAAGTTCGCCACCGAGGCGTGGCTGCATCGGGTTCCGTGAGCGGCGCTCCAGAGCCGGTCGCCGAGGTCGCCGAGGCAGCTCCGGTCGCTGAGCCTGTCGAAGCGTCCGGCCACGGCGTGGTCCCTTCGACAAGCTCAGGGACCGGATCGAACTCGGGCGCGCGAACCGGCGTCGTCGAGATCGTGCACGGGGAGGCGCTCGACGTCGCCCGCGCCCTGCCGGACGGATCCTTCACGCTCGTCTACCTGGATCCGCCGTTCAACACCGGCCGCACGCAGGAGCGGCATGCCGTCTCGAGTCGCCGTGCCGACCGACCGGCGGACGCAACTCAGGATGGATCCGGGGAATCGACCGATTCCGCGCCCGAAATCCGCGGATCCGCGAAATCCATCCTGAGAACGGGACAGCGCACCCCCGAGGAGCGCCCCCGCGAGGTCAACCACGGCTTCCACGGGCACCGCTACGAACGGGTGCGCGAGCTGCTGCATGCCTACGACGACCGCTTCGACGACTACGGCGACTTCCTCATGCCACGGCTCGAGGAGGCCTGGCGGCTGCTCGCCGACGACGGCACGCTCTACCTGCACCTCGATTACCGCGAGGCGCACTACGCGAAGGTCATGCTCGACGCCGTGTTCGGGCGGGACTGCTTCCTGAACGAGATCATCTGGGCCTACGACTACGGGGCCAAGCCGCGTACCCGCTGGCCCACGAAGCACGACACGATCCTCGTCTACGTGAAGACGCCGGGCGGGCACGTGTTCAACGTCGACGACATCGAGCGCGAACCGTACATGGCGCCGAGCCTGGTGAGCGCGGCGAAGCGCGAGCGCGGCAAGCTCCCGACGGACGTGTGGTGGCACACGATCGTGCCGACGTCGGGGCGGGAGAAGACCGGGTATCCGACCCAGAAGCCGGAAGGGATCCTGCGCCGCATGATCCAGGCGTCGAGTCGCCCGGGAGATCGGATCCTGGACCTGTTCGCCGGATCCGGCACCGCGGGCGCCGTCGCGTCCGCGCTCGGCCGCGACGCCCTGCTCGTGGACGTCAGCCCGGAGGCGGTGCGGGTGATGCGGCAGCGGATCCCGCATGCGACGCTTCGCGAGGGCTGACCGGGGCGCCCGGGAACTCGGGTAGCGTGTGGATCCATGCGCTCCCTGCCCGTGGATCCGAACAGCCGACCGGTCGCGATCGGTTCGCGGTTGCGTGCGGCGCGCAAAGCGCAGTACCTCACGATCGACGAAGTCGCTGAGGTCACCGGCCTGACCAAGGGCTTCCTCTCGCGCGTCGAGCGCGATCTGACCTCGCCGAGCGTGGCGTCGCTCATCACGCTGTGCGACGTGCTCTCGATCTCGGTCGGCTCGCTGTTCGAGGCCTCCGAGGTGCGGGTGGTCCCGGCCGGCACCGGCCCGCAGATCAACTTCGGCGGCACGGGGGTCGAGGAGCGGCTGCTCTCGCCCCGTGGGGAGTCGCGCGTGCAGGTCATGCGCTCGACGGTCTCCGCCGGCGGACACGGTGGCGGGCAGCTGTACACGATCGCTGCCGAGGTCGAGGTGCTGCACGTGCTGAGCGGGCGGGTCTCGGTGCGCTTCTCGGATCGGGACTGGCAACTCGGTCCCGGCGACACGGTCACCTTCCGCGGCAGCGAGCCGCACAGCTGGCGCACCGAGGGCGACGAGGGCGCGGAGCTGATCTGGGTCTTCGCGCCCGCGGCCTGGGCCTGACGGCGAGACCCCGCGGGAGCCGTCGGAGGCCGATCGCCGGCCCTGCGCCGGTGCTGAGGACGAGATCCGGTTCGAGGCCTTGACGTGCGTCCTGCGCGGCTGCTAGATTCGCGCACATCGAAAGTTGTCAAATAGGCAACTAAGGATTCATCCAGAACAACTCTTGGATGAGTATGGTGCGTCGAGGAGGTCGCCGTGGTGGTTCCGATTGGTCCTGTCGACAGTTCGCTGATCCCGAGGTACGCCGGGCGCGACGGGTTCGCCAGGCTCCCGCGTCTGGACCAGGTCGGACGCGCCGACATCGTGGTCGCCGGGGTTCCGTTCGACAGCGGGGTCTCCTACCGCTCCGGAGCACGGTTCGGGCCGAATCACATCCGTGAGGCCTCGCGGCTGCTGCGCCCGTACAACCCTGCGCTCGACGTCTCGCCGTTCGAGCTCGCCCAGGTCGCCGACGCCGGCGACATCGCGGCGAACCCGTTCAACATCGGCGAGGCGATCGAGACGATCGAGCAGGCCGCGCTCGACCTCACCGCCGACGACACCCGGCTGGTGATGTTCGGCGGCGATCACACGATCGCGCTGCCGCTGCTGCGCGCCGCCGCCAAACGGCACGGGCCGGTCGCGCTGCTGCACTTCGACGCGCACCTGGACACCTGGGACACCTACTTCGGCGCGGAGTACACGCACGGCACGCCGTTCCGCCGGGCGTTCGAAGAGGGCATCATCGACACCGAGGCGCTCAGCCACGTCGGCACGCGCGGACCGCTCTACGGCAAGAAGGACCTCGAGGACGACCGTCGCTTCGGGTTCGGCATCGTCACGAGCGCCGACGTCTACTACCAGGGCGTCGTCGAGACCGTCGCGAAGCTGCGGGACCGCATCGGCGACCGCCCGCTGTACATCTCGATCGACATCGACGTGCTGGACCCCGCGCACGCCCCCGGCACCGGCACCCCCGAGGCCGGCGGCATCACGAGCCGGGAGATCCTCGAGATCCTGCGCGGCTTCCGCGGGCTGAACATCATCGGCGCCGACGTCGTCGAGGTCGCGCCGGCCTATGACCACGCCGAGCTCACCGGCGTCGCGGCCTCGCACATCGCGTACGACCTGGTGTCGCTGCTCGCGGACAAGCACGCGGCCGATGCCGCGGAAAGGGCCTCCGCATGACGGAGCACATCCGCAACGGCGGTGACGTGGTTGTCGAGACGCTGACCGCGCTCGGCGTCTCGCACATCTTCGGCATCCCGGGGCAGCACGCCCTCGGCCTGTTCGACGCGATCCGCCGCAGCGACCTCGAGTTCGTCAGCTCACGCGTCGAGAACAACTCCGCCTTCGGTGCAGACGGCTATGCCCGCGCGACCGGCGAGGTCGCGGTCATGTTCGTCTCGACCGGGCCGGGAGCCCTCACCGCCCTCGGTGCGCTGCAGGAGCCGTACGCGACCGGCGTACCGGTGCTCGTGATCAGCGCGCAGATCCCCCGCCGAGGTCTCGGCGGGCAGAAGAACGGTCTGCTGCACCAGCTCGACGATCAGCAGCGCAGCGCTCAGAACGTCACCAAGAGCACCGCGCTGGTGCGCGACTCGGCGCACATTCCGAGCGCGATCCTGGAGGCCTGGGAGCTCGCCCAGACCGTGCCGGCGGGCCCGGTCTGGGTGGAAGTGCCGCAGGACGTGCTGCTGGACCCCGCGACGATCCCCGTGGTTCGCGACCTCTCCGCCGCGGTCCCGGACCGCCCGGCCCGAGCCGAGCTCGTCGACGAGGCTGCGCGCCTGCTCGCCGGAGCCGAGCGGCCGGCGATCCTCGCCGGTGGCGGGGTGCGCAGGTCGGCGACCGGATCCGCGGAGCTGCTGCGCGTGGCCGAGGCGCTCGGCGCGCCGGTCGTCTCGACGGCGGGCGGCAAGGGTGCGATCCGCTTCGACCACCCGCTCTCCGCCGCGAGCTGGATCGAGGATCGCTGCACGACCGACCTCCTGGAGGACGCGGACGTGCTGCTGGTGATCGGCAGCACGATCGGCGAGGTCACCAGCAACTACTTCACCTTCGCCCCCCGCGGGCGGCTGATCCAGATCGACGCCGAGCCGCGCGCTCTGGGGTCGAACTATCCGGTGCTGGGAATCCACGCCGACGCCGGTCTCGCGCTCAGCGCGATCGCGGACGCGCTGGAGGGATCCGGATCCGCCGACGGATCCGCGGATCCGGAAACCGTCGAGGCCGCGCGGCAGGATGCGAACCTCCGCGGCGCCCGGATCGCGGCCGAGCTGCGCGCGAGAGTCGAGGAGCGCCTCGCAGGCCAGGACCTCGCGACCGAACGGAACCTCCTGCGCGACCTGCGCGCGGCGGTGCCATCCGACGCGCAGACCTTCTGGGACATGACGATCGCGGCCTACTGGGCGTGGTCGGCGTGGGATTCGCAGGACGGTGGGTTCCACTCCGCGCAGGGCGCGGGCGGGCTCGGGTTCGCGTTCCCCGCGGCCATCGCCGCCGCGATCGGCACCGGCCGGCGCACGCTCGCCGTCTCGGGCGATGGCGGCGGGATGTACTCGATCGCCGAGCTCGCCACTGCCCGACAGCACGACGCCGACGTGACCTGGCTGATCGTCGACGACGGCGGCTACGGGATCCTCCGCGAGTACATGGAGGGCGCCTTCGGGCAGGCCACGGCGACCGAGCTGGCACGGCCCGATTTCGTCGCGCTGTCCGCCGCGTTCGGCGTTCCCGCCTACGAAGCCACCCTCGACACCCTCGGCGAGACCGTCGCCGCCACGTTCCGTCATTCCGGACCCGCTGTGGTCGTGCTGCCTGCGCTGCTGCGCATGTTCGAGCTCACCTGACGCACGCCGGTCCTCGCCCGAGACGCCGGATCATCATTCGTCCCTCCACGCACGACAAAGGAGCCCTCGTGGATATCGCCATCATCATCATCTACCTCGTCGCCATGCTGGCGTTCGGGTTCTGGGGCAAGACCAGGACCAAGAACTCCAAGGACTTCCTCGTCGCCGGGCGCCGCCTGGGCCCGGGGTTCTACACCGGGACCATGGCCGCGGTCGTGCTCGGCGGCGCGTCCACCGTCGGCGGCGTCGGCCTCGGCTACAAGTTCGGC
Source organism: Microbacterium sp. 2MCAF23 (assembly GCF_052115565.1). Lineage (NCBI taxonomy): Bacteria > Bacillati > Actinomycetota > Actinomycetes > Micrococcales > Microbacteriaceae > Microbacterium > Microbacterium sp. 2MCAF23. The sequence goes on along the minus strand of NZ_JBFRGY010000007.1, from coordinate 106,012 downwards.
ATCTCCGGCATGTGGCTCGTCGTCGCCATCGCCGTCGGCCTGCTGCTGCTGAGCCTGCTGTTCGCCCCGGCCATCCAGCGGCTGAAGGTGTACACGGTCGCTCAGATGCTGCAGCTGCGGTACGGCATCAACGGCACCCAGGCGTCCGGCATCGTGATGGCGCTCTACACGCTGATGCTCGTGGTGACCTCGACCATCGCGTACTCGACGATCTTCCACGTGCTGTTCGGCACGGAGCGCTGGGCGTCGATCACGATCGGCGCGGCCATCGTGATCATCTACTCGTCGATCGGCGGGATGTGGTCGATCACGCTGACCGACATGGTGCAGTTCATCATCAAGACCGTCGGCGTGTTCTTCCTGCTGCTGCCGTTCTCCTGGGCGCAGGCCGGCGGCTACGACGGCATCGTGAAGCGCCTCGGCGAGACGGTCGGCGCCTCGCACTTCGACCTGTTCGCCATCGGCGGCGACACCATCATCACGTACTTCGTGATCTACACCTTCGGCATGCTGATCGGCCAGGACATCTGGCAGCGCGTCTTCACGGCCCGCTCTCCGCAGGTCGCCCGCTGGGGCGGCACAGCGGCCGGCATCTACTGCGTGCTGTACGGCATCGCCGGCGCGCTCATCGGCACCGCGGCCGCGGCGGTGCTGCCGAAGGACGCCGTGAAGGACGACGTCTACGCCGCCATGGCCGAGCACGCCCTGCCGGTCGGCCTGTCCGGCATCGTGCTCGCCGCGGCCGTGGCCGCGATGATGTCGACGGCCTCGGGTGCGCTCATCGCCTCGGCGACCGTGGCCCGCGCCGACGTGATGCCGCTGCTGCGGCGTCTGGTGGGCCGGGGAACCGATCACAGCCACGACATCGGTCAGCGCAATCCCGAGCACGACATCCGCTCGAACCAGATCTACATCGTCGTCCTCGGCGTGGTCGCTACCCTCATCGCGCTCGTCCTCAATGATGTGGTCGCCGCACTCACCGTGGCCTATGACGTGCTGGTGGGCGGCCTGCTGGTCTCCATCCTCGGCGGCCTGATCTGGAAGCGCGCGAACGGCGCCGGCGCGATCGCGTCGATGATCGTCGGCACCGCCGTGACCCTCGGCAGCATGGTGGTCTACGGCATCATCGCCGGTGATGCGCTCTCGGGTGTGCTCGCGAACGAACCCATCTACTGGGGCCTGCTGTCCAGCGTCGTCGTGTACGTCGTGGTGAGCCTTGCGACCAAGCCCACGCCCGCGGATGTGCTGCAGCGCTGGGAGGACCGCAAGGCGGGCAACTTCGACGAGGAGACCGGCGTCGTCGTGGTCGAGCCGCAGCACCACTGAGCCCGACCGCACCCGGCGCGATCGCGGTCCGCGCGTCTGCGCCGGGTGCGACGATCAGCACAGGATGCGACGATCAGCACGCGGATCCGGCGGAAACGCGTGCTGATCGTCGCACTGTGTGCAGATCGTCACCGGTGCGGGGCCCCGCGCGACGCTGCGGGAGACCACAGGCCTCAGTGCACGTCGATGAACACCGGGTTCGCGTAGAACCACGTGTCCGACCACGGGTCGCCCTCGCCGTCGCCGTGCCGCTGCGGGCCCGCGGGATCGACGGCGGCACCGTGGTATCCGGCGCCGGTCCGGTTGCCGTCGCTGCCGCGGAACCGCACGTAGAACGGCCGGTCGACCCGTTCGAACACGTGCGTCAGGGTGAAGGTGCCGCGACTGCCCGTGGTGTCGAACTGGCGCACCACGCGCGTCTCGGGCGCACGCATGGCGTCGGCGTCCGCCGCGGTGCCCGTGACCGGCCCGGCGATCACGTCGACGTGCGCGAGCTGCGGCAGGATGCCGGCCGCGTTCGTGTAGTCCGTGGTGGTCACGGTGATGGTGACGACGACATCCTGTCCGCGCTTCGCGGTCAGCCGGCCGCCCAGCGTGACCGTCGTCCCGGACGCATTGCCCCAGCCGCCGCCGTTGCCGTTGCCGCGACCGTTGCCCTTGCCGGGCATGGTGGCGCCGACCTGGACGTCGAGCCCCGCGATCAGGTGGCCGTGATCGACCCACATCCGGCCTCGGCGCATCGCCTCGAGCACGCCGGCGTAGGAGCGCGTCGTGACGCCCGTGTGCAGGCGCGAGAACTGTCCGGGCCAGAAGTCGCTGCCGCCCTGGGGCATCCCGGTGTCGACCGGATCGGGCCGCATCCCGCGTACGGCCCAGCGGTCGAACTCGCTCGGCAGGCTCGCATACGGTTCACCGGCCGGGTAGTCCCCGATGCGCCAGGTGTCTTTCACGGTGAGGTGGTTGTCGGAGTTCGACGTGATCCAGAAGGGCTTGCCCTCGGCGAGCATCGCGTCCCAGAGTCCGCCGACGGTGGCGGTGGCCCAGTCGAACCCGCCGTACGGACGGTAGGCGTCCGCGGGGTAGGCCGCCCAGCTGTCCGGCCGCGGCGCGTTCACGTACTCGCCGCGCTGATCACCGGGTCCGGCATTCTGGCTGATCGCCGATCCCTGCGCACCGGGCGCGCCCTCCATGCCGATGAAGATGTCCGGATCCGCGTCGCGCCATCCGCGGAGCTCGTGGGGGGAGTCGATGCCGAGGCGCATCGGATGGTTCGCGAGCACGACGGCGTCGCCGAGGGCGCCGGCGGACTTCTGCGCGCCGAGCCAGGCGACCGCTTCGGCCGCACGGCGCTCGAAGTCCGCCATCTGGGCGGCGTCCGCCGGCTTGTCCCAGTGATTGAGCTTGCCGTCCCAGGCCAGCTCGAAGGCGCGCAGCAGGCGGATGTCGTCGGTGCCGGGGGTGATCAGCACGGTGGCGTGCTCGGCGGCCGGGATGTACCACTCCAGGCCCTGGAAGATCAGCATGCCGCGGGCATCCCGCTCCTGCTGGATGAGGTCGCGCGCGGTGGGCAGTCCGCGGTCGGCGTGGGCGAAGTTGCTGTGCTCCGTGAAGGCGAGCCAGTCGACGCCGTAGTGCTGTGCGGCGTCGAGCTGCTGGGCCATCCGGTACTTCGCGTCGTGGCTGAACTGCGTGTGCACGTGGTGGTCGCCCACGAGCCATGCCAGCTGCGGGTCGCCGGCGGGGCGCGTCGCGGATGTGCTCGCCATCGCTGCGCCGGCTCCGCCGAAGGCCGACAGCCCGCCGGCGGCGAGGGCGATACCGGCGGTGCGGAGGATGTCGCGGCGGGAGAAGCCCAGCGCGCGCAGTTCGGCGTCGGCGTCGAGGGCATGGGTGCGCGGGGCGTCGTGGGTGTGCATCAGGCGCTTCCTTCGGAGTCGGGGACCCTGGGACCCTAGGCACTGCGGATGGACGGCGAGGAAACATCCGATGTCCTGCGCGTGGCGAATCGCGCCGGGTGCTCAGTCCCTCAGCCGCGGGCGCCGGTGCTGCGCGAACGCCTCCGCCAACGTTCCTCGCACGGCGCCGATCGCCTCCGAGCCTCGTGCCGACTCGCGCACAGCCGTGAACACCTCGCGCACGGGGGATCCGGGCAGCTCGGCCAGCGTGACGCGCGCCGCCGTGTCGCCCCAGATCAGATCCGGCAGCATGCCGACTGCGTGGCCGGCCTCGATCAGCCGCACGTGCGCGGTCAGGTCGGCCGCCTCGAAGCGCACATCGGGCTCGAAGCCCGCGGCGCGGCACTGCTGCACCGCCCACTGGCGCGCGGCGGATCCGGTGGGCTCCATGACCCAGGCGCGATCGCGCAGCCTGTCGAGCGACGCGGCGTGCTCGCCGGGAGGCAGGACGAGGCGGATCGGATCCTCGCCGATGAGCTCGTGCACGTTGCCGGGGTGCCGCTCGCGCGTGTGGCCCGGATACTGCTCGGCGATCACGAGGTCGAATCGGCGCGCGGTGAGCTCGAACAGGCCCTCCTCGGGCGGGGCCTCGGTCATCTCGACGCGCAGGTGCGGATGCGTGAGCGCGAGCGCCGTGAGCGCGGCGGGCACGATCGTCTCGGCGGCGGTGGGCATGGCGCTGATCCGCACGGCCTCGGCCGGGGCGTGCGCGAGTGCCTGCCGGGCCTGCTCGTCGAGTTCGAGGGCGCGCGCGGCGTGCGCGGCGAGCACCCTGCCCTCCGGGGTCAACCTGATACGGCGCCCATCGGGTTCGAGCAGCGCGGCTCCGGCCTCGCGTTCGAGCAGCGCGAGCTGCTGCGACACCGTGGAAGGGCTGTACGACAGGGAGCGCGCGACCTCGGCGACCGTGCCGCGCAGGGCGAACTCGTGCAGCAGTCGCAGCCGTCGCAGCTCGAACATGGACCCTCCTCGATCATTCGATATATACGAATGATATCCGTCATGAATGATCGCTTTTCCTGCAGGGAGATCGGATCCATGCTGGGAGCGTCCCCGCGCGTGCGCGCGTGATCCCGACCCCCGGCACCGAACCCACGAGGAACCATGACCGCCACCGAAAGCCCCGTCTCCGCCGCAGCCGGCATCGACGATCTCTCCGCTCTCGCCGACGACGCCGTCGCCCTCGTCAAGAAGTGGCTCGTGGAGAGCCGCGAGGTGCCCGTCGATGCCGCCGGTCAGCGTCTCGCCGGCGTGCTGCGCGACCCCAACGGCCTCGACTTCACGGTCGGCTTCGTCGACGGCGTCGTGCGCCCGGAGGACCTCAAGGTCGCCGCGGCCAAGCTCAAGGAGCTCGTGCCGCTGACCCCCGGCTTCCTGCCCGCGCCGATGAAGGCCGCGATCGGCCTCGGCGGCGCGACCGCCGGCATGGTCCCCGGCATCGTCGTGCCCGCGGCCCGCACGGTGCTGCGCCAGATGGTGCGCCACCTCATCGTGGACGCCCGCGACGAGAAACTCGGCAAGGCCATCGCGCACATCCGCGAGACCCAGGGCGTGAAGCTCAACATCAACCTGCTCGGCGAGGCGATCCTCGGCCGCGAGGAGGCCGCGCGCCGTCTCGAGGGCACCCGTCGTCTGCTTCAGCGCGACGATGTCGACTACGTCTCGATCAAGGTCTCGTCCACCGTCGCTCCGCACAGCCCGTGGGCGTTCGACGCGGCCGTGGCCGATGCCGCCGAGGCGCTGCTGCCGCTGTACCGGATCGCTCTGAAGGGCATGCCCGACGGATCCGCCAAGTTCATCAACCTGGACATGGAGGAGTTCAAGGATCTCGACCTCACGATCGCGGTCTTCACGGACATCCTCGACCGTGCGGAGTTCAAGACCCTCGAGGCCGGCATCGTGCTGCAGGCCTACCTGCCCGATGCGCTCGGCGCCATGATCCGCCTGCAGGAGTGGGCGGCGAAGCGCGTGGCCGATGGCGGTGCTCCGATCAAGGTGCGCGTCGTCAAGGGCGCCAACCTGCCGATGGAGACCGTCGACGCCGAGTCGCACGGATGGCCGCTCGCCACCTGGTCGACCAAGCAGCAGTCCGACGCCTCGTACAAGGCCGTGCTCGAATACGCGCTGCGCCCCGAGCACGTCGGCAACCTGCGGATCGGCGTCGCCGGCCACAACCTCTTCGACATCGCCCTGGCCTGGCTGCTCGCCGAGAAGCGCGGGGTGACCGAGGGCATCGAGTTCGAGATGCTGCTCGGCATGGCCTCCGCGCAGGCGCAGGTCGTCAAGCGCACCGTCGGCTCGCTGTTGCTGTACACGCCGGTCGTGCACCCCGACGAGTTCGACGTGGCGATCGCCTACCTGATCCGCCGCCTCGAGGAGGGGGCCTCGCAGGAGAACTTCATGTCGGCCGTCTTCGACCTCGACGCGGACCCGGCGCTCTTCGAGCGCGAGAAGGAGCGCTTCCTCGCCTCCGTGCGCTCGATGCCCACCGAGGTGCCCGGCACCAACCGCGTGCAGGACCGCACCGCGCCTGCCGTGCCGGGTCTCACCGACGGCTTCCTGAACGCCCCCGACACCGACCCGTCGCTCGCGGCCAACCGCGCCTGGGGCGACGCGATCCGCGCCCGCATGAAGGGCTCGCAGCTCGGCACCGCGACGGTCGAAGCGAACACCCTGTCCACCCCGGAGCAGGTTGACACCGCGATCGCGACCGCCGTCGCCGCGGGCGAGGCCTGGCGCGCACTCGGCGCCGAGGGGCGTGCCGCGATCCTGCACAAGGCCGGCGACGTGCTCGAGGCGCGTCGCGCCGACCTGCTCGAGGTCATGGGATCCGAGGCCGGCAAGGTCATCGAGCAGGGCGACCCCGAGGTCTCCGAGGCGATCGACTTCGCGCACTACTACGCGGAGAGCGCCAAGAAGCTCGCCCACGTCGACGGCGCCGAGATGCACGCCGTGGGCTTGACCGTCGTGACCCCGCCGTGGAACTTCCCCGTCGCGATCCCGGCCGGATCCACCCTCTCGGCTCTGGCGACCGGATCCCCGGTCATCATCAAGCCCGCCCGTCAGGCCCGCCGCTCCGGCGCGGTCATGGTCGAGGCGCTGTGGGAGGCCGGCGTGCCGCGCGAGGTGCTGCAGTACGTGCAGCTCGACGGCCGCGACCTGGGCACCAAGCTCGTGAGCGACCCGGCCGTGGGGCGCGTCATCCTCACCGGTGGTTACGAGACGGCCGAGCTGTTCCGCGGCTTCCGTCAGGATCTGCCGCTGCTCGCCGAGACCAGCGGCAAGAACGCCATCATCGTCACCCCGTCGGCCGACCTGGACCTCGCGGCGAAGGATGTCGCCTACGCCGCGTTCGGCCACGCCGGTCAGAAGTGCTCGGCGGCATCGCTCGTCGTGCTCGTCGGATCCGCCGCGCGCTCCGAGCGGTTCCGCCGACAGCTCGTCGATGCCGTGCGCGCTTACGACGTCGGCACGCCCGAGGACGGCTCCAACCGCATCGGCCCGCTCATCGGCCCGGCCGAGGGCAAGCTGCTCGGCGCCCTGACCACGCTGCACGCGGGCGAGAGCTGGCTGCTGAAGCCGGAGAAGCTCGACGAGGCCGGCCAGCTGTGGCGCCCGGGCATCCGCGACGGCGTGAAGCGCGGATCCGAGTTCCACCGTGTGGAGTACTTCGGTCCGGTGCTGGGCATCATGACCGCCGGCTCGCTCGCCGAGGCGATCGACATCGTCAACGACATCGACTACGGGCTCACCTCCGGCCTGCATTCCCTCGACGAGGACGAGATCCAGCAGTGGCTCGCCTCGATCCAGGCGGGCAACGTCTACGTCAACCGCGGCACCACGGGCGCGATCGTGCAGCGCCAGCCGTTCGGCGGCTGGAAGAAGGCCGCGGTCGGCGCCGGCTCCAAGGCCGGCGGACCGAACTACCTCGTCGGTCTGTCCGAGTGGACCGACGCGCCTGTCTCGACGACGCGCGAGCTCGACGCGCTCGCGACGGGCGCCGTGGGCGCGCTCGCCGCCGCGGGCGACGCGGACGCCGACATCGCATGGCTGCGCGGCGCGCTGGCCACCGACATCGACGCCTGGGCCGACGAGTTCGGCGTGGTGCGCGACGCCACCGGCCTCACCACGGAGCAGAACGCGCTGCGCTACCAGGCCGTGCCGGTCACGGTGCGCTTCGAGGGCGACCGGGTGGCCGAGCTGGTGCGCGTGGTCGCCGCCGGACGCCGAGCCCGCGCGCGCGTCACGGTCAGCACGCTCGCTCCTCTGCCGGGAGCGGTGGCTACCTGGCTCGGCACGCAGGACGTGACCGTCGCCACCGAGGACGCCGCCGCATGGGCCGCACACGCTCAGCGCCTCGCCGCGCGCGACGGCCGGGTGCGCCTCATCGGCACCGCCGCAGCGGCAACCGCGGAGGCCGTGAACGGGTCGCCCAGCCTCGCGCTGTACGCGAACCCGGTGGTCGCCGCCGGTCGCGTCGAGATCCTGACCTTCCTGCGCGAGCAGGCGGTCTCGGTCACCGCGCACCGCTTCGGCACCCCGCACCGCTACGACATCCCGCTGCTGGATCCGATCGCCTGATCGGATCCGGATCCCGCTCGTCGTTCACGGCGTCGGGATCCGCCCCGGGGCCCCGCGCCCCGCACAGACCCGAACCCGCCGCCCTGCTCCCTGGGCGGCGGGTTCGTCGTCACCGCCGGGGTCGTCTCGCTGCGCTCGCTCAACGACTCCCGGGAGCGCCCTCACGCCAGCGGCAGGGCCCCGTCGTAGGCGGTCGCGGACAGCGCCGGCTCTGCCGGTCCAACACCGAAGACGCGCGAGAGCCCCGGATCCGTGCGCCACTGCGGCCAGCCCGGATCGCCTTCCTCGACGAATCGGGCCGCCACGCCGTGCATCTCGGTGGCGAGGTGCTGCGGCGGGGTGGGACCGGCCAGGCGCTCCACGAATGGATCCTCGAGCACGTCGAACCAGAAGGGCACGTCGAGGCAGTGGCACGACCACCCCTTCGCCGGGGACACCCAGGCGAAGCGGTAGGCCCAGGTGGGGGCGTCGCCTCGGGCCTGCGCGGCCCGCACCACGAGCGAGCGGAACACCCGGTCCGTCACGAACCGGCCGAGCAGCGCCGGTGTGCCGCGCCGGCGCTGGGCGCGGTTCGCGGCGAGGTACGCCCGGCGCACGCTGCGATCGCGGCTCAGCAGCATCAGCGCGAGCGCTGCGGGGACGAACCGCAGGACGCCGGGAGCCCGGTCCATCGTCATGGTGAATTCGTCGTCGGTGGCCCCCAGTAGCAGCGGCTTGTCGGCGCCGATCCCGTCCCGCAGCGCCTGCACGGCGGGCCGCGGCACGACGTCACCATCGACCACCGGGCCCCAGGGCAGCCCGTCGGCGAGCGGGGCGAGCAGGGCCTTCAGCTTCGTGGCCCCGAGCAGCGCGGCCTTCGGCTGCGCACGCTGCAGGGTGCGCTCCGGCACGGTGCGGAAGCCTTCGGCATCGGGCGCGCAGCCGAGCAGCACGCCCAGCGCCCGCGTGCGCCGCGCCGCCAGGTCGGGGTCGATGTCCGCCAATGCGGGGGAGAAGGCCATCGCCGCATGGAACAGGTGCTGCGCGCGCTCCAGGCCGAGCAGGGTCAGCACTGCGCCCGCGCCGGCGGACTGCCCCGCGATCGTCACGCGCGACGGATCCCCGCCGAACGCCGCGATGTTGCGCTGCACCCACTCCAGCCCCGCGATCCAGTCCAGCACGCCGCGATTCGCCGGAGCGCCCGGCATCAGGCCGAAGCCGTCGAAGCCGAGCCGGTAGGACACGGACACAGTCACCACGTCGTCGCGATTGAACGCGGCGCCGTCGTACCAGGGGCTCGCGGGCGAGCCGTCGACGTAGCCGCCGCCGTGGATCCACACCATGACCGGGCGGGATCCGCCGACCGACGGGGTGAACACGTTCACGTTCAGCGTCGCGGCGCCGGGGATGCTCGGTTCGGGGATGAGCGTCTCGCCCTTGTCGCCGCGTTGCGCGGTCGGGCCGAAGGCGGTCGCGTCGCGCACCTCGGTCCACGGCGCGGGAGGCTGCGGGGCGGCGAACCGGCGCTCGCCGGTGGGTGCCGCGGCGAACGGGATTCCGAGGAATGCGGCCGAGGCGCCGGGGGTACCGGGCTCGCCCCGCCAGAACCCGCGCACGGGACCGGTGTCGGTCTGGGCGAGGGGTGCGTCGGCGGTCATCCGATCAGCGTATCCGGCCGCCCCGATGGGGTCGTTGAGCGAGGACGCGCTTGCGCGACCGAGACGAAACGCGGTGCTCTCACCGGCGGCGTTTCGTCTCGCGGAGACGCGCACTGAGCGAGCGCAGCGAGTCGAAGTGTCGCTCAACGACCCCACGGACCGCTCGCTCAGGGCCTCAGCAGGGCGAAGAACCGCTCGATGTCCGCGGCCATGTCGATCGTCGGATCCAGCAGCCATGCGTTCTGCAGCCCGTCCGCGAGCGCGTGCCCGGCACGGATGATCCATTCGGGATCCAGGTCGCTGCGCATCCGCCCCTCCATCTGCGCGACGGCGATGGCCTCCCGAGCTGCGGCATGCACCCGCGCCGTCCGCTCGAGGAAGAAGTCGTGCGCGGGGTGGGTCGGGTCGGCCGCCTCGGCCTGCAACTGGGTGTACAGCTGCACGAGCCCCGGCACGTCGGCGTTGTGACGCACCACCAGCAGGAAGCCGTCGAAGAACTCGATCTCATCGCTGACGCCGATGTCCTGCGCATCGCGGGCGCGCAGGATCTCGACGAACAGCTGCTCCTTGGTGCCGAAGTAGTGCAGCAGGCCGGCAGGGCTCAGCCCCACGGCGTCGGCGATCTCGCGCACCGAGGCGTTGCGATAGCCGAGCCTGCCGACGATCTCGAGCGCGGCCTCGAGGATCTCCTCGCGCTTGACGACGCCCTTCGCGTACGCGCCTCGTTTGGCCATGGAGCCAGGATATCCGCCGTGACGAAACACGAACGAACGTCGGTTTAGGGGATTGAAACCCTTGCAGCGTTCAGGTTTGAGTGTCACAATCGAGTCGGATCCAGAAACCAAACACGGTTCGGGATTTGGATCCGGACCCGATCCGCTCGACGAGGAGCCGCCCCATGACCATCACCCCTCCCGATCCCGCCGCCGAGATCGCCCCCACGGGGCTCATCCGGGCGACCGCGCCCGCTGCGGGGGAGCCGGCGGCGAGTCCGCCGGCGACCAAGCGGCTGCTGCCCAGCCTCCTCATCGCGTCGATGACGCTGTTCGCCACCTACGGCGGGCTCATCGCGATCCTGCTGCCGACGCAGATCCTGCTGCTCGACGAGAAGAACAAGGTCGCCAATCTCGCGATCGTCACGACGACCTCCTTCATCTTCACGCTGTTCGCGCAGCCGATCGCGGGCGCCCTCAGCGACCGCACCCGCTCGCGCTTCGGCCGGCGCGTGCCGTGGATGGTGCTCGGCGCCCTGGTCGGCGGCGTGCTGCTGCTGGGGATGGGCTCGCTCACCGATCTGATGTGGATCACCGTGTTCTGGGTGGTGATCCAGGTCGCGCTGAACTTCCTGCAGGCGCCGCTGACGACCATCACGGCCGACCGCTTCCCGCGTGCGAAGCGCGGCGGCGCGAGCGCCATGATCGGTCTCGGCACGCAGCTCGGCATGACGGTCGGCGTCATGCTCGCGGTCGGACTCGGCGCACAGCTGGGCCTCGGCTATTCGGTCTTCGGCATCGCCGTGATCGTGGTCACGATCCTGTTCGCGCTGTTCAACAAGGACTGGTCTTCGAAGGATGCGGAGGTCGAGCCGTTCCGCTGGCGCCCGTTCTTCAAGGGCTTCTGGATCAACCCGCGCAAGCACCCCGACTTCTTCTGGGCCTTCACCGGCCGCTTCCTGCTGATCCTGGGCTACTTCGTCGTCTCGGCGTATCAGCTGTACATCCTGACCGACTACATCAAGCTGCCGCTGCAGCAGGCGCAGGGCGCCGTGATGACCCTGACGCTCGTGGCCTTCGTGCCGACGCTGATCGCGATCGCGCTCTCCGGCTGGTGGAGCGACAAGGTGGGCCGTCGCAAGGTGTTCATCTACGTCGCGACCGTCGTCATGGCCGCGGGGCTCGCGTTCCCGCTGATCATGCCGAACATGACCGGCATGATCCTCATGAGCATCGTCAACGGCGTCGGCTTCGGCCTGTACATGTCGGTCGACGCCGCGCTCATGACCGAGGTGCTGCCGAACGAGGGCACCTCGGCCGGCAAGGACCTCGGCATCCTCAATGTCGCCACCAACATCCCGCAGGCGCTGAGTGCGCCGATCGCCGCGGTCATCATCGGATCCCTCGGGGGCTATCCGGTGCTGTTCGTCTTCGCGATCGTGTTCGCGGTCCTCGGGGCGATCGCCATCGCACCGATCAAGTCGGTCAAGTAGCAGTCCGCCGTCCCTGCGGCCGGATCGGATCCCGTGCGGCCGCAGGGAACGGCAGCAATCTCCTCCACGAAAGGAACTCCGATGGAGAACACCCAGACCTCGTCCGTCGCGGCAGGCGCCGCGCTCGCGCAGCCCGAAGTGCGGATCGCAGAAGGCGTCGTCCGCGGGCGCTGGCGCCCCACCACGGGTGGCAAGGGCAATCCGCAGTCGGCGGCGTTCCTCGGTATCCCCTTCGCCGAGGCGCCCGTCGGCGAGCTCCGCTTCGCAGCCCCGGTGCCCAAGGCGCCTTGGGAGGGCGTGTTCGATGCCGCGGAGTTCGGCGCGACCGCGCAGCGCGGCGACCCCGGAGTGACGCTCATCCCCGAGCCCAGCGTCGAGGGCGAGTCCACGCTCAACGTGAACGTGTACACCCCGCTGGTCCCGGCCGACGGTACCGGGGACGCGGCAGGCATGCCCGTGCTCGTCTACATCCACGGTGGCGGCTACTTCGCCGGGTCCCCGGCCAGCCCCTGGTACGACGGGCGCAACTTCAACCGCGACGGCGTCGTGACCGTGACGATCTCGTACCGGCTCGGCTTCGACGGATTCGGCTGGATCGAGGATGCCCCGTCGAACCGCGGCGTGCGCGACTGGTTGCTCGCCCTGGACTGGGTGCAGCGCAACATCGCGGCCTTCGGCGGGGATCCGGGGCGTGTCACCATCGCCGGGCAGTCCGCCGGCGGTGGCGCGGTGATGACCCTGCTCGGCATGGAGAAGGCGCAGCACCTGTTCCACGGCGTGTATGCGATCTCGGGCGCGCTCGCCGATGTGTCGGCCGCGCGCTCGGAGGAGTTCGGGCGCCGTCTGGCCGCCGAGCTCGGCGTCGCCCCGACCCGGGAGGGCCTCGGTGTGCTAAGCGAGGAGCGGATCCTCGAGGCGCAGAAGAAGCTCACCGCCTTCGACGGCGGTGACATGAGCGACATCGTCGAGAAAGGGCTCCCGCTCGGGCCGTCCGTCGACGGCGACCTCATCCTGCGTCCGACGCCCGAGTCGTTCCGCGCCGGTGTCGGATCCGACAAGCCCCTCGTGCTCGGCGCCACCGATGACGAGTTCACGATGGCGACGGCCGATGCCGGCAGGGCTATGGCACTCGTGCCGAAGGGGATCCTGCTCGGCAAGCTCGGGGTGCCGAAAGAAGCGCGCAGGCCCTACCTCGCCGCGAACGCCGATGTGCTCGCGAAGGGCAAGGCGCGCCTGGCCAGGCGTGTGCTGACGGATCGGATGTTCCGTGTCGCGATCCTGCGGGTCGTGGCAGATCGCGGTGCGGCCCCCACCTGGGTGTACCGGTTCTCCTGGCCGTCCGGCACCTTCGGCTTCGCCGAGCACTGCCTCGACGTGCCGTTCTTCTTCGATTGCCTGGACGGTCCCGCGATGGTGCCGCTGGCAGGGCCCAACCCGCCGCAGACGCTCGCGGACGAGGTGCACGAGGCCGCGGTCGCGTTCATCGTGGGCGGGGACCCGGGCTGGTCGCGCTACGACGCCGCGACCGGGATCGCGCGTGTGTACGACACCCCGTCGCGAGACGTGGCGGACGCCTACGCGTCGGTGCGGCCGCTGCTCACCACTGGTCGTTGAGCGAGCACGGTCGAAGGTCGCGCGAGACAAAACGCGGTCGCCTGCGAGGTCGCCGCGTTTCGTCTCTGCGTTTCGACTCGCCTTCGGCTCGCTCAACGAACGCGGCTGCGCCGCCCTCGCTCAACGAACGCGGCTGCGCCGCCCTCGCTCAACGACCCCGGGGTTGCTCGACCGAGTCCGGCGCGGGTGCCTGCATGAGGTCGAACAGCGTCTCGATGAGGGCCGTCATGTCGAGCTCCGGTTCGACGAGCAGCTGCATCTGGGCGCCGTCCGAGACGGCCTGCAGCAGCCGCGCGGCCAGCATCGGATCGATGCCGCTGCGGATCCGGCCCTCGGCCTGAGCGTCGGCGATCGTCCCGGCCCATCGATCGCGCAGGCCGGCGCCGCGTTCGGCGAAGAAGGCGCGGGAGGGGTGCTCGGGGTTCGCGGCGTCGGCCGCGAGGCGGGTGAACAGCTCGACGAGCCCCGGCACGCGGGCGTTGTGGCGGACGATGTCGAGATAGCCGTCGCGCATCTCGTCGAGGTCGGCGGCCCGCGCGGCCCCGAGATGGCCGGCCATGTCGACCTCATCGCGCGTGCGCAGGATCTCGACGAACAGCTCGTCCTTGCTGTCGAAGTAGTGCAGGAGGCCGGCCTGGCTGAGGCCGACCGCCTCGGCGAGCTCCTTCACGGAGGCCCCGTGATAGCCCTCGCGGGCGACCACCGCGAGGGCTGCGTGCAGGATCTCCTCGCGCTTCGCGATGCCCTTCGCGTACGAACCTCGTCGTGCCATGACCCGAGACTATCCCGGCCTCTGCTGCGATGGATTCAAAACCGAGTAATACTTGCTTTTTATCCCACAACCTGATCGACTGACCCTGCCCGTCACCCGAGACTGGCCCTGCCCGTCACCCGAGAGTCGTCCACGAAGGAGTCGACAATGACATCGCCCCGCGATCACCTGCCCCAGCTCAGCACCGAGGAGAAGGCGTCGCTGACCAGCGGCAAGGACTTCTGGACGCTCAAGCCCATCGAACGCATCGGCGTGCCGTCGATCATGGTCACCGACGGCCCGCACGGCCTCCGCAAGCAGGCCGCGGAGAGCGATCACCTCGGCCTCAGCCAGAGCGTCCCGGCGACCTGCTTCCCGCCGGCGTCCGGACTCGGATCCGCCTTCGATCCCGAGCTCGCCGAGCGGGTCGGAGTCGCGCTCGGCGTGGAGTCCGCGATCGAGGACGTCGCGGTCATCCTCGGCCCCGGCATCAACATCAAGCGGTCGCCGCTGTGCGGGCGCAACTTCGAGTACGTCTCCGAGGATCCGATCGTGTCCGGCGTGATCGGTGCGGGACTCGTGAAGGGGATCCAGTCGCAGGGGGTCGGCAGCTCGCTCAAGCACTTCGCGGCGAACAACCAGGAGTTCGAGCGGATGACCGCCTCAAGCGACGTGGATCCCCGACCGCTGCGGGAGATCTACCTGCGCGGCTTCGAGCGCGTCGTCACCGATGCCCAGCCGTGGACCGTGATGTGCTCGTACAACAAGATCAACGGCGTGTATGCGTCGCAGGACCCGTGGCTGCTCACGCAGGTGCTGCGCGACGAGTGGGGCTTCGAGGGTCTCGTCGTCTCCGACTGGGGCGCGGTGAACGACCGCGTCGCCGCACTCGTCGCGGGACTCGACCTGGAGATGCCCGGCAGCGACGGCGCCCCCGATCGTGCCGTGGCCGCCGCCGCAGGATCCGACCCGGCCGTCGCAGCTGCGCTGGACGCCTCGGCCGCTCGTGTGCTCGACCTCGTTGGTCGCGCCCAGGCGCGCCCGGACGTCGCCGGCCCGCTCGATGTCGAAGCCCACCACGCCCTCGCCCGCGAGGTCGCCGGACGGTCGATCGTGCTGCTGCGCAACGAGGCCGTCGACGGGGCTCCGCTGCTGCCGCTCGCCGAGGACGCCTCGATCGCACTCATCGGCGAGTTCGCCCGCACCCCGCGGTTCCAGGGCGGCGGCTCCTCGCACATCAACCCGACCCGCGTCGACTCCGCGCTCGACGCCCTCACCGCCGTGGCCGGCGAGCGGGTCGCGTTCGCGCCGGGCTTCGCCTTCGATGCCGCGGCGGACGGACAGGACGCCCTGCGCGACGAGGCCGTGTCGCTCGCCGCCTCCCGCGATGTCGCCGTGGTCTTCCTCGGTCTCACCGACGCCGAGGAGTCGGAGGGCTTCGACCGCGAGCACATCGACCTCGCCGCGCACCAGCTCGCCCTGCTCGACGCCGTCGTCGCCGCGAACCCGCGCACGGTCGTCGTGCTGTCGAACGGCTCCGTCGTGGCGCTGCCGTTCGCCGACCGCGTGCCGGCGATCGTCGAGGCGTGGCTGCTGGGCCAGGCCGGCGGATCCGCGACTGTCGACGTGCTGCTCGGCGCGGTGAACCCGTCGGGCCGGCTCGCCGAGACGATTCCGCACCGCATCGCGGACACCCCGGCGTTCGGCAACTTCCCCGGCTCGAACGGGCACGTGCGCTACGGCGAGGGCATCTTCGTGGGCTACCGCTGGTACGACGCGCGCGACATCGCGGTGACCTACCCGTTCGGCCACGGCCTGTCGTACACGTCCTTCGCCTACGGCGCCGTCTCCGCCGAGGTCACGGCGTCGGGCGACATCATGGTGACGGTCCCCGTCACGAACACCGGATCCCGCGACGGCCGCGAGGTCGTGCAGGTCTACGTCGCGCCCGTCGCCTCCGCTGTGGAGCGCGCGCCGCGGGAGCTCAAGGCGTTCGCGTCGGTCGAGATCGCCGCCGGGGCGACCACGGACGTGCAGCTGATCGTGCGCCGGGAGGACCTCGCGTACTGGGACGTCCGCGTCGACCGCTTCGTCGTCGAGGGCGGCGCCTACCTCATCGAGGCCGGCGCATCGAGCCGTGACCTGCGCGGATCCGCGACCGTCGACGTCGCCGGGGACGCGGTCGTGATCCCGCTCACGCCCGAATCCACGCTGGCCGCGGTGTTTGCGCACCCGGTCGCGGGTCCGATGGTCGCGGGCGCGTTCGCCGCGATCCAGGAGCAGTTCGGCGGCGAGGGCGACGGCATCATGTCGGGCGAGGCCATGGCGAAGATGATGGGTTCGTTCCCGCTCGGGCGCCTCCCCGCGTTCGGCTGGGGCCTCAACCGCGAGGGCGTCGACCAGCTGATCGCCGCCGCGAACGCCCCGCAGGCGTAGTCCGCCGCTCGGCCCACGGAACGCGGCCTCCCGTCGCGGAGGCCGCGTTCCTCATGTCGGCAGCCGTCGAGGCCGGATCCTTCCCGTTCAGGCGGACCCCATCCCGTTCACTGGTCGCGAAATGCCGTTATGGACCGCGGAGAACGGCAATACGCGACCAGTGAACGGTGATGCCGAGGGCCGGCCGGAGCCGGATCCCGGAGTCGGATCCCTGATGCCTGATCAGCCGGCGTGCCGGCGTGCCTCCCAGCCGGAGCGCACCATCTCGTCGACCGTGTGACGCATCCGCCAGTCCAGGTCGCGCGCGGCGAGCTCTCCCGTCGCGACGATGCGGTCGGGGTCGCCCGGGCGGCGCGGACCGATCTCGGGTGTGAAGGCGATGCCGGTCACGCGGGCCATCGCGTCCATGATCTGGCGCACCGAGAGGCCGTCGCCGGATCCGAGGTTGTAGGCGGCCTCGATCGGCTCACCGGCGATCATGCGCTGCGCGGCGGCGACATGGGCGGCGGCGATGTCGCCGACGTGCACGTAGTCGCGCACGTTCGTGCCGTCCTCGGTGGCGTAGTCGTCGCCGTTGATGCGCGGTGTCTCGCCCGCGAGCAGCTTCTCGAACACGATCGGGAACAGGTTGTGCGGGCTCACGTCGTAGACGGACGGATCCGCGGATCCGACGACGTTGAAGTAGCGCAGCGACGTGTGCACGAGAGGTGTCTCGGATCCGGCGGTCGCGACAGCCTGGTCGCGCAGCAGCCACTCGCCGATGAGCTTCGACTCGCCGTAGGGGCTGGCTGGGCGCTTCTCGGTCTCCTCGACGACGAGCGGGACGTCGGGCGTGCCGAACACCGCGGCGCTCGAGGAGAACACGATGTTCGCGACGCCGGCCGCGGCCATCGCCTCGAGGATCACGCGCGTGCCCTCGACGTTCTGCGCGTAGGTGTGCAGCGGGCGCTGCACCGAGACCCCGGCGTACTTGTACCCGGCCACGTGGATCACGCCCTGCACGGCGTGCTCGCGGAGGGTCCGCTCGATCAGGTCCCGGTCGAGGATGCTGCCCTGCACGAAGGCGACGCCCTCGGGCACGAACGATGCGACGCCGCTGGAGAGATCGTCCAGCACGACCGGCGTGAGCCCGGCCTCCGCGAGCGCGCGCACCACGTGCGATCCGATGTAGCCGGCGCCGCCGGTGACAAGCCAGGACATGGGTCTCCTTCCGTCGCGCGGTTGCGCGGGTCTCATTCTGGCAGGGGGCTTGCTGGAGGTTCGCCAGGGCGGAGCGGATGGCCGGATCCGCGAGTTCGCGACTCTCCGAGGCTCGAACCTGCACCCCGATCACGTACCGGCCCGTGCTGACCGCGAGACTCCATCTGGGTAACGAGACTGCTCATCTGGACTGCAGTCTCGTTGCGCAGATGAAGTCTCGCGGTCAAGAGGCAGGGGATCCGGCGGATCAGACGTCGCGGTGCGGGCCGGCCGAGGGGACGACCGTGAACAGGTGCGGCTCGGCGAAGCCGGCCTCGGCGAACGCCGTGCGCACGGCCTCCGAGACGGCCGGCACGCGGTCGTGGTCGACGAGGGCGATCGCGGCGCCGCCGAACCCGCCGCCGGTCATGCGCGCCCCGATCGCGCCGTGCGCCAAGGCGGTGTCGACGGCCGTGTCGAGCTCGGGGATCGAGATCTCGAAGTCGTCCCGCATCGACGCGTGCGAGGCGACGAGCAGGTCGCCGATCGCGCGCGGTCCGTGTGCGGCGAGGGCCGCGACCGTGTCGAGCACGCGCTGGTCCTCGGTCACGACATGGCGCACTCGGCGGAAGTCGACGTCGTCGAGCAGCTCCGCGGCGCGCGGCAGATCCGCCTCGGTCACGTCTCGCAGCGCTGCCACGCCGAGGGCGGCGGCCCCGCGTTCGCAGGACTCGCGGCGCTCGCGGTAGCCGCCCGTGGAGTGGGCGTGCTTCACGCCCGTGTCGATCACGAGCACCTCGAGCCCGGCCTCCGCGAAACCGAGCGGGATCGAGCGGGTCTCCAGCGTGCGGCAGTCCAGGAACACCGCGGCGTCGGCCTGCCCGAGCGTCGACGCCATCTGATCCATGATCCCGGTCGGGGCACCCACGGCCTCGTTCTCGGCGCGGCGGCCCGCCTGGGCGAGCGACACCGCATCGAGGCCGAGGCCCCAGAGCTCGTTCAGGGCGGCGCCCGTCGCGCCCTCGATCGCGGCGGACGACGACAGGCCGGCACCGACCGGCACCTCGGAGGCGATCGCGATGTCGATGCCGGCGAAGGTTCCCGCAGCCCAGGCGGGAACCAGGGCGCGCAGTGCCCATGCCACGCCGAGGGGGTAGGCCGCCCATTCCGGGACGGTCGGTCCCTGGGCTCGCCCCGCGGCGCCGTCGGACGGGAAGAGCGTCTCGAGATCGTCGAGCGCGACCTCGACCGGCTCCTCGGCGAACGTGGAGGCGACGCGGATCCGCCCGTCGACCCGCAGGCGCACGGCGGCGGCTGTGCGGTGCTGGATCGCGAAGGGCAGCACGAACCCGTCGTTGTAGTCGGTGTGCTCGCCGATGAGGTTCGCGCGCCCAGGGGCCGACCAGACGCCCATGGGCTCGGATCCGGTCAGGCTGCGGAACAGTTCCGTCGCGGCGCCGACCGCAGGGGGCGTGGAGGCGGAGGCCGCGGGGGTGGCGGCGGTGGGCGCGGCGCCGACCGCGGGCGACGCGGGAGCCGCGGCGGTGACGGCGGTGGGCTCGGTGGCGACCACGGGGTCGGTGGCGCGAGCGGGGGTCATCGGGTCTCCTCGACGGGCAGGGGGACGGATGCGATCGCGTCGCGCAGGCGCGCGGCGGCGTCCTCGGGCAGGATCTCGGCGGTCCATGCCGACATCGCCGACTCGGATCCGGCCAGGAACTTCAGCTTGTCCGCGGCGCGACGGGGACTGGTGAGCTCGAGCCGCATCCGGATCTCGTCGCGTCCGACGTGCACGGGCGCCTGGTGCCAGGCGGCGATGTACGCGGTGGGCGTCTCGTAGAGTGCGTCCACGCCGCGCAGCAGGTGTAGGTAGAGCGGGGCGAGCTCGTCGCGCTCGGCGTCGTCCAGCGCGGTGAAGTCGGGCACGTGCCGGTGCGGCATCAGCTGCACCTCGAGCGGCCAGCGCGCGGCGAACGGCACGAACGCGGTCCAGTGCTCGCCCTGCAGCACGACCCGCTCCGATCGCTGTTCGGCGTCCAGGATCCGGTCGAACAGATCGGAGCCGGTGCGGGCGATGCTCTCGCGCAGCCGCTGCGTGCGCGGGGTCACGTACGGGTAGGCGTAGATCTGCCCGTGCGGATGGGGGAGGGTGACGCCGATCGCCTCGCCGCGGTTCTCGAACGGGAACACCTGCTCGATGCCGGGCAGCGCGCTCAGGGCCGCGGTGCGGTCGGCCCAGGCCTCGATCACGGTGCGCGCACGGGCGACCGACTGCGTGCCGAAGGACCCCGCATGCTCGGGGCTGAAGCAGACGACCTCGCACCGGCCCACGCTGGTGCGGGTGCGCTCGATGCCGATCGCCTCGAGGTCGGCGAGGCCCTGGGGCGGGTCGACCGCGGCCGGGGCGGCGCCGGCGGCATCGGCGAGTGCCGGGCCGAACGACGGGGAGCGGTTCTCGAACACCGCCACGTCGTAGCGCGACGGCACCTCGGAGGGGTTCGTCGGAGACTGGGGTGCGAGCGGATCCGCATCTGCGCTCGGCATCATCACCCGGGTCTGGCGCTTGGTGGCGAACGTGATCCAGTCGCCGGTCAGCACGTCCTGGCGCATCGTCGCCGTCTCGGGGCGGGGATCCAGGGTGCGGGAATCGATCGAGCGATCCGCGGTGAGGGCGGATCCGGCGTCGTCGTAGTAGATGAGGTCGCGGCCGTCGGCGAGGCGCGTGGCGCGCTTGACCACGCCGGCGCCGAGCGCAGTGACCTCGACGGAGGTGCCGGGTCCGGAGGCCGCCGCAGTGCCGGAAGCTTCGGCCGTGCTACCCGAGGCCGCGGCGGCGCCAGTGGCTGTGCCGAACTCAGGCTCGATTTCCATGTTCACGTAAACACGATAGGGCACGCGGCGTGATAGCGTCAACACTCCTGAGATCGGCACGCGCAGGGGCCGGCAGGGGAGAGGCGGGCCGATGCCGAAGCACGACGACGAGCTCGAGGAGCTGCGGCGGATCGCCGGCGGAGAGTCGTCCGCGTCAGCTCGGCGCGGTCCGAAACCGACCGGGCGCGTCTCGATGGCGATGGTCGCCGCACGTGCCGGGGTGTCCGGGCAGACAGTCTCCCGCGTCGTGAACGACAGCCCCCGAGTGGATCCGGCCACGCGGGAACGGGTCGAAGAGGCCATGGCCGAGCTCGGCTACCGTCCGCATCGCGCCGCTCGGGCGTTGCGCACGGGGCGATCCGAGACTCTCGGCGTGGTCGCGCAGACCCTCGCCACGGTCGGCAACTCCGCGCTCCTGCAGGCCGTCGCCGAGGCCGCGGAGGCGCGGGGCTACGCGCTCGCCGTCGTCACCCTCGGGGCCGAGGGGCGCATCGGCGAAGCCTTCGATCGGCTTCACGACCAGGGCGTCGACGGGGCGATCGTGCTGAACGAGGCCTCCGCGCTGGCCCGTGACGCGGATCCGGCCGGGCTCGCCCTCGTCGTCGTGGACTCTCCCGCCGACCCGCGGTTCACCGTCATCGGCACCGACCATGCGGCGGGCGCTCGTGCGGCGACCGCACACCTGCTGGACCGCGGGGCCGTGACCGTGCACCACCTGGCGGGGCCCGAAGGCTCGTTCGCCGCGGCGGAGCGCGAGCGCGGCTGGCGGGAGGAGCTCACCGCGCGGGAGCTTCGGATCCCCGACCCGGTGCGCGGGGATTGGAGTGCGGGTTCGGGCCACGACCGTGGCGGAGTGCTCGCCGCCGATGCATCGGTGACCGCCGTCTTCGCTGCCAATGACCAGATGGCGCTCGGCCTGCTGCGCGCGCTCGCCGACGCCGGCCGGCGCGTGCCCGAGGACGTCGTCGTGCTCGGTTTCGACGACATCGCCGACGCGGCCGAGTTCCGCCCGCCGCTGACCACGATCCGGCAGGACTTCGCCGCGCTCGGCGAGCAGGCTGTGCGCCTCGTCGTCGACCGGGTCGAGGGGCGGGATGCGCCGGATCCGGCTCTGCTGACGCCCGCGTTGATCGTCCGCACCAGCGCTTAGCCCCGCACGAGCGCGTATCCCTGCACCAGCGCGTGGCCCCGCACGCCCTCCGGGTTCGGGATTCGTTGCCACCCTGCGAGCCCTCGGATCCGAGATTCGCTGCCGCCCTTCGGCTCCGCGTCCGCGTTTCGACTTCGTCGTCCGGATCCGTCCCTCGGGCTCCGCTTCTTCCGTTCAGGTCGCACTTTCTGCTCTTCCCGTGGCGTTTTGGAGCAGAAAGTGCGACCTGAGCGTCGACGATGACGCGATGAAGGTGGCGGGACGGCGGAGGTGGCGCTGCTGATGCCGATGCTGGGGCGCTGGGGTGCTGGGGTGCTGGGGTGCTGGGGTGCTGGGGTGCTGGGGTGCTGGGGTGCTGGGGTGCTGGGGTGCTGGGGTGCTGGGGTGCTGGTGCTGGTGCCGATGCTTGGGCGCTGGGGTCCTGGGGTGCCCGTCCCGGTCCCGGCCTGGTGGCGGGATCGCCGCTACGGGCGGGCGGGGCGCCCCCTCGAGCCACGGCGCCCGTCTTGCGGTAAGCGTGTTCCCGTGTCAAGATGATCCAACTGGAAAGCGCTTACCCGAATCGGTATCCACGAATGAACCGCCGGGCGAGCATGAGACGAAGGAAGCACCGTGGCTGAGAGCACCACCCGCGAGATCGGCATCATCATGAACGGCGTCTCCGGGCGCATGGGCTACCGCCAGCACCTGGTGCGCTCGATCCTCGCGATCCGCGAGCAGGGCGGCATCGAGCTGCCCGACGGCACCCGCGTCACCGTGAAGCCGATCCTCGTCGGCCGCAGCGCGCAGAAGCTCGCCGAACTCGCCGCCAAGCACGGCATCGAAGACTGGACGACCGACCTCGACGCCGCGCTCGCGGATCCGCAGTGGGAGATTTACGCCGACTTCCTCATCACCAAGGCGCGGGCGACCGCGATCCGCAAGGCCATCGCCGCGGGCAAGGCGATCTACACCGAGAAGCCCACCGCCGAGTCGGTTGAGGAGGCACTCGAGCTCGCCCGTCTGGCGCAGGCGGCCGGGGTCAAGACCGGCGTCGTGCATGACAAGCTCTACCTGCCCGGTCTGCAGAAGCTCAAGCGCCTCATCGATTCCGGCTTCTTCGGGCGGATCCTGTCCGTGCGCGGAGAGTTCGGCTACTGGGTGTTCGAAGGCGACTGGCAGCCCGCCCAGCGTCCGAGCTGGAACTACCGCACCGAGGACGGCGGCGGAATCATCAGCGACATGTTCCCGCACTGGAACTACGTCATGGAGAACCTGTTCGGCGAGGTCAAGAGCGTCTACGCTCAGGCCGCGGTGCACATCGCCGACCGCTGGGACGAGAACGGCGAGCACTACACCGCCACCGCCGAGGACGCGGCGTACGGGATCTTCGAGCTCGAGGGCGGCGTCATCGCCGAGATCAACTCCAGCTGGACCGTGCGCGTGAACCGGGATGAGCTGGTCGAGTTCCAGGTCGACGGCACGCACGGATCCGCCGTCGTCGGCCTGTTCGGCGCGAAGATCCAGCACCGCAACGCCACCCCGAAGCCGGTGTGGAACCCTGACCTGGCCGACGCGCACGACTACGACGCCGACTGGGCCGACGTGCCGGTGAACGACGTCTTCCTGAACGGCTTCCGTCAGCAGTGGGAGGAGTACCTGGAGTCCTACGTGCTCGGTACCGACTACGCCTTCGACCTGCTGGCCGGCGCCCGCGGCGTGCAGCTCGCCGAGGCGGGCCTGCAGTCCTCCGTCGAGGGGCGCAAGATCGCGCTGCCCGCGCTGAGCCCGGCCGGCTCGAACGAGGGCTGAGGCGCACGATGACGACGATCCGCCTCCTCGCGGCCGACGGTGCGACCTCCGAGGCCGAGCTCAACGACGCCGGCGCCTACGAGCGTCCGACCGCACCGCTGCAGAGTCGCGTGGCCTACGCCGCGGCGCACGTGGTGCCGAAGGTGCACGCCGACAACACCCCCGGCCGGCCGGCCGACATCGACTGGGAAGCGACGCTCGCGTTCCGCCGCAACGTGTACTCGTGGGGTCTGGGCGTCGCCGACGCCATGGACACCGCACAGCGCAACATGGGCCTCGATGCGGCGGCGACCCGTGAGCTCATCGCCCGCAGCGCCGCGGTCGCCTGGGAGGAGGGCGGATCCGTCGTCGTCGGCGTCAACACCGACCACGTCGAGGCGGAGCGCATCTCGCTGCCGCAGGTGATCGACGCCTACGTCGAGCAGCTGCACTTCACCGAGGAGCAGGGCGCCGGCCCCGTGCTGATGGCCTCCCGTCACCTCGCCCGCGTGGCGGAGTCGCGCACCGACTACCTGCGCGTGTACGCCGCGGTGCTGCAGCAGGCGACCACGCCGGTCGTGCTGCACTGGCTCGGCACCGCGTTCGACCCCCAGCTGGAGGGATACTTCGGATCCGGTGACTGGCGCGACGCGTCCGGGACGCTGCTGCGGATCATCGCGGAGAACCCGGGCAAGGTCGCGGGCGTCAAGATGAGCCTGCTGAACGCCGAATCCGAGATCGCGGTGCGCGAGCAGCTTCCCGAGGGCGTGCGCATGTTCACCGGCGACGACTTCAACTACGTCGGACTCATCGGCGGCGAGGATCCGGCCGACGGCGCGGCGGGCGGCGACGGTGTTGCCGGTGCGGGCTTCGGCCCGGCGAGTGTACATGAACTCGCCGAGAGCACACCTTCTTCGCGTGAACAGGGTGTGCACTCGGCGACAACACGTGCTGTCGGCGAGCACGAGGTTCGCTCCAGCGCCCGCCGTGCCCACTCCGACGCGCTGCTCGGGGCCTTCGCCGCGATCACCCCGGTCGCCTCGGCCGCGATCCAGGCGCTCGACGCCGGAGATCCGGCCCGCTACCTCGAGATCCTCGGTCCGACGGAGGAGCTCAGCCGGCAGGTATTCGCCGCGCCCACGTTCTACTACAAGACCGGCGTCGCATTCCTGTCCTGGCTGAACGGCCACCAGCCCGCGTTCCAGATGGTGGGCGGCCTGCACTCCGCGCGCAGCCTGCCGCACCTCAGCCGCATCGTCGAGCTCGCGAACGCCTCGCTCGCGCTCGAGGATCCGGAGCTCGCGCGCGAGCGGTGGCACGGCATGCTCGCCCTGAACGGAGTGACCGCATGACCGCCGTCGACCCTCGCCTGTCGATCAACCAGGCCACGATCAAGTACGCCGACCTCGCCACCGCGCTCCGCGTCACGGCCGAGGCGGGTGTGCAGGGCATCGGCCTGTGGCGCGAGCCTGTGAACGAAGTCGGGCTCGACGTGGCGGCGCGGATGCTCGCCGACTCCGGACTGCGCTTCACCACGCACTGCCGCGGCGGGTTCTTCACACTGCCGGCCGGGCCGGAGCGCGTCGCCGCGCTCGGCGACAACCGCCGCGCGATCGAGGAGACCGCGACACTCGCCGCCGCCGGGGCGGAGGGGTCCACAGCGATCCTGGTGCTGGTCGCCGGCGGGCTGCCCGAGGGATCCCGCGACCTGATCGGCGCCCGCGAACGAGTGCGCGACGCGATCGGCGAGCTCTCGACCGATGCCGCCGCCGCCGGAGTGACCCTCGCGATCGAGCCGCTGCACCCGATGTTCGGATCCGACCGCTGCGTCGTCTCCACGCTCGGGCAGGCGCTCGACATCGCGGCCGACTTCGACCCGACGGTGGTCGGTGCGACGGTCGACACGTTCCACATCTGGTGGGATCCGCAGGTTCTCGACCAGATCGCCCGTGCTGGCCGGGAGGGGCGCATCGCGACTTACCAGGTGTGCGACTGGAAGACGCCGCTGCCCGCCGATGTGCTGCTCAGCCGGCACTACCCGGGCGACGGCGTCATCGACTTCGCCTCGCTCACCCGGGCCGTCGTGGCGACGGGGTACGACCGCGACATCGAGGTGGAGATCTTCAACGCCGACATCTGGGCGGAGGATCCGGCCGAGGTCGTGCGCCGCACTGCCGAGTCGTTCGGCGCGGCGATCTCGCCCCACCTCGGCTGAGGGGCCTGGATGCGCCCATGGCTCGCGCGCCTTCGTCTCGTCGCTGGGTTCCTCGCCCAGGGACTTTCGTGCGTGGTCCCTGAGCGCGCGCAGAGAGACGAAGGGCGCTGAGGGTCGCTCAGAGGACCATGCCCGCGGCGCGGCGTTCGAAACTCAGTCGATTCGGACCCATGTGGGCGAGAACCCGACCATGAACGCCGAATTTGACTGAGTCCGGAACACCCAATCCCGCCGACGCCACATGAAAGGCTGATCCCATGACCATCCGACCCGGGCTGTGCTCCGTGACCTTCCGGCAGCTGGATCCGGCGGCGATCGCCGCGCTCGCAGCGAGCGCCGGGCTCAAGGCGATCGAATGGGGCGGCGATGTGCACGTGCCCCCGGGCGATGCCGTGCGCGCCGCCGAGGTCGCACGGATCACGGCCGATGCCGGGCTGGCCGTGGCCTCGTACGGCTCGTACTTCCGCGCGGAACACGGGGAGGACATCGCCCCGGTCCTGGATTCGGCCGAGGCGCTCGGCGCGGACCGGATCCGGGTATGGGCCGGCCGCATCGGTTCGGCGGACGCCACCGCGGCGGAGCGGGCAGCGACCGTCGACGCCCTTGCCGTCGCTGCCGAGCAAGCGGGGAGTCGGGGGATCTCGCTCGCGCTGGAGTTCCATGGGCGCACGCTCGCCGACGATGCCGAGCAGACGCTCCGCGTGCTGGAGGAGGTCGGCAGCCCGCATCTCGGGACGTACTGGCAGCCCACCGTGTCGGCGTCCGACGCGGTCGCGGTGGCCGAGTACGAGCGGATCGCCGACCACGTCTCGGCCGCGCACGTGTTCTCCTGGTGGCCCGCGACCCAGCGGCTGCCCCTCACCGCCCGCGACGGGCTGTGGCGGGCGTTCTTCGCCGCCGCGGCCGCAGCCCCTGTGCCGCCGCGCGACGCCCTTCTCGAGTTCGTGCCGGACGATGACCCGGCGGCGCTCGCGGCGGAAGTAGCGGCACTGCGCGCCTACCTCACCTGACGGAGAGGGTGCGTCCTCGACGAGGTGACGACGGCTCGCCAAATGTATGGCAAACGCTTGCCATCTGGGCGCGAGATCGACATGATCGGACGGAAGGCAGTTTTCCCACAAGATCCGCCGCGCGCTGCACGAAGACGTCCTGCGTCGCAGGACAGGTGCGTGTCGCGGTCGTCGTCCGGCATCGCAGGCAGAGATCCATCGAAGAAGATCGGAACCCCAGATGAAGACCACTCGAACACTGCTCGCGGTCGTCGCGGCCGCGGGCCTCGCGCTCAGCGGCGCGGGCGTCGCGAGCGCCGCCGAACGCCCCGCCTCCTCTCTCGACCTCGCTCACGCCGCCGCCGCGGCATCCCGAGGCGCCACCGTGACGACGACGTCCACCGTGAGCACGCTGGCGCAGCTGCAGACGGCGATCGCCGCCGCACAGCCCGGCGACACGATCACCCTGAAGAACGGCACCTACGCGGTCGGATCCGCTATCGCCGTCGCTGGCGGCGGGGCGTCGGGGAACCCGGTGACGATCACTGCGGAGTCGGTCGGCGGAGTGACCCTCACCGGCGCCTCGAGCTTCACCTTCTCGGGCGCGCACGACGTCGTGCTGCGGGGCTTCCGGTTCACCCAGTCCACGACGCTCGAGGTCCCCGCCGACAGCCGCGCGATCACGTTCAGTCGTGACGAGTTCGCCTTCGCGCAGAGCGCCGAGCACAACCTGATCGTGCGCGCGGACGACTCCGTCGTCGAGTACAGCTGGTTCCATGGCAAGAGCACGATCGGCGTCTATCTGGGCATCGAGGGGGCCGGGACGACGGAGATGGCGACCGGCGTCAAGGTGCACCACAACTACTTCTCCGACCAGAGCTTCGCCGGTAAGAACGGCGGCGAGTGCATCCGCCTCGGTGTCAGCCCGCGCGCGCTCAGCACGGCCGGCGCCATCGTCGAGAACAACCTCTTCGAGAGGGCCAACGGCGACCCGGAGACGATCTCGGTGAAGTCCAGCGGCAACACGATCCGGTACAACACCGTCCGCGACAGCTTCGGCGGCATCGTGCTGCGGCACGGCAACGGCAACACGGTGGTCGGCAACAGGATCATCGGCGGCGCCAACGGCATCCGCATCTACGGCAACGACCACGTCATCGTGAACAACTACGTGGCCGGGCTCAGCAAGGAAGGCATCGTGATCGGATCCGGTACCGAGCGCGACCATTACGAGGGGGAGCCGGCGGATGACAGGAAGGGCAACGACGCCCCCGACCGGATCCGGATCGCACTGAACACCCTGGTCGACAACGGAGGCGGGATCATCGGCGAGACGAACCGCACGGTTCCGCCGCTCAACGTGACGATCGTGGACAACATCGTGCGCGGGCAGACGGGCTACCTCGGCAACGTCCCGCTCATGCAGGACTTCTACTGGCGGGGCAACATCATCTGGGGCGCCGCGGCCAACGGCAACATCCCGAAGGTCGGCTTCACGCGGGTGGATCCGCAGCTCGCGCAGGATGCCGCCGGAACCTGGAAGATCGCCGCGTCCAGCCCGGCCGTGAACGCGGCGACGCAGGCCAACCACGCCGACTGGGTCACCGACGATCTCGACGGGCGTGCGCGCACCGGCGTGTACGACATCGGCGCCCAGGAGGTGACGAGCAGCCCGGCGACGCGGGCCCCGCTCACCACAGCGAACGTCGGCCCCAGCGCCCCGTAGGCGGGACGAGCGCCCCCGAGTCGAGAGGGCGCCGGACTTCGAGTCCGGCGCCCTCTCCGTGGCTGCGGGAGGGCCAGGCGCGCCGGATCCACCGTGGCAACCGAATGCCAAACCCGCCGCTCAGAAGCCGGCAGGGAGCACGCGAGGAGAGGCCGGATCGGAGCCCACCCCGATCCGGCCTCCTTCGTGCTCAGGCCCTCGGCCCTCAGGCCCTCGGCCGCTCAGGCGCTCAACGGGCCGACATCCCCCGTGTGCAGCGGCGCGCGCCGCGCGTGCGCGGCGGAGTACTCGTGCGCACCGATGTCGGCGGCCCCAGTGCGATGGCGGCCCAGGATGTCGTCGCTCACCCACGCCGTGTGGTCCTGGGTCGCGGCATCGATCGCGGGGCTGCCCGCGCCGATGCGAGGCAGGCCCTCGTCGTCCAGTGCCAGGAGCGGATCCACCCGAGTGAATCCGGTCGCGGGCGCGTCGCCGTCCGCCGCCGCACCCCAGAGGATGTTGCCCGACCACGTGAAGTTCTTCGACTTCGGGACGAGCGCGAGCGAACCGCGGTCCGAGACGACGAGGTTGTCCACGATCACGCAGTCGTCCGGCTCGATCGGCCGCGCGGTCTCGCCGATGATGCCGCCGCCCACGTCGATGAGCGAGTTCAGCGCGATCCGCACCCGGTCGGGTGCATCGTTCTTCGTGCGCGAGGTGGAGGGCTCGCCCTCGTAGTGGTCTCGCAGCGTGCCGCAGCCGATCACGATCGCCGAGCCGTTGATCCCCGTGATGAGATTGTTCACGATCACGTGGTCGTTGCCGTAGATCCGGATGCCGTTCTCGCCGTTCAGGATGTGGTTCGACTCGATCCGGGTGCGGTTGCCGTGCCGCAGCACGATGCCGCCGAGGGAATCCCGGATGGTGTTGTACCGCACCGTGTTGTCGCTCGACTTCACCGAGATCGCCTCGGGGTCGCCGTTGCACCGCTCGAACAGGTTGTACTCGACGATCGCGTGCGCGCTGCTCAGCGCCCGGGGGCTCACGCCCAGGCGGATCGGCTCGCCGCCGTTGTCGCCGGGGAAGGTGTGGTCCGAGAAGTAGTTGTGGTGGATGTGCACGTTCTGGGCCATGTCGGTGGGCTGGCCGCCCTCGATGCCGAGGTAGATGCCCAGCGTCGACTTGCCGTGGAAGTGGTTGTACTCGATCACGGTGTCGTCGGCGCGCACCATCACGTTGTGCAGACCCTCGATGTCGGCCAGGACGAACTCATTGCGGCTGAGCGTGATCGCCTGGCACGAGGCGGGGATCTCGAAGGTGGTGGACTGCGTGAACACGAACCCGCTGAGAGTCACGTGGTGGGCGCCGTCGAACACGAAGCTCTGCGCGCCCGTGAACGTGACGCCGCCGACGCTCTCGGCCATGATCGTGAGGTGCTTGTTCCAGCGACCGCTCACGCCCGCGAGCCGGATCGGGGATCCGTCCGGCACGGCGTACGTGCCGTTCGCGACGACGATCGTCGCGCCCTCCTGGGCCGTGTCGATCGCGGTCTGCAGGGCGGCCAGATCCGACACCGACGTGTACGGGCCGCGGCCGTCCAACCCGGGCACGATGCCCGCACGGGGTCCGACGGCCTGTGCTGCGCCCGGGATGCCCGTCAGCGCCAGAGCGGCACCGGCGGCGGACAGGATGAAAGTGCGTCTCTTCATGGATCCTCCTCGTTGAGAAATGGCCCGACGCCGGGTCTCGGCGCAGGGGCGACGGCGGTCCCCTGGATGGCTCGGGGACCGTGGGTGGGCTGGGCGGCGGTGCGGCGGGCGGATCCTCAGGCGATCGCGTCGTCGGTCAGGAACAGCTCCACGACGGGCACGGCCGTGTCGGGGCGCTGCATCGGGAGCTGAAGGGTGAGGGTGCCGGACGGCAGTCCGCCCATGAGGGTGTTCTGCGCGACCCGATCCGGATCCACGTGCAGCGGCACGAGCTCGGAGGCGTCGGTCATGAGCTGCGCGTAGCGCACCCGCCCCGCGAGGCCCGGCAGATGCAGGTGCTTGAACGGCCAGGCGAACAGGTGGGCGTAGAGCCGGTCACCGCGCAGCGTGTACCTCACATCGGCCGGCGGAGTGAACGGCGCGGGCCCGGCACCGCGGATGGCCCGCGCGTGATCGTCCATCCACGTGCCGATCCCGCCGAAGATCTCCTCGGCATCCCTGCCGAGCCTGCCGCGGCCGTCGGGGCCGATGTTCAGCAGCAGGTTGCCGTTCTTCGACACCCCGTCGACGAGGAGGCGGATGAGGGACTCGGCGGTCTTGAACTCATGGTTGTCGCGGTCGTAGCCCCAGCTGCCGTTGAGCGTCTGGCACGCCTCCCAGGGCACCTCTTCGCCGTCGCGGGTCATCGGCGCGAGCGGCTGGTACTGCTCCGGCGTGACGATGTCGCCGGGGATCCCGAGCCGGTCGTTCACGATGATCCCCGGCTGCAGCTCCCGGACCAGGGCGAGGAGGTTCTCCGCGTCCCAGTCCTCCGCGCCCTTGCCGCCCCAGTAGTCGGGGCGGTGCGTGTAGGAGAAGTCGAAGAACAGGTAGTCGATGCGCCCGTACTGCGTGAGCAGCTCGCGCACCTGGCCGTGCAGGTACGGCTGGTAGTCGCGCACGTCGCGGTCGACGGTGGCGGCTTTGAACTCCTCGTCGTCGCGCTGCGGATGCGTGCCGTCGACGGGGAAGGACTCGTGGTGCCAGTCGATGAGCGAGTAGTACAGACCCACGCGCAGGCCCTCGGCCCGGCACGCTGCGACGAACTCGGCCACCGCATCCCGGCCGAACGGCGTGTTCATCGTGGTGTAGTCGGTCAGGGCCGAGTCCCACAGGCAGAAGCCGTCATGGTGCTTGGCGGTGAGCACGACGTAGCCGGCCCCTGCCTCGCGCGCGATGCGAGCCCACGCGCGCGGGTCGAACCGGTCGGGGTCGAAGTGCGCGCGGTAGGACTCGTAATCGGCGTCGCTCAACCGTTCCCGGCTCTTGACCCACTCGTGCCGCGCGGCGAGGGAGTACAGCCCCCAGTGCACGAACATGCCGAGGCGGGCGTCGACGAACCAGGTCAGGTCTGCAGGGGCGGGCATGCGGTCTCCGGGGGCGGGGTCGACGGCGGGAGAGGTCTGGGCATCGCGGGGGTGGGCGGTGAGCGGCGTCTGCCCCGGTGCCGGCGGGCACGGCTCGGCATCGAGCAGGGCGCGGTCCAGCGCCGAGAGCTCCTCCGCGGTCATCCCGTGTGCGGCGAGCAGTGCTCGGACGGATCCGTGCGTGGCGTCGATCTCGGCGAGCACGTCCCGCATGACCGCGGCAGGCGACTCCGTGGCGAGCGCGGCGGCGTGCGGCGACTGCGGGTAGGCACGGCGCAGCCGCTCCGAGGTGGCGCGGCGGCGGGCCTCGGGGATGAGCGATGAGGTGAGGGCGTAGTCGGCCACGACCTCGTCGCGGTCTGCCCCGACCGCCGCCAGGGCGAGCGCGATCACGAGTCCGGTGCGGTCCTTGCCTGCGGTGCAGTGCACCAGGACGGCCTCGCCCTCGGCGATCGCGCGGATCGCGGCGACGAGCTCGGGCATCGACTCCGCCAGCAGGTGCCGGTAGATCCCGGCGAGGTCGTAACCGTCCAGGAAGAACGAGCGCGGCGACCCGTGGTACAGCGGGAGGCGGACGATCTCCACATCGGCCAGCACCGTCGGGGCTTCGGCGACCTCGTCGTCCGAGCGCAGATCGACGATCCGGCCGACCCGGGCGCGCAGTTGCTCCGCCCCGCGCCGGTCGACATCCGACAGCGCGCCGGAGCGGTACAGCCGCCCGGGGCGGACGCGGGCGGATCCGGCGGGGATCCCGCCCACGTCGCGCAGTCCCACCACGCCGTCGATCTGCAGCACCGTCACGATCAGCCCTTCAGCGCGCCAGAGGTGAGGCCCCGCGCGAAGGACCGCTGGAAGAGCAGGAACACGATCACCGACGGGGCGAGCGCCAGCAGCGAGGCCGCCATGATGACGCCAGGGGTGACCTCGGGATCGATGCGCAGCGTGCGCAGCGCGAGCGGCAGCGTGTACGTGGCGTTGCTGGTGGAGACGAGCAGCGGCAGCAGGTACTGATCCCAGATCATCGTGAACCCGAACACCCCGACCACGCCGAGGGCGGGCTTGCAGAGCGGCACGATGATCTGCGCGAACACGCGGAGCTCCCCGGCGCCGTCGATGCGGGCGGCTTCCTCCAGCTCGATCGGCACGTCCTTCATGAACTCGGTCATCACGAGGATCGAGAACGCCCAGGCGCCCAGCGGCACGATCATGCCGGCCAGCGTTCCCATCAGGTTGATGTGCACGAGCGGCAGATCCGACAGCAGGATCGACAGCGGCAGGGCGAGGATCTCCTCCGGCAGCATCATGGTCGCGAGGATCGCGACCATCACCAGCGCCGAGAAGCGGAACCGCTTGCGGGCCAGGGCATACCCGGCGAGCACCGAGACGATGACCTGCAGCAGCAGGCCGAACCCGACCACGAAGAACGAGTTCGCCAGGTACTTCAGCACGCCGTAGTCGATCGCGATCCCGAAGTTCGAAAGCGTCGGCCGCGTCGGGATGACGCTGAGCTCGGTCGGATCCGAGACCTCGCCGAACGCGCCGACGAGCAGCGCGATCAGCGGGCCTGCGAACAGGATCGCGACGACGGCGTACAGCACGACCTTGACGGCGATCGCGAGGGGAGTGCGGCTCTCGGTCAGTCCGAGGGCGGTGTCGGTGCCGGCGCTCATGCGTCCTTCCTCCTGCGGGTGATGAGCTGCACGAAGACCGTCAGCACCAGCGTCGCGAGGAACAGCAGCACCGCACCGGCGGAGCCGACGCCGAGCTTGCCCTGTTCCAGGCCGAGTTTGTAGAGCAGGGTCATGACGACCTCGGTCGCGCCGTTCGGGCCGCCGTTGGTCATCAGGAACACCTCGGTGAACACCCGGAAGCCGCGTACGGCGGCGAGGATGAACAGGATCGTGAACACGGGGCGCAGGCCTGGCAGGGTCACGTGCAGGATCCGCTGCCAGCGGTTCGCCCCGTCGACGGTCGCCGCCTCGTACAGACCCCGGTCGATGCCGGCGAGCCCGGCCAGGATGAT
Source organism: Microbacterium sp. 2MCAF23 (assembly GCF_052115565.1). NCBI lineage: Bacteria > Bacillati > Actinomycetota > Actinomycetes > Micrococcales > Microbacteriaceae > Microbacterium > Microbacterium sp. 2MCAF23. The sequence goes on along the minus strand of NZ_JBFRGY010000007.1, from coordinate 72,489 downwards.
CATCATGTCGTACGGCGCGCCGCGCCAGATCCCCATCACCATGATGGATCCCATCGCGGTGCTCGGATCGTTGATGTACTCGCTGGGGCCGAGCCCGACGAGGCCGATGATCGAGTTCAGGAAGCCGTCCGCCGCCGGGTAGTACATGATCCGCCAGAGCTCGGCGATGACGGCCATGGGCACGACCACGGGCAGGAACGCGGCGGAGCGCAGGAACGAGAGCTTGCGGGTCTGGCCCTCCAGCAGCAGGGCCAGCAGGAAGCCGACGCCGAGGCTTCCTGCGGTCTGCCCGAAGGCGAGGACGAGCGTGTTGATCGTCGCGTCGCGGAAGTCGGCCGACGAGAGGATCGTCTGGTAGTTCGCGAGCCCGACGAACTCGTTGCCGAGGTAGGGGCGGACGTTCTCCACCGACATCGAGACGGCCTGCACCATCGGGATGTAGCGGAACACCAGGAAGAGCAGCAGCGCGGGGGTGAGGAACGCCCACGGGATCCACCACTGCCCCTGCGTGCGCCGCCGGCGGCGCCGAGCCGGCGACGGGACCAGGAGGGCCTCCGTCGCCGTGCTCGGCGCGGATCCCGCGCGTGCGGTGTCCACGATGTCGATCGTCACTTCTTGAGGATCCCCTGCGTCAGCAGTTCGGCGGTGAGCTTGCCGTCGAGGTCGGAGAGCTCCGCCTTCAGGTCGAGCGAGCAGTCGGCGAGCAGCGCGTTCACGGTGTCGGCGGTCATCTGACGCACCGGCGTCCAGCTCGGGATGTTCGGCGCGTAGCGGCCGTCCTCCTGGTAGGCGGTCGCGAAGGTCTCCCAGCGCTTGTCGTCGCGCACGTCGGACACCTTCACGGTCTTGTTCACCGGCAGCTGCACGCTGAACGTCCCGTTCGTGCCCTCCATGCCGGCCTTCTGCGCGTCGGCGCCGATGTACCAGTCGGCGAACGCGTTCTGGCCCTTCTGGTTCTCGGATCCGGCCATGAGGTAGATCGCGCCGCCCTCGGCGAGCACCGCGGCGTCCTTCGGGCCCTCGGGTGCGGGGACGACCTCGTACTTGTCGGCGCCGAGGGACTTGTCGAACCGCGGCAGCATGTACGGCCCGGTCAGGTACATCCCGGCCACTCCGGTCTCGAAGGCCTCGTTGGTGGGCGGGGTGTCCATGCTGACGGCGCCGGGCTGCATGACCTTGGCGTCGCACTGCAGACCCCGGAACCACTCCATCGCCTCGACCGAGGCCGGATCGCTCATCGCGGGGAGGTAGCCGCCGCCCGACTTCTTGATGAAGTCGCCGCCCGCGGCCCACAGGAAGTTGGAGAAGTACCACGAGGCGTAGCCGCGCTTGGTCGACGCGGGCACGGCGAGGCCGTAGGTGTCGTTCTGACCGTTTCCGTCCGGATCCTGGGTGGTGAACGCCTTCGCGACGGCCTTCAGGTCGTCCCAGGTCTTCGGAGCCTGCAGGCCGAGCTTCTGCAGCCAGTCGCTGCGGACCAGCAGGGCGTTCGCCTGCGCGGAGTAGGGGATCGCGTAGGTTTTGCCGTCGGTCGCCTTGCCTGCGGTGGCGGCCTGAGGGGTGAGATCCTTGGCGTGGGGCACGTCCTTGGCGCTCACCTCGCGGACGATGCCCTGCGTGTGCATCGTGCCGAGCTGGCTGATGTCGTTCATGACGATGTCAGGCAGATCCTTCTGCCCCGCGCGCTGGGCGAGCTTGGTCTCGAAGTCGTCGAAGATCGCGGTGAGCTCGGCCTTGTAGCCGGTCTTCTTCTCGAACGCGGCGACCATCGCCTTCTGCGCGGTCTCGCTCGGGCTGCCCGGGGTGGTGCGGATCCAGATCTCGAGGGTCGACTTCTCGTTCTGCTTCACGCCGGCCGGAGCGCCCGAGCCTGTGCTCGAGCAGCCCGCGAGGGCGAGGGTGGCGACGCCGATCAGGGCGGCGGTGCGCAGGATTCTGCTGTGCATGGGGTTCTCCGTCGGTTTGGCAAACGCTTGCCACTTTGCAAGGCGTCGATCGCGAATCTAATGTAGGTCCGCAGACGCTGTCAATCATTGATCGGATGTTTCGCCCGTCGCGGCGAAGAGGGGAGTCGGAATGGGCGAGCGGATGCGCGCGCGGCTGGTCATGGAGGAGCGGCGTCGCCACGACGTCTACCCGGACGAGGTGCTGGCCATGATCGACGCTACCGTGACGCTGGAGCGACCGTTCCTCACCGCGGACGAGCTGGCGGATCAGCCGGATGCGCTTCGGGACACCGAACTGCTGCTGACCGGCTGGGGCGCGCCGGTCGTGGACGGCGCTCTGCTGGAGCGCGCTCCGCACCTGCGCGGCGTGCTGCATGCGGCCGGCTCGGTCAAGCACATGATCGCCCCCGAGGTCTGGGCGCGCGGGGTCGCGGTCGTCTCGGCCGCCGCCGCGAACGCCGACCCCGTGGCCGAGATCGCCGTCGCACAGATCGTGCTCGCCGCACGCGGCGTGCCGGCCGCGCGGCGCCGCTACGCCCGGGAACGGCAGCTCGCCGCGGCGGGTGCGGCGTCCGGCGCGCGCGGGCGCACCGTGGGGCTCGTGGCGCTCGGCGAGATCGGGCGCAGGGTCGCTGAGCGGCTGGAGGGCAGCGGGCTCCGGCTGCTCGCCGCGGATCCGTTCGCCGATGCGGCAGCGGCGGCCGAGGTCGGCGTCGAACTCGTCGGTCTCGAGGAGCTGTTCGCCACCGCCGACGTCGTGAGCCTGCATGCGCCGCTGCTGCCGGCGACGACGGGGATGATCGACGCCGCGCTGCTCCGCCGGCTGCCGGAGGGCGCGACGCTCATCAACACCGCGCGGGGCGGACTCGTGGACGAGGACGGACTCGTGGCGGTCTGGCAGGAGCGCCCCGACCTCACGGCTCTGCTGGACGTCACCGTGGAGGAGCCGCCCGCGGAGTCCTCGCCGCTGTGGACGCTCGAGAACGTCGAGCTGACGCCGCACGTGGCCGGATCCATGGGTGAGGACCGCGCGGCGATGGGGCGGCTCGTCGCTGCCGAGCTGCGGCGCTGGGCTGCCGGCGAGGCACTGCAGCACCGGATCGATCCGACATCGCTCGATCGCATCGCCTGAGGTCCGGAGGCCACGTTCCGGTGGTGGATCGGCAACCGATTGCCCGTCCCGGATGTTGAGGTCGGCGGACGGTCGTTCCGTCGTCCGCGTGCCCGCGGGAGCAGCGCCCTCGGGGCACTATGCTCGGGGCATGAGCCCGGAAAGCCTTTCCCCGACGGGTGCCGATGCGTCGGCGCGGAGCACGTTCGGTGCAGGGTCCGGGGCGCCGCACGCGGCGACGCTGCAGGACGTCGCCCGCGAGGCGGGTGTGTCGCTGGCGACCGCATCACGCGTGCTGAACGGCTCCGCACGCAAGGTCGCGGGGGCCTTCCGCGAACGGGTCGAGCGTGCGGCGGAGGAGCTCGGCTACACCCCGAACGTGTCGGCCCAGGCGACCGCTCGCGGCCGCTCGCCGGTCATCGCCCTGCTCGTCGCCGACATCGCCGACCCCTACTTCGGTCAGATCGCCGCCGGGGTCGCCCGGGGCGCCGACGAGCGCGGTCTCGTCGTGACGATCTCGATCACCGAGCGCGACCAGGAGCGGGAGAACCGGATCCTGAGGGCCTTGCGCGGACAGCGCCCGCAGGGACTGATCCTCGCCGCATCCCGCGCGGAGTCGGGCGACAGCGGATCCGGGAACTCGGAGCTGGAGGCCTTCGAGCGCTTCGGCGGTCGCGTCGTGACGTTCGGCGATGCCTCCGGCGCCGACCGGAACGGCAACGGCGGGCGCTCGATCGTGATCGACAACGCGGGCGGCGCCGAGGAGCTCGGGCGGCGCATGGCCGCGCTCGGCTACCGCACGGCGATCGGCATTGGCGCCGCCGAGGGCGTGCGCACCTCCGATGACCGGCTGAACGGCTTCGCCCGCGGGTTCGCATCGGACGGAGGGCGCGTGGAGCGCATCCACCGCGGCGACTTCCGGCGGGAGTCGGGAGCTGTGGCCATGACCGCGGCGCTGGCGGAGGGCGTCGCATCCGGCACTCTGGTGTTCGGCATGAGCGACGTGGTCGCGCTGGGCGCGATGTCCGCGATCCGGGCCGCCGGGCGCGAGGTCGGCACGGACATCGCCGTGTGCGGCTTCGACGACGTCTCCGCGAGCGGCGACGTCACCCCCGCGCTCACCACCGTGCGGGTGCCGCTGAACGAGGCGGGGTATCAGGCGTTCCGCGCGGTCGTCGACGACGACTGGGCGCAGTCCGACCTGCCCGTCGAGGTGGTCGTGCGCGCGAGCACCCCGGGACCGTCCGGCACGGTCTGAGCCGCCTCATCCACGTGGGGCAGGCGGGCGTTCGCTGCTCGCGTCGGCGCCCGACACCGGTCGCCGGCCGAGCCCCGGGACGACGGGGCGATCGGCTCGGAGAAGGATTTCGCTGCTCCGGGCCTGCGGGAGGATGCGTTTTCCTTCTTCGACGGAGTGCGTGTTGTTCTCACGGCGCCTCCACGGCGCTAGCCGACGCTGACCGCGGCGGGTTCGAGACGGACGGCGGCCACGGCCGCGGTGATCTCCTCGGTCGCGAGGGCGGGATCCAGGACCCGGAGGAGCGCGCGCACCGGATCCGCGGCCTGCCGTGCCTGGTCGATCGCGATCCGTCTCGCGTCGGGGGCGCCGGCGCCCGAGCACACGAGCCGGATCCAGGCCGCGAGGGCGCGGACGGATGCGGCACCTTCTCGTCCGGCCGCACGCTCCGCGCGCAGCACCGGCACGACGCGGATGGCGAGCTTGGTTGCGCTCTCCTCGGAGATCTGCGCGAGATGATGCGCGATCCGGCCGTTGGCGAAACGGTCCGCGAGAGCGCGGCGATACGCGTCGAGGTCGAGCCCGTCCGGTAGTTGCCGCTCCGCCTCGTCCCAGAACGCGTGCACCCAACTCCGGCAGTCGGGATCCGCCATCGCATCGGCGACGGTCGCGTGCCCGCGCACGGTGCCGATGCCGGCGAGGAGGCTGTGCGCGCCATTGAGCAGCAGGAGCTTCCGCCGCTCCCACGGCTCGATGTCGTCGACGAAGCGGGCACCCGCCGTCTCCCAGCGCGGGCGGCCGTTCGGGAAGCGGCCGCTCAGCACCCAGTCGGAGAACGGCTCGGCGACCACGGGCGACGTGTCGTGGAACCCGGTCAGCGCGGCGGCGGCAGTCCGGTCGGCGTCCGTCGTGCGCGGAGTGATCCGGTCCACGGACGTCGACACGAAGGAGACCTGTTCGCGGATCCCGTCCGCGAGCGCCGGGTCCACCGCCTCGGCGAGGCCGAGCAATCCCGTGCGTACGAGGGTCCCGTTGTCCGGGATGTTGTCGCAGGGCACGATCGCGATCGGGCCCGCGTCGGCTGAGAGCCGTGCCCTGAGCCCCGACAGCAGGCGTCCGAGCGTGGTCGCGGGTGGTCGACGGCTGCGCAGCGCGACGAGGTCGGCGGTGACGGCCGGGTCGTCGAGGTCGGGGGATCCGTCGCGTCGCAGCCGATACGCGGGCTCGGTGATCGTGAGCGTGACCAGGGCCGTCCCGGGGGCGGTGAGCAGGCGTTCGAGCCGGATCGTGTCATCGGCGGGGTGCGCCTCGACGACCGCCGGGACGATCTCGGCCCGATCGTGCTCGGGGCCGCGCTCTATCAGGGTGTACAGCCCGCCCTGCCGGGAGAGGTCGTCGGCGACGCGTGGACTGCGGCCGGTGAAGGCCGCGATCGTCCACTCCGCCGCATCCGCCGCGTGCGCGGTGTACCACGCCTGGTGCGCGCGATGGAAGGCGCCGAGGCCCAGGTGCACGATGCGCGGCGGTGCGGCCGGGCCGCCGACCGCGCCCCGGCGCAGCGCGGCACCCGTCACAGCTTGAACACCTTCCGGGGCAGCGTGTCGACCAGGTCGTGCGCGATCCGGTGCGCCGCCGGCTCGTCCAGTCGCCCCTCGGCCACGAGTCGCGCCAGGAAGGCCGCATCCAGGCGGCGGGCCATGTCGTGGCGAGCCGGGATGGAGAGGAAGGCGCGGGTGTCATCGACGAAGCCCGCGCCGCGGTAGAAGCCCGCCGTCTCGGTCACCGCGGCGCGGAAGCGCAGCACCGCATCCGGGGCGTCGAGGAACCACCAGGGCGCGCCGATGTACACGCTCGGATAGAAGCCCGCGAGCGGGGCGATCTCGCGCGAATAGGCGGTCTCATCGACCGCGAACAGCACGAGATGGAAGTCGGGGGCGTTCCCGTAGCGCTGCAGCAGCGGGCGCAGCGCCTCGGCGTAGCCGGTGCGCACGGGGATGTCGTGGCCGGAGTCAGGGCCGAACCTCTCGAGCGTCGCGGTGCTGTGGTTTCGGAGCACCCCGGGGTGCACCGTCATCACCAGCCCGTCCTCGACCGACATCCGCGCCGACTCCAGCAGCATGTGCCCCTGGAACGCCGTGGCCTCTGCCGCATCGAGTTCGCCGCGGACGGCGCGCGCGTACAGGGCGGACGCCTCGCCCGCCGTCAGGTCGACGGCCAGGGGTTGCAGCACCCCGTGGTCGGCCGAGACCGCGCCGTTCGCGATGAAGTGCGCACGCCGCGCCTCGAGTGCGCCGAGGTAGCCCGCATAGTCGTCGACGGCGGATCCGCTCCACGCGGCCAGGCGCTCGACGTTCGCGGCGAAGGCAGGATGGGCAGGGTCGAGGTAGGCGTCAGGGCGGAACGTCGGCGCGACCCGGCCGCGGAAGGCGGGGTCCGCGGCGAGAGCACGGTGCACGCCGAGGTCGTCGAGCGGATCGTCGGTCGTCGCGAGGAACTCGATGCCGAATCGGTCGAAGAGCGCACGAGGGCGGAAAGATGGGAGAGTCAGCACGGCGCCGATGCGGTCGAACAGCGCATCGGCGTTCGCCGCATCCGGCTGCTCGTCCAGACCGAACAGCTCGGCGAACTGATGGGTGAGCCAGTAGCCGGATGCCGTGCCCGCGAACAGATGCCAGTTCTCGCAGAACCGCCGCCAGGCGTCACGGGCGGAGGCTGTCGGTGCGGCCCCGGTCCGGTCGGGGACCGCGAGCTCGTTGAACGGGATGCCGGAGGCGTGCAGCAGACGCGTGACGTAATGGTCGTGGCGCAGCAGCAGTTCGGTGGGATCGGGGAACGCGGCGTCATCGTGCAGCAGGCGGGGATCGACGTGCCCGTGCGGGGAGAGGATGGGCAGCGCCGCGACCCGCTCGTACAGCTCCCGGGCGATGCCGCGCGTGCGCGGATCGACGGGGAGCAGGCGGTCGGGGTCGGCTTCGAGGTGCATGGGCGCTTTCTGGATCGCGGGGGCGGTCGTGGTCGCACGGCCGGCTCGCCCCGCTCGTGCCTGGATCATGGGCGCTCCGGCCCGCGAGGACGGTGCTGCCTGACCGGTATTCTGTCCAGCGTCGCTCCGGCTTGTCAACCGATTGCCAAACTCGATCGAATCGGATGCGCGGCGCGGCGGCCGTGCGCGGGGAACGCGGACGGCGGCGGCCGGGAGGGATCCGTCCCGCGATGAGCGCGTCGTCGTCGGCGCGCGGTACGGTGGTGCGAAGTCGTGAAGGAGTGTGACCGTGGCAGCGGACGCAACGGAGCCGCGGCCGACGCGGGCCAGAGCACGCGCGGCCGCCACGATCTATGACGTGGCGAAGCTGGCGGGTGTGAACCCGTCGACGGTGTCGCGTGCGCTCACGCAGCCGGGGCGCGTCAACGCCGGCACCGAGGCGCGGATCCGCGAGGCGGCCGCGCAGCTCAAGTACCGCACCAATCCGATGGCGCGCGCCCTGCCCACGGGGCGCACGAAGACGCTCGGCCTGCTCATCGCCGACATCACCAACCCGGTGATCTTCGGCATCGTCCGCGGTGCAGAGCAGGCGGCCGGCGAGTTCGGCTACACCCTCGTGTTCGCGGAGTCGCAGGAATCGGGGGAGCGCGAGGCGCGATCGGCCGAACGCATCCTGCCGGCGGTGGATGCGCTCGTGCTGGGCACCACTCGCCTCCCGGACGAGCGGATCCGAGAGCTTGCCGAGGTCAAGCCGGTCGTCGTGCTGAACCGCGAGATCCAGGGGGTCTCGACCGTGACGCCGAACCTCGAGCCGGGGATCGACCAGGCGCTGGCGCACCTGGAGATGCTCGGCCACACGTCTCTCGTCTTCCTCGCAGGGCCGGCCGAGTCGTGGATGAGCCGGCGGCGCTGGGATGCCCTGCGCACCGGCGCCGAGGCGCGTGGGATGACGATCGCGTCGATCGGTCCGGTCGAGCCGACGATCGACGGCGGCCGCGGCGCGCTCGCCCGGGTCATCGCCTCCCGCGCGACCGCGATCATCGCGTACAACGACATCATGGCCATCGGCCTGCTCCGGGCCGCCGGTGAGCACGGCGTCCTCGTCCCCGGCGTCTTCAGCATCCTGGGCTTCGATGACATCTTCGGATCCGACTTCACGTCTCCGGCGCTGACGACCGTGCGCTCACCGCTCGCGGCGGCGGGACGATACGCCGTCCGCAAGGCGCTGGAACTCGCGGGCGCGGTCGAGGCCGACGATGCGGCCGCCGTGGAGGCGGCGACGCTGGAGACCGAGCTCGTGATCCGCGGCTCGACCGGACCCGCCAGGGCGGTCTGAGGGGCGCGCTGCCCTCGCGCCGGGGATCACTCGGATGCGGAACGGCTTCCGCCTATCTCCTCTACAGTCGTCGCAATGCATGGCAAGCGTTTGCCAGATTGCCACTCGACGTGCTTCAATGAGCGCGGATCTCCCCGGAGACGCCCCGGCACCGCAGCCGCGCACACCGAAAGGACACCTCGATGAGGATCGACAAGGCCGAGGTGATCGTCACCAGCCCCGACCGCAACTTCGTCACGCTGAAGCTCACGACGTCCGATGGCGCGACGGGCCTGGGGGATGCGACCCTCAACGGCCGTGAACTGGCGGTGGTCGCCTACCTGCGTGAGCACGTGGTGCCGCTGCTGATCGGGGCGGACGCCTCGCGCATCGAGGACACCTGGCAGTTCCTGTACCGCTCGGCGTACTGGCGCCGCGGGCCCGTCACGATGGCCGCCATCGCCGCGGTGGACATGGCGCTCTGGGACATCAAGGCCAAGGCCGCGGGGATGCCCCTGTACCAGCTGCTCGGCGGAGCCAGCCGGGAGGGCCTGCTGGCCTACGGCCATGCCTCGGGCAAGGAACTGCCCGAGCTGTTCGACTCCGTGCGCGCGCACCTCGAACAGGGCTACCGGGCCATCCGGATCCAGACCGGCGTGCCGGGACTGAAGGCGATCTACGGAATCGCCTCGCAAGCGGCCGACGCCGGCGGCGGCGAGGCGCGCTACGACCACGAGCCCGCCCGGCGCGGGGCGGCGCCCGTGCAGGAGGACTGGGACACCCGGGCCTACCTGCGCCACCTGCCCGGCGTCTTCGATGCCGTGCGCAACGAGTTCGGCCCCGAGATCCCGCTGCTGCACGACGGTCATCACAGGATGACGCCGATCCAGGCCGCCCGGCTCGGAAAGTCGCTGGAGCCCTACGACCTGTTCTGGCTCGAGGACTGCACGCCCGCTGAGAACCAGGAGGCGCTGCGCCTGGTGCGTCAGCACACCACGACGCCGCTCGCGATCGGCGAGGTCTTCAACACCGTGTGGGATTTCAAGGACCTGATCCGCGATCAGCTCATCGACTACGTGCGCGGAGCCGTCACGCACATGGGCGGCATCACCCCGCTGCGCAAGACGATCGACTACGCCGCGATGCACCAGATCAAGTCGGGCTTCCACGGGCCGACGGACATCTCCCCGGTGGGCATGGCCGCGCAGATGCACCTGGGGCTGGCGATTCACAACTTCGGGATCCAGGAGTACATGCAGCACGGCGAACGGACAGACCGGGTGTTCCAGCAGTCCTTCAGATGGAACGGCGGCCTGCTGCACCCCGGCGACGCCCCCGGCCTGGGTGTCGAGCTGGACGTGGACGAGGCCGGCCGGTATCCGTACGAGCAGGCGTACTTGCCCTACAACCGGCTCTCGGACGGCACCGTCCATGACTGGTGAGGCGACGGCCCCGGTCGATGCGGGCACCGGATCCGCGCCGCTCATCGTCGTCATGGGGGTGTCGGCAGCGGGCAAGACCAGCGTCACCCGGGCGCTCGCCGCGCGCCTCGGTGTGGGCGGCTGGGACGCCGATGACCTGCACTCGCCGGCCAACGTGGCGAGGATGGCCGCGGGAACGCCGCTGACCGACGAGGACCGCTGGCCGTGGCTGGACGCCGTCGGCGCCGCCCTCGCCGCGGGGCGTGGCGAGGGCGGGCGAGTCATGGCGTGCTCGGCGCTGCGCCGCGTCTACCGCAACAGGCTGCGTGAGGTCGTGCCGGAGGCCCGGTTCGTGCACCTGCACGGCACGCCCGAGCTGCTGCGGGCACGCGCCGCGGGGAGGGCGGGGCACTACATGCCGCCGTCGCTGCTGCCCTCGCAGCTCGCCCTGCTCGAGCCGCTGGAACCGGACGAGGACGGAACCGCGCTCGATGTCACCGGCACCGTCGACGAGATCGTCACCGCCGCCGTCGCCTGGATCCGCTGAGCGCGCGGCAGCCTCCGCGACGACCACGCGGATCCGGTGAATCAGGGCGCTCGCTGGTCGCAGATTGCGGTATCGCGGCTCAGATGACGGCAATACGCGACCAGCGAACCGGGGAAAGGCCGCAGGCGATCAGCCGCCGAGCGCGGCGCTGACCACCGCCCGAGCCTCCTCCTGCACGCGGGCGAGGTGGTCGGGGCCCAGCAGCGACTCGGCGTAGAGCTTGTAGACGTCCTCCGTGCCGGACGGGCGGGCGGCGAACCAGGCGTGCTCGGTCTGCACCTTGAGCCCGCCGATCGCGGCACCGTTGCCGGGCGCGTGCGAGAGCTTGGCCACGATCGGCTCGCCGGCGAGCTCGGTGGCGGTGACGGAATCCGGCGACAGCTTGCCGAGCGTGGCCTTCTGCTCCGGGGTCGCCGGAGCGTCCACGCGCTGATAGGCGGAGGCGCCGAACGCCTCCTCGAGCTCGCGGTAGCGCTCGGACGGGGTCTTGCCGGTGACGGCGAGGATCTCCGCGGCCAGCAGGCAGAGCAGGATGCCGTCCTTGTCGGTCGACCACACGGATCCGTCCTTGCGCAGGAACGACGCCCCGGCGGACTCCTCGCCGCCGAAGGCGACCGAGCCGTCGAGCAGCCCGGGCACGAACCACTTGAACCCGACGGGCACCTCGAGCAGGCGCCGGCCGAGCGACTCGGCGACGCGGTCGATGATCATCGAGGACACCAGCGTCTTGCCGATCGCGGCGTCGCGGCCCCAGCCCGCGCGGTGCGAGAACAGGTAGTCGATCGCGACAGCGAGATAGTGGTTCGGGTTCATCAGGCCCGCGTCAGGGGTGACGATGCCGTGCCGGTCGGCGTCGGCGTCGTTGCCCGTGAGCACGTCGTAGTCGCCCTTCTTCGCGACCAGCGACGCCATCGCGGACGGGGAGGACGGATCCATTCGGATCTTCTCATCCCAGTCCAGCGTCATGAAGCGCCAGGTCGGGTCGACCTCGGGATTCACGACCGTGAGGTCGAGGCCGTGCATCTCGCCGATGAGGGCCCAGTACTCGACCGAGGCGCCGCCGAGCGGATCCGCGCCGATCCGGATGCCCGCGCGCTTGATCGCGTCGATGTCGATGATCGACGGCAGGTCGCGGACGTACGCCTCGCGGAAGTCGTAGGTGCCGAGGCCGTCGGCGTCGATGTCGGCGAAGCGCGTGCGCTTGACGCCCTCGAGGCCCTGCTCGATGAGTTCGTTCGCGCGGTTCGCGATCCACGCGGTCGCGTCAGTGTCCGCAGGTCCGCCGTGCGGAGGGTTGTACTTGAAGCCGCCGTCGCGCGGCGGGTTGTGCGACGGGGTCACGACGATGCCGTCGGCCCGGCCGGGCTCGTCGTCGGCGCGGTCGCGGTTGTAGGTGAGGATCGCGTGGCTGAGGGCCGGGGTCGGCACCCAGGCGTCGCGGGAGTCGACGAGCACGTCGATGCCGTTCGCGACGAGCACCTCGATCGCGCTGCGTTCGGCCGGGCGGCTGAGGGCGTGCGTGTCGCGGCCGAGGAACAGCGGGCCCGTGATGCCCTGCGCGGTGCGGTAGTCGACGATCGCCTGGGTCGTGGCGAGGATGTGCTGCTCGTTGAAGCTGCCGCTCAGCGACGAGCCGCGATGCCCGCTCGTGCCGAACACGACTCTCTCGGTGGAGATCTTCGGATCCGGGATCCGGTCGTAGTAGGCGGCGATCAGCTCGTCGACGTCGATCAGGTCGCTTTCCTCCGCGGGGAGGCCGGCACGGCTCGTCATGCAGACAGTCTGCCCCGCGGAGCCGCGGAACGCATCATCGTTTCGATATGGAACCTCAGGTCACGAAGGCGGGGGCGTCCGATGCCCCGGACTAGGCTGAACGCCGTGACCGAAGCCGCCCCCGCCCGCCGTACCTACAGCTACCTCGGCCCCGCGGGGACGTTCACCGAAGCCGCGCTGGAGCAGGTGCCCGAAGCGCGCGGACACGACTGGCGACCGGTGCACAACGTGGGCGAGGCGCTCGCCGACGTGCTCGAGGGACGCAGCGATGCCGCCATGATCGCGATCGAGAACTCGGTGGAGGGCGGGGTCACCACGACCCTGGATGCCCTGGCGACGCTGCCCGGCCTGCGGATCGTCGGCGAATACCTGGTGAAGGTCGACTTCGTGCTGGTTGCTGCTCCCGGGACGCGGATCGAGGACGTCACGGTCATCGCCGCGCATCCCGTCGCCTACGCCCAGTGCTACGGCTGGCTCGGCGAGCACATCCCCACGCACCAGCACGTGCCCGCCGCGAGCAACGTCGCCTCGGCACTGGGGATCCTGGACGGCTCTCTTCCGGCCGACGCCGCCATCGCGGCCCCCGGCATCGTGGCGCACCACGAGCTCGAGCTCCTCGCCGACAGCATCGGCGACAACGACAACGCCGTCACGCGCTTCGTGCTGGTCGCGCGCACGGTGGCGCCGGCCCCGCCGACCGGTGCGGACAAGACCTCGCTCATCGTCGAGCTGCCCGTGGACCACGCCGGTGCGCTGCTCGAACTGCTCGAGCAGTTCTCCACCCGCGGCATCAACCTGTCGCTGCTGCAGTCGCGGCCCATCGGCGACGAGCTGGGCAGGTACCGCTTCGTGCTCGACGCGGACGGTCACATCCAGGACGAGCGCATGGCCGATGCCCTGCTCGGCATCCGCCGGTTCAGCCCGCGCGTGGTCTACCTCGGCTCCTACCCCCGCGCCGACCGCCGCATCGTGCAGTACCCCGAGCGCTACGCGGACGACGTGTTCGTCGAGGCCCGGGACTGGATCCGCAGGCTGATCGCGGGGGAGCCCGAGGCGTAGGCCCGAGCCCGAGGCGCAGACCCGAGCCCGAGGCGCAGACCTGAGCCCGAGGCGCAGACCTGAGCCCGAGGCGTAGGGATCCGGCGAGATCCGTCCGTCGCGTGGATGAATCCGCGCGACCCTCTTTCCGCTCACTGGTCGCAGATTGCGGTCTAGAGCGGGATTTGACCGCACTTCGCGACCAGTGAGCGGGGGCAGGCCGTACTTCTTCTGTTCAGGTCGAACTTCTTCCGTTCACGTCGCACTGCCCCGGCTCAGGTCGCACTTTCTGCGGTAACGGACCGGGTTCTGGAGCAGTTTCTGCGACCTGAAGGGGAGTGGACGGCACGACGAAAGGATCCAGATCCGGATCGGGCGGCAGAGCCAGACGAGAGAGAAGACGGAGCGTCGCCTCAGCCCGCGAGCAGCTCCAGAGTCTGCGCCCGGCCGGGCGTGCGGTCGGGGTCCTCGGCGGCGAAGGATCCGGCGACGGGGGAGACCATGATCTCCTCGACGCCGTGCTTCGCGGCGAATGCCTCGAGCTCTGCCCGCACGGTCGCGCCGTCGCCGACGAACCAGTTCGCGAGCGCGGCGGCGTGGATCTGCTCCTCCTGCGGATCGGGATTCGCGGCGAGGGCCGCGCGTGCCTGCTCCACGGTCTCGAGCGCGGTGAGCGGGCGGTTCAGGCGCAGCCGCGCCATCATGCGCAGCTGCGGGATCGCCCGGTCCGATGCCTCCTCGGCGGTGGGCGCCGCCACGACGTTCGCGGTGAGGAAGGTGCGCGGTGCGGGGTGCGCCTCCGAGGGGCGGAAGCCCTCGCGGTAGAGCGAGAGGGCGCGGTCCAGCCCCTGACCGGAGAAGTGGTTGGCGAACACGTACGGCAGGCCGAGCGAGGCGGCCAGCTGGGCGGAGTAATCGCTCGACCCCAGCAACCACACCTCAGGGGCGCCGGTGGCCGCCGGCGTGGAGCGCACCGCGTACTCCCCGCCCGAGGTGAACTGCACGGTGGCGCCGTCGGGCTGCAGCATGAGGGCGATGTCCTGCACGTGCTCGGGGAAGCGCTCGACGTCGCCGGCGGTGCCCGAGGCGCGCAGCAGCTGGGTGATGACGGGGTCGCTGCCGGGGGCACGGCCGATACCGAGGTCGATGCGGCCGGGGGCGATCGCCTCGAGCGCGGCGAACTGCTCCGCGACGATGAGCGGCGCGTGGTTCGGCAGCATGACGCCGCCGGATCCGACCCGGATGCGCTGCGTGCGCGCGGCGGCGGCGGCGATCAGCACGGGCGGAGCGGTGGAGGCGACGGCCGGCATGTTGTGGTGCTCGGCGAACCAGTACCGCCCATAGCCGAGGTCGTCGGCGCGCGCGGCGAGGGCGAGCGACGCCGACACCGCCTGGGCGCTGGTCTGCCCGGTGCGCACCGGGACGAGGTCGAGGACGGAGAGCGCGAGAGAAGACATCGCTTCGGACAACGCGAGCGGATCCCCGTGCATTCCGGATCCGGTGGGGTCGTTGAGCGAGGACGCGCGAAGCGCGACAAAGACGAAACGCCGCACTATCGCGAAGCCGCGATGCAAGAGCACGGCGTTTCGTCCCACTCCGGCTTCGCCGGTGTTCGCTCAACGACCCCCCCGGGGCGTGCCGCCTGGCTTGACCGCGCACCCGCACCGGCGTAGGCCGGAGGCATGCACGGGTTCGCGGATCGCGCCGAGGCCGGCCGGCGGCTCGGCGCGCTGCTGGCGGTCGATGCTGCCCGGGATCCGGTCGTGCTCGGCCTGCCTCGCGGCGGGGTTCCGGTGGCGGCCGAGGTGGCTCGGACGCTCGGGGCTCCGCTCGACGTGCTCGTGGTGCGCAAGGTCGGGGTGCCGTGGCAGCCCGAGCTCGCGATGGGTGCGGTCGGCGAGGAAGGCGCCGCGGTCCGCAATGCCGACGTGGTGCGCGCAGCCGGAGTGGACGAGCAGACCCTGCGCGCAGCGGAGCGCCGGGAACGCGCCGAGGTGGAGCGCCGGGCGGCGCTGTTCCGCAGCGGGCGTGCGCCCGAGCCGCTCGCCGGGCGCACCGCGCTCATCGTCGATGACGGCATTGCCACGGGCGCGACCGTGCGCGCCGCATGCGCGATCGCACGAGCCAGGGGCGCCGCGAGGGTCGTGGTGGCAGTGCCGGTCGCTCCGCCGGAGGTGCTCGCGGACCTGCGGGCCGGGCCGGATCCGGATGCCGACGAGGTGGTCTGCCTCGAGGCGCCCGCCGGCTTCATGGCGGTCGGCATGCACTACGTCGACTTCCGGCAGACGCCCGACGAGGAGGTCATCCGCCTGCTCGCCGCCGCACGGTGAAGACCCGGTTCCGCCCCGACAGCCACGCGACAGAGGCGCGACAGCGGCGCACCGCTACCCTGGCGGCATGGACGCCGAGATCTTCTATGTGCTGGTCGGATCCGTCATCGTCGCGGCGGTCGCGCGCTGGCGCGGCTGGCCTGCTCCGCTGCTCGTCACGGTGGTGGCGCTCGCCGTGTCCTTCATCCCGGCGGTGCCCAACCTCCGCATCGATGGGCACGTGCTGCTCACGCTCGTGCTGCCGCCGCTGCTGTACTCGGCGTCGCTCGACGTGTCGTTCGTGAGCTTCCGCCGCAGCATGCCGCAGATCCGCCGGCTCGGCATCGGCCTGGTCGTCGTCACGACCGCCGCCGTCGGGCTCGTGGCGTGGCTGCTGATGCCGTCGCTGACCCTGCCGGGCGCCCTGCTGCTCGGTGCGATCGTGGCGCCGCCCGACGCGGTCTCGGCCGCGGCGATCGGCCGCAAGCTGGGTCTGCCGCGGCGGGTGATGACGGTGCTGTCAGGGGAGAGCCTCATCAACGACGCCACCTCGCTGACGCTGTACCGGGTGTTCGCCGCGATCGTCGCCGGCGCGACACTCACGGTCTGGGACGGCATCTGGCAGTTCGCCGTCGCGGTCGTCGTCGGCGTCGCGCTCGGCGTCGTCGCCGGTCTCGGCATGCATCAGTTGCGGATGCGCATCTCGGATCCGGTGGTCATCGGCACGTTCGGACTGCTCGCGCCGTTCGGCGTGTACGCGATCACGGAGCACCTGGGCGGATCCGGTGTCCTCGGCGTCGTCGCGATGGGCCTGGTGGTCGGCTTCAACGCGCCCCGCACGAGCTACGCGACGCGCATGCAGGAGGCGCCGATCTGGCTGTCGGCCGACTTCCTGCTGGAATCCTTCGTGTTCGCGTACATCGGGCTGCAGCTGCCGCCCGTGATCGGCGAGCTCGGCGCGACGCATGTCAGAGGCGTGCTCTGGCTCGCGGCGGCGGTGTTCGTGGTGGTGCTGCTGGTGCGGCCGCTGTTCGTGTATCCGGCGTCGGCGTGGGGCGCGTTCTGGTCGCGGCTGCGGCTGCGCCAGTTCGAGAAGAGCCTGGCGTCGGGACAGTTCCAGAAACGGGTCGACGCCGTCGCCGAGAAGCAGCGGCGGCGGGGCTGGACCGGTCGCAACCCGAGCGAGGACGAGCTGCGCGAGCGCTTCCGGGAGTCGCAGCTGAGCTGGCGCGACAACGCCGTGATCTCGTGGGCGGGGATGCGCGGCGTGGTCACCCTGGCGACCGCGCTCGCCGCGGCGGACCTCGCCGGGCTCGACACGGCGGCGGCGCACGCGATCGTGGTCGTCGCGTTCCTGGTGACGGTGGGCACGTTGCTGCTGCAGGGGCTGACCCTGCCGCTGCTGATCGGGGCGCTCGGCGTCGCCGACGTCACCGATGAAGAGGAGGAGGACCGCCGTCAGCTCGCGCAGGTGCGCTCCCGCACGAGGGAGGTGGGCAAGGTCTTCCTCGATGAGAAGCGCGCGGCGTGGGAGCAGAAGCACGGTGCGGCGTCGCTGGGCTGGTTCGACCGCTTCGCGCAGCGGTTCACCCGCGTGGAGCGGGACACCGAGAAGGGCCAGCGCGACGAGGATGCCATGCCGCGTCCGAGCCGCGACGAACTCATCGGTCTGTCGAAGGGCTGGCTGCAGGTGCGTCGCGACGTGCTCATCTCCGAGCGCGATGCCGGCACGCTGAACGAAGAGGTCATGCGCGAGCTCATCACGGCCATGGACGCGGAGGAGCTCGCGCTGGACACCCGGATGGCGACGGCTCCCGTCGAACGCTGACGCCGGATCCTGACGCGAACGAGGGAGGCCACGGGATCGACCGATCCAGGGGCCTCCCTTCTCGCAGCCGGTCAGGCCATGGCGGCGACCCGCTCGAACGGGGTTCCCGAGCGGGTCAGCGACAGGCGGACGTGCCAGCGCGAGCTGTAACTGCGGTCCGGCAGCTGATCCAGCAGGTCGCGGTCCGCGATGCCGAGGCCGTCGTGCACGGCCTCGCGCCGCAGGTCGTCCTTCGACGCCGGGTACTCCATGCCGGCGAGGAACCGGTCGAGTGTCGAGGGCAGCATCATCTTCTCCTCTCGGATCCGGCCTGGCTCAGGCGTCGATCTGCTCGCGGCGCTCGGGCGAGTCCACCGCGATCCGACGCGGCTTGGCGCGCTCGCTCACCGGGATGATGATCGAGAGCACTCCGCTGTCGTAGGACGCGCTGATGCGGTCGATGTCGACGCCGTCGCCGAGGGCGAACTGGCGCAGGAACGATCCGGACTCGCGCTCGCGGGCGAACCAGCGGACGCCGTCCTGCGAGCCCATGCTCCGCTCGGCGCGGATGGAGAGCTGGCCGCCGTCCACGTCGACGTCGATCGAGCCAGGGTCGATGCCGGGCAGGTCGGCGTGCAGCACGTATCGGTCGCCGTCGCGGTAGAGGTCCACGGGCATGCGCCGAGGCGCACGCGGGGAGTCGAACACGCTTGCGGCGAAGCGATCGAGCTGGCTGAGAGGATCGAAACTGAGGGTCATGTCTTACTCCTTTCCAATGGCCCGTTCGGGCGTGGTGTCGATGCAGGATCTGCATCTCGTGGTGTAGATTCTTTATAGATAAAAGTCAGGAAAGTTGCAAGTACGAGGAGTGCACGCATGGCAGGACGCGATTCGGCGACGCCGGTGTACGGCATCGCCGTGGCTGCGCAGCTGGCGGACATGAACGCGGCGAGTCTGCGCCTGCTGGAGCAGAAGGGCCTGCTGACCCCGGCGCGCAGCGAAGGTGGAACCCGCCGGTACAGCGACGACGACGTCGCGCGGCTGCAGCGGGTCGCGCTCCTGCGGGACGAGGGCATGAACATCGCGGGGATCGGGCGTGTGCTCGCGCTGGAGGACGAGAACGAGGGGCTTCGCGACGAGCTCGAGGCGGAGCGCGCGGAGAGCGCGGAGCTGCGTCGCCGCGAGGCTCATCGCCGTGGGAAGCCAGATCCAGCCTGAGGCCAGCCTCTCAGAGGACGGGTCGCGTGCTGAAGGTGGTCTCTCGCGAGCAGTAGCGCCGGCCGTACGCGACGAGGCCCCCGGATCCCGAAGGTTCCGAAGGCCTCGTATGCGATGAGGTCAGCGCGCGGATCCGACCGCGGCCTCGTCGGCGGCGGACTCGACCGACTCGGGCGCCTCGTCATCGACGTCCTCGGCGAACGGCAGGCCGCCCCGCGGAGCGTTGTAGAGGTCGAGGTCGAGGATGCCCTCGCGCTTGGCGACGATCGTCGGGACCAGGGCCTGGCCGGCCACGTTGACCGCAGTGCGGCCCATGTCGAGGATCGGGTCGATCGCGAGCAGCAGGCCGACGCCCTCGAGCGGCAGGCCCAGAGTCGACAGCGTGAGCGTCAGCATGACGATGGCGCCGGTGGTGCCCGCGGTCGCCGCGGATCCGACCACCGAGACGATGACGATCAGCAGGTACTGCGTGATGCTCAGGTCGATGTGGAAGAACTGGGCGACGAAGATCGCGGCGAGGGCCGGGTAGATCGCGGCGCAGCCGTCCATCTTGGTGGTGGCGCCGAGCGGCACGGCGAACGAGGCGTAGCCGCGGGGCACACCCAGGTTGCGCTCGGTCACGCGCTCGGTGAGGGGGAGCGTGCCGATCGAGCTGCGGCTCACGAACGCCAGCTGCACCGCCGGCCACACACCGGAGAAGTACTGCTTGATCGAGAGGCCGTGCGTCTTCACCAGGATCGGGTAGACGACGAACAGCACGAGCGCGAGGCCGATGTAGATGGCGCCGGTGAACCAGGCGAGTGAGGTGAGCTTGTCCCAGCCGTAGTTGATGACGGCGGATCCGATGAGGCCGAAGGTGCCGAGCGGGGCGATGCGGATGATCCACCACAGCACGCGCTGGATGACCTTGAGCAGCGACTCGGTGAAGGCGAGGAACGGCTCGGCCTTGCGGCCGGCCTTGAGCGCGGCGATTCCGACCGCCACCGCGACGACGATGACCTGCAGGATGTTGAAGCTCACGCCGGAGACGAACGTGCCCTCCGCCGGGCCGGTGGTGGTGTTCACCGCGAGGCCGAGGAAGTTCTGCGGGATCAGGCCGAGGAGGAAGTTCCACCAGGTGCCGACCGTGGGCGGGGCGCCCTTGGCCAGGTCGGTGCCGGCGTGCGCGCCGGGCTGGATGGTGATGCCGAGCACGATGCCGATCGAGACGGCGATGAACGCGGTGATCGCGAACCAGAGGATGGTCTGACCGGCCAGGCGCGCGGCGTTCTGCACGCGGCGCAGGTTGGAGATGCTCGCGACGATCGCGGTGAAGATGAGCGGGACCACGGCCGCGCGCAGCAGCGTGACGTACGAGCCGCCGATCTTGTCGAGCGTGTCGGACAGCACCGTGTGGGTGTCGTGCGTCGCGCCGAGCTGGCGGCCGATGAGGCCCGCCACGATGCCGAGCACGAGCGCGGCGATGATCTGGAAGCCGAACGAGGTCAGCAGCTTGCGGACGGGGCCGCGCGTGTCCGGTGCCTTCGGGCGCCGTGCCGCGGGGGTGGTTGTACTCATGGGGACTCCAAGTCGGTGCGCTGGGGTGCGCCGAAGCGATCGGCGCGATTCGCGCCGGGACGGTGGGCGCCGTGGCGCCGGATGTCTTCAACGCTATGAGTCCGCTGGTATTCCAAGCCCGGGTGTGACGAACGATGACGGAGCGGGCCCCGTGGGCCCCCGGGGGTCGCTCGATGGGGTCGTTGAGCGAGCGAAGCGAGACGAAACGCGGCACGCTCCTGACTCAGCTCTCCCACGGGGTCGTCGAGCGAGCGCAGCGAGGCGAAACGCCACCCCCTCCCGGGCTCACCGGGATCCGGTCCCTGAGCGTGTCGAAGGGCCGGATCCCCGGTGGCTCCTCCCGGCGATCACCCCGCGCTGACGATGCTCTCCGCAGCCATCCACGCGTAGCCGTCGGGGTCGGTGAAGGTCCCGTCCGCGACGACCGCGAGCCGGTGGGATCCGCTGCCGCTCGGGTCGATGCCGACCTGCTTCGCGAGGGAGCCGCGCTTGTAGAGGGCGAGCTTGACGGCGCCCGAGTCGAACTCGACGTAGGAGGGGAAGCTCTTCGCGACGGTCAGGCCCTGCTCCTGGTAGAAGCGCTTGCTGGCCTTGACGCTGTCGACGCCGAGCAGCAGCACGAGCCGCTCGACCTCGCCGGTGGCGGGCGCGGTGGCGGTCTTGTTCGCGCTCGCGATCTGCCACGCGGTGCCGTCAGGCGCGAGGAACGAGCCGCCGTAGCCCCACAGGCTCTTGGCGACCGGCTTGATGACTTTCGCCCCGGCGGCCAGCGCCCGCTCGACGGCTGCGTCGACATCGCCCGGCTGGACGAAGATGAGCGACGGAGCGAAGCCGCGGAACCCGGCGCTCGGCTCGGAGGTGGCGCGGACGCCGACGTGGTCCGGCAGTCCCAGGGCGTCGCGGTAGAAGGCCTCGGCCGCTTGCACGGCGTCGGAGCTGGTCTCGATGGTGATGCGCTGAATGTTCATGCTTCGAGTCTCGGATCCGGCGCCGCAGGGGCGCTTCTTGATTCCTGCTCGATGCGCGCGCTTCCACGCACACGCGATCGACTGCGTGATCAAGGGGTGCCGCGTCGGCTACGGGAACAACTGATCCAGCACCGGCCAGTCACCCGCATCCAACGCGTTCGTCGCGGCGGCTTGGGCGGCGGGCGAGACGTGTCCGGAGACGAGCTTGCGCCAGTAGGCCCGGGCGGTATCCAGATCCTGTGTGCGCACAGCGGCACCCATCTCGTACAGCGCGTCGGTGTAATCGCCGACGCTGACTCCCGGCACCTCATCGTAAGGGTGGTACGAATCGTGGCGCCGGCTCAGTTCACGCAGGGCACATTCCCCGACTGCAGCGGGGACGACGAATCCGTGTAGACCGGGTTCGGCGTCGCCGGGGCGGACGAGCCCGACGAACCGGAACCGGATCCGGACGTCGATCCCGCAGACGACGACGGTGTCGGTGACGCGGATGCCCCAGCGGTCGGCGGGTTCAGCAGGTCGTGCACCTGCGCGCGGATCGCGTCCACGTCGACGATGTTCACGCTCTGCCCGTCGACCGTGTCGAAGTGATCGATCGGCAGCGTGACGAAAGAGATGTTGCCGCCGGCCAGGCTCTGCGCCTGCTGCGCGAACGACAGCAGATCCAGCTGATCGTCGAGCGCGACATCCTTCTTCGCCACGTCGATGAGCTTCTGCAGCTTGCCGAAGTCGGTGAACGTCGACGCCTGCTTGAGCTTCACCGCCAACGACACCATGAACGCCTGCTGACGCCGGGTGCGATCCAGATCCGTCATGTCGAAGTCGCTCGAGGTCGTGTCACGGCGCTGTCGCACGAACGCCATCGACTGCGCGGCGTTCAGCTCCTGCACTCCGGCGGGGAAGTCGGCGCCCGAGAATGTGTCCGCGGTCGCGTGGTTCAGGCACACCGTGATCGGCTGCACGGCCTGCGCCACCTCGTAGAACGCGGCCATCGTCACCTCGACGAAGTGGTCGATGCGCACATCACCGAGAAACGCCGACACCGTCTTGATCGTGCTCTGACGCGCTGCCGTGCGCGACTGCTGATACGCGTCGGCCTCCGAGACGCCCTTGCTGGTGAGGGCCGTCATCGAGGCCTCCATGGCATCGCCGTACGCCTCCTTGATCTTGCCCTTGTCCACACCGCCGGGGGAGTCGGGGAAGTCCACGTAGTCGTCGCGGGGGATCGAGATCCCCACCGCCTTCCCGCCGTTTGCGGGGATGTGGATCAGCATCAGCACGTTCGTGTTGTACCCGCCCACCGATGCATCCTCCGCGTGGATCTGGTCGTAGATCGCCTGGGGGAACGGCTTGCCGTTCTCATCCACCCGGCTGTCCAGCCCCATGATCAGGATGTTCGTCTCGCCGGTGTTCTGCGCAGGTCCCGTCACGCCGGCGATCGACGAGCGATGGATCCCGTTGTTCGCGTCGGCGTAGGTGATGACGACAAAGGCAGCCGCGGCGATCAGCGCCAGCACGATCACGGCGATGATGCCCACGATCCACCGGCGTCGTCGATACGTGCGGCGCCGGGCGGCGTGCTGCGGGCTCATCGTCATCGTGCGGATCCGTTCCTGTCGGGGCAGTCGTCGCGCGGGTCTGCGGTCTGGCGGGACTTCGATCCTCCGTCGGCCACCTGTGCAGACTCCGGGAGCGCCTGTGTGGACTCTGGGAGAGGCGGGAGCCGGAACGGAGAAGACGGATGCGCCGGATCCGGTCTCCGTGCGACGATGAGCGCATGTTCATGGTGACGACGAACGACGTTCCCGGCTATCGCGTGACCC
This sequence comes from Microbacterium sp. 2MCAF23, assembly GCF_052115565.1. Taxonomy (NCBI): domain Bacteria; kingdom Bacillati; phylum Actinomycetota; class Actinomycetes; order Micrococcales; family Microbacteriaceae; genus Microbacterium; species Microbacterium sp. 2MCAF23. The sequence continues at coordinate 49,436 of NZ_JBFRGY010000007.1, read as the reverse complement.
AGGTGCTCGGAGAGGTCATGGGCCTCACCGTGCGCTCCACGAACTTCGGCCAGGGCTTCACCGCCGGCTTCCGCGCCCTCGGCGGCGGCGAGATCCCCGAGTTCACGCAGCTCATGTACGAGAGCCGCTACGAGGTGATGAACCGGATGTGGGGCGAAGCCGTGCAGCGCGGCGCCAACGCCGTGATCGCGATGCGCTTCGACTCCGGCTCGCTCGGCAGCTTCAGCGAGATGTGCGCGTACGGCACCGCCGTGGTGATCGAGCCGGTCAACGGCGCCGTGCCCGCGCAGCCGGCCGCCCCGGCTCAGCCCGCCGCACCGCCTGCCCCCGCCGCGCCGCCGGCTCCGCCCGTGGCCTGACGCGATTCAGCGCAAAGGACCTTTGCAACTTTGAAGGATGGATCCGGTGAGATTCTCCTTCAGAGTTGGAAACGTCCTGCATTCCTGACGTGAAACTCCCGCCTCAGCCCCGAGGGGCGAGCACCAACAACTCACCCACCTCGCACTCCAGCGCGTCGCACACCGCGCGCAAGGTCGAGTAGCGGATCGCCCGAGCCCGGTCGTTCTTGAGCACCGACAGGTTCACGATACTCACGCCGACCGCCTCGCTCAGCTGAGTGAGGGTCATGCCGCGCGCGGCGAGCAGCTCGTCGAGGCGGCAGTGGATCCCGGTGTCCTCCTCGTCCTGCGCCGCAGGGGTCATACAAGGCCCTGCGCATCCTTCTGCAGGCGCGCGCCCAACTGGAACGCCGTCGCGATGAGTGCGAGAGCGAAGCCCCAGCCGACGGGGGCGAGATCGAGCTCGAGCAGGAACGGCCACAGCACCTTATCCACGTGCGGGTCGCCCTCGGCCAGGTTGCTGACCGCGATCGACCGGCCGAAGGCCCCTGCTGCCTGGCCGAGCACACCCGCCGCCATCACGAGGATCGCGGCGATCCCGATCGCGATCGACATCGACCGCCGGAACGGGCGCGAGCGGATCAGGGAGACCCCGAGCCACCACGCCACGGCGCAGACGCCCACCGTTGCGAGAGCGGGAAGCGCTCCCTCGAGCACGAGCAGCAAGCGCGCGAAGAAGGGGAGCCCCTCGATCGTGACGTGCACGCTCGCGTAGCTCGACTGCAGCACGGCCGGCGCCTGCCCCAGCGCCTTCACCGCCTCGCCGTCGCGCAGCGGGAACAGGACCGTCGGAGCGAGGCCGAACAGATCGACCGCGCGCAGCACGATCGCGATGACGGCGGCGATCGCGACGCTCACGGCGCCGGTCGCGATGAGTCCGAGCACGAAGCCCTCGGCCAGGCGCGGCCGCTCGTGGGCGGGTGTGGTGTCCTTCGCGTGCATGGCAGCTCCTTATCGAGAAACGTTGTTATCGATGTTCGTTAACATAACGACAGTCGATAAACGTGTCAACGCCGGATCCGTCCTCCTCGCCCGGGAGACGAAAGGTCATCTCGAGAGCCCGAGCCGCCCGTGGCCCGTGGGCCCTACGCTGTCGAGGGACCACGACCGACAGGAGCCCGCATGCCGCTCGATCCGCGACCGCGCCGCCCCCTCGCCGCGACTTCCCGCGACGGCGACCGCGTCACCGTGCTCGAACTGTTCTTCGACCTCGTCTTCGTGTTCGCCCTGCATCAGGGCGTCGGCGTGATCACGCACGGGAAGCACCCGCTGGAGAGCCTCGGCCAGGCGCTCGTGCTGCTCGCGCTGGTGTGGTGGTCGTGGTCCTCGTACGCATGGCTCGGCAATCAGGCCCGCGCCGACGTGGGCATCGTCCGGATCGCGATGATCGCCGCCATGATGCTGGTGTTCGTGGTGGGACTCGCCATCCCGGAGGCCTTCCACGACCTGCCCGGCGGCCTCGACGGGCCGCTGGTGTTCGTGATCGCCTACCTTCTCATCCGCGTGGTGCACGGCGTCGTCTACCTGACGATCGCGGGCCCCGACCGGGCCCTGCGCAAGCAGGTGGCGTTCACCCTGTCGACCGCGTTCGTGCCGGCGGCCGTGCTGCTCGTGATCGGCGCCCTGGCCGGCGACGGGGCGCGTCTTGGCTGGTGGGCGGCGGCCGTCGCCTACGACTTCCTCGTGGTGTACGTCACGGCGCGGGTGGGACGCAGCTGGCGCGTGAAGTCGGCGTCCCACTTCGCCGAACGGCACGGCCTCATCGTGCTCCTCGCGCTCGGCGAGTCGGTCGTCGCGATCGGCGCGGACGCCGCAGAGGAGCCCGTGGGCGTCGGGATCATCGCGGGCGCCGTGCTCGCCCTGGGTCTCGCGACCGCGCTGTGGTGGGCGTACTTCGTCCGCCTCGCCGACCTCGTCGAGGAGTCGGTCACGGAGCGGCCGGAGCAGGACCGCTACGTGATCGCCGTCGACGTCTACACCTACCTGCATCCTGTCCTGGTCGCCGCGATCCTGCTGGTCGCCGTCGGCGTCGAGCTCTCGATGCCCACGATCGAGGAGGGTCGCGCGATCGGGGGCTTCGCCGCCTGGATGCTCGTCCTCGGGCTCGCCGTCTTCCTGCTCACCACGGTGCTGCTGCGCGCCAGAGCTGCGCGGAGCTGGTCTCTGCCGCGGATCGCCGCGACCGTGATGCTGCTCGCACTGGGCCCTCTCGTGTCGGGGCTGTCCGCACTCGCAGCCCTCGGTCTCGTGCTCGCGATCGTCGTGGCGGCGTTGGCCACTGAGCGCCTCGCCGTCCGCGCCTGAGTCCCGCCGGATCCGCCGTTCGAGGTCGAAGGGTCCGGATCGCGGCGCCTCGACGACGGGATGCGGATCCGGATCCGCTCGCGTCACAGTCCGTCGCGGGCGTTAGCCGACGGCGAACAACGGCATACGGCCCTCGCCCGGTGGTTACTCTCGATGTATCCGGCACGAACTGTGCCATCGCCCTCACCGGGCAGCCCCCACTGGGCAACGAACAAGGAGTGACATGTTCGAGAGATTCACCGACCGAGCCCGTCGTGTGGTCGTCCTCGCCCAGGAAGAGGCGAAGATGCTCAACCACAACTACATCGGCACCGAGCACATCCTCCTCGGCCTCATCCACGAGGGCGAGGGAGCCGCCGCCAAAGCGCTGGAGTCGCTCGGCATCTCCCTCGAGTCCGTGCGCGAGCAGGTGCAGGACATCATCGGCCAGGGGCAGCAGCAGCCCACCGGCCACATCCCCTTCACGCCTCGCGCGAAGAAGGTGCTCGAGCTGAGCCTCCGTGAGGCGCTGCAGCTCGGCCACAACTACATCGGCACCGAGCACATCCTCCTCGGCCTCATCCGCGAGGGCGAGGGCGTCGCCGCTCAGGTGCTCGTCAAGCTCGGCGCCGACCTGAACAAGGTGCGCCAGCAGGTCATCCAGATGCTCTCCGGATCCCCGGGGCGCGAGCCCGCCGCTGTCTCCGGCGCCGCGCACGACAGCAGCCAGCAGCAGGCGCAGGGCGGATCGCAGGTGCTCGACCAGTTCGGTCGCAACCTCACCCAGGCCGCGCGCGATGGCAAGCTCGACCCCGTGATCGGGCGTGAGAAGGAGATCGAGCGGGTCATGCAGATCCTCTCCCGCCGCTCCAAGAACAACCCCGTGCTGATCGGCGAGCCCGGCGTCGGCAAGACCGCCGTCGTCGAGGGTCTCGCCCAGGCGATCGTGAAGGGCGATGTCCCCGAGACGCTGAAGGACAAGCAGCTCTACTCGCTCGACCTCGGATCCCTCATCGCCGGATCCCGCTACCGCGGAGACTTCGAGGAGCGCCTGAAGAAGGTCACCAAGGAGATCCGCACCCGCGGCGACATCATCGTCTTCATCGACGAGATCCACACCCTCGTGGGTGCGGGCGCCGCCGAGGGCGCGATCGACGCGGCGAGCATCCTCAAGCCGCTGCTCGCCCGCGGTGAGCTGCAGACGATCGGCGCCACGACGCTCGACGAGTACCGCAAGCACTTCGAGAAGGATGCGGCGCTCGAGCGCCGGTTCCAGCCGATCCAGGTGCAGGAGCCGAACCTGCCCCACACGATCAACATCCTCAAGGGTCTGCGCGACCGCTACGAGGCGCACCACAAGGTGCAGATCACCGACGGCGCACTCGTGGCTGCCGCGAACCTCGCCGACCGCTACGTCGCCGACCGGTTCCTGCCGGACAAGGCCATCGACCTGATCGACGAGGCCGGCGCGCGCCTGCGCCTGTCGATCCTGTCCTCTCCGCCGGAGCTGCGCGAGTTCGACGAGAAGATCGCCAAGGTCCGCGAGGAGAAGGAGCTGGCCTCCGAGGAGCAGGACTTCGAGAAGGCGGCCTCGCTGCGCGACCAGGAGAAGGAGCTGCTCGCCGAGCGGCTGCGCCTGGAGAAGCAGTGGAGGAGCGGCGACGTCGCGACCAACGCGGTCGTCGACGAAGGCCTGATCGCCGAGGTGCTGGCCCAGTCCACGGGCATCCCGGTGTTCAAGCTCACCGAGGAGGAGTCCAGCCGCCTCGTCTTCATGGAGAAGGCGCTGCACCAGCGCGTCATCGGCCAGGAGGAGGCGATCGCCGCCCTGTCCAAGACGATCCGCCGTCAGCGTGCGGGTCTGAAGGACCCGAAGCGCCCCTCGGGCTCGTTCATCTTCGCCGGCCCCACGGGCGTCGGAAAGACCGAGCTCGCCAAGGCGCTCGCCGAGTTCCTGTTCGACGACGAGGGTGCGCTGATCTCGCTCGACATGAGCGAGTTCGGCGAGAAGCACACCGTCTCGCGGCTGTTCGGTGCCCCTCCCGGGTTCGTCGGCTTCGAGGAGGGCGGCCAGCTCACCGAGAAGGTGCGCCGCAAGCCGTTCTCCGTGGTGCTGTTCGACGAGATCGAGAAGGCCCACCCGGACATCTTCAACTCGCTGCTGCAGATCCTCGAGGAGGGTCGCCTCACCGACGGCCAGGGCCGCGTCATCGACTTCAAGAACACCGTGATCATCATGACCACGAACCTCGGTTCGTCGGCGATCGCCGGTGGTCCGGTCGGCTTCCAGATCGAGGGCAACTCGCAGACGACCTACGAGCGGATGAAGGGCAAGGTGGACGAGGAGCTCAAGCGCAACTTCAAGCCCGAGTTCCTGAACCGTCTCGACGACGTCATCGTGTTCCCGCAGCTGAACAAGGACGAGCTGCGTCAGATCGTCGGCCTGTTCACGAAGCGCCTCAGCGACCGCCTGCTCGACCGCGACATGACGGTGGAGCTGACGGATGCGGCCAAGGACCAGCTCATCGAGATCGGGTTCGATCCGACGCTCGGCGCCCGCCCGCTTCGTCGTGCGATGCAGCGCGAGGTCGAGGACCAGCTGTCGGAGAAGATCCTGCACGGCGAGCTCAACCCCGGCGACCACGTGCACGTGGACGCGAAGGACGGGAAGTTCGTCTTCACGACGGGTCCGCGCGGCGAGAAGGTCTCGGTCGGTGTGAACACCGCCGGCACGATCCCTACCACGCCGGACATCGCGGCCGGCGCAGCCTGATCGGATCCGGTTCCCGCACGACGAAGGGGGACGAGCACTTCGGTGCTCGTCCCCCTTTCGCGTGTTCGAGGTGGGTGCTTCGCGCGCTCAGCGGCTCCGTGCGATAGAAGGACGGCGGCGGCTCCGGGCGGAACGGCGCGGGCGGTGCGGCGCGGCGGACGCGGGCGCACCGAAGGACTCCAGGGCGCTGCGCGCGGCGGAGAGGGACGGGTAGCTGCCGAGGCGGCGGCTGTGGCGGTCGTGCAGGACATGCGAGGCGCCGTCGACGGCCACGAATCCGGCGTACTCGCCGTCGGTGGTCGCCACGTACACGTCGTGGTCCGCCTGTTTCCAGGTGATGTTCATGGTGATGCTTCTTCGTGCTGTCCGGTGGCGCGCGGCCACCGGGAAAGTCGGATCCTGTCCGGACGCGCGAGAACGCATCGGTGCGATTCGCGACCCTGAGACTCAGGGACCGTTCGGACGGGTGGTCCCAGATTCATCTCGAGGATTGATCTCAGGACCGGATGGCGCGGCGCCGAAGAGACGTCGGCGGGCCAGGCGCGCAATCCATCAGCATAGCAGGCTCGGCGATGTCGTGCACGTCGAACCGTGCCGATGACCGCCGCAGCCGCGCCGCGCCTTTACCCTGGAGGGATGAGCGACTATCTCGTCCGGCCCGCGCGGGCCGGTGACGTCCAGGGCATCTACGCGCTGCTGGAGCCGCTCGTGGAGCGACGGATCCTGCTCGGCAAGGACATCGCGGTGCTGTACGGCGCGGTGCAGGAGTTCGTGGTCGCCGAGGCGGACGGGCGGCTCATCGGCTGCGGCGCGCTGCACGTGATGTGGGAGGACCTCGGTGAGGTGCGCACCCTGCTCGTCGAAGAGGGATGGAAGCACCACGGCGTGGGGCGGGCGATCGTGGAGCGCCTCGAGGAGCACGCGGTCGGGCTCGGCCTCAGCCGCCTGTTCTGCCTGACCTTCGAGGTGCCGTTCTTCCAGCGCCGGGGGTTCGAGCCGATCGGCGAGCAGGTCGTGGATCCCGACGTCTACACCCAGCTGCTGCGCAGCGGTGACGAGGGTGTGGCCGAGTTCCTCGACCTCGCGCATGTGAAGCCGAACACGCTCGGCAACACGCGCATGCTCAAACACCTTGTCTAACCTGGAGGCATGAGCCCTCGCCAGTCCGCCGCCGTCTATCGTCGCCGGCGGATCGTGGTCCTCGGCATCATCATCGTGCTGCTCGCGCTGCTGATCGGGCTCGTCTGGGCGCTCGTGGCCCGCACGGGTGCGGATCCGGCTCCGGTCCCCACGAGGTCGTCCACACCGTCGCCGACGGCGTCCACCCCGCCCGCGTCACCGGATCCGAGCGCGGACGCGAGCCCCGACCCGTCCGCGACGACGCCCGCCCCGACCAGCACCGCCGATGCCGGCCCGGTGCCGTGCACCGCCGCCGAGGTGCAGGTGACGGCCGTGACCGACCACGACACCTACTCCGCCGACGAGAATCCGAAGCTGTCGATCTCGCTGACCAACAGCAGCACCAAGGACTGCACGATGAACGTCGGCACCACGACGCAGGCGTTCACCATCACGAGCGGTAACGACACGTGGTGGCGTTCCACGGACTGCCAGCAGACTCCGAGTGACGCGATCCAGACCATCAAGGCCGGCGCGACCATCACCAGCTCCACCCCGGTCACGTGGGATCGCACGCGCTCCAGCGTCGACACCTGCGAGGCGACGGACCGGCAGCGCGCTCCGGGCGGCGGAGCCGCGTACCGCCTGACGGTGTCGATCGGCGGGTTCCAGAGCACGAACCCGATGCAGTTCCTGCTCAACTGAACCTGGACGGAAAGTGGGAATATGTCGCCCGCGTCCAACCTTTGGGATACCATAGAGATCAAGTCTTCGAGATCTGACGGTTGCCATCCCCAGTGGCTTCGACAATCTCAAGCGTCCCCAGCGCATCGTCGTCCGTCGTCGAGGACTTTGAGGGCCTCTTCATTCATCTGTCCCCAAGCGATGAGAGAAGAGGTCCTCCTCTTTGTGCCGGAACTTCTAAGCTGGAACGATGGCCGTGAAGAAAGCGAAGAAGAAGGCACCCGCCGCGGCGGACTTCCGCTCCGAGGCTCTCGCGCAGGCGCTCGAGAAGCAGGACATGGCCGCAGTGGCGCTCGCATTGCGCAACGGCAACACGGTCGTGCCTCTCATCCGGCCGGGCGCGAGGGACAACCCCCGGGACAGCGGCGAGGTGTGGACCTACCGGGATCCGTCCACGGGTGACGTCGCGCTGCTGCTGTTCAGCGATGCGAAGCACAAGCCTGCGAATCTCCCACCCGGCGTCGGCATCTACTCGCCGGTGTGGCTGCGCTCGTTCCTCACGACCCACCGCCACGTGATCACCACCGTGTTCCTCGACATCGCAGGCCCCCACCCCATGCAGGCGCCGCCCGAGGAACTGCTGCGCGCGCTGGAGGCGTGATCGCCCTCAGAACAGGGGGCGATCCGTCAGAACGCTCGTGACCGCCCCTCAGAACGGGTGACGGCCCGTCAGAATGCGGGGACCTCGTCGTCGAGGCGGCGCGGCGCCCGGTGCGCCTTGACGTCGCCGAGCGCCCCGCGCAGCGTCGCCGAGCGGTCGTCGATCACATGCGCATAACCGAGCCGGGCCGCCTCCGAGCGACGCTGGGACGCCTGGGTGACCGGGCGCACCTCGCCGGCCAGGCTCAGCTCGCCGACCGCCGCGAGCGTGCGCGGCACGGCGTTCTCCGTGAGGGATCCGGCCACCGCGATCGCGATCGCCAGGTCTGCTGCGGGCTCGATGAAGCGCACTCCGCCGACCGTGGAGACGTACACGTCCTTGTCGCTGGTCTTGATGCCGGCCCGGCGTTCGAGCACCGCGAGCACCATCGCCACGCGTGACGAATCGAGACCGTTCACGACGCGTCGGGGATTCGGGGCCTGCGTGGGGATGGTGAGAGCCTGCACCTCGACCGGCATCGCACGCCGGCCCTCCAGCGCGATCGCGACGCACGTGCCCGGCTCAGGGCGACCGCGGGAGAGGAACAGGCTCGACGGATCCGGCACCTCGGCGATCCCGGATCCGGTCATCTCGAAGCAGCCGACCTCGTCGGTCGGGCCGAACCGGTTCTTCAGCGCCCGGATGAACCGCAGTGAGGTCTGCCGATCGCCCTCGAAGTGGCAGACGACGTCGACGAGATGCTCGAGCACGCGGGGACCGGCGACCGACCCATCCTTGGTGACGTGCCCGACGATGACGATCGGGAGATCCCGCTCCTTCGCCACCCGGATGAGGGCCGACGCGACCTCGCGCACCTGCGCGGGCTGGCCCGCGGCGCCGTCGGAGAGGGCGGAGGCCACGGTCTGCACGGAGTCGACGATCACGAGCTCGGGCGAGACCTCGTCGATGTGGCCGAGGATCGTGCCGAGATCCGTCTCGGCCGCGAGATACAGCTCGTCGTGGAGGGCACCGGTGCGCTCGGCGCGCAGCCGGACCTGGGCCGTGGACTCCTCGCCGCTCGCGTAGAGCACCCGCCGGCCGGCGCGGGCGGCCGCGGCGGCCACCTCGAGCAGCAGCGTGGACTTGCCGACCCCGGGCTCGCCGCTCAGCAGGATCGCCGCCCCGGGCACGATGCCGCCGCCGAGCACGCGGTCGAACTCGGCGACCCCGCTCGAACGCCGAGGCGACTCCTGCGACGTGAGCGAGGTGATGGGGCGCGCTCGCCGAGCGGCCGCGGGGGTCGTGGCCTCGACCCGGCGCACGATGCCGGTCTGCGCGGCCTGCTCGGTCACGGTGCCCCACTGCTGGCACTCGCCGCACCGGCCGACCCACTTCGCGGTCGTCCAGCCGCACTCGGTGCAGACGTACGCGGGTGCGGTGGGTTTCCGGGAGGCCATGCAGCAAGGCTAGCCGGGGGTGCAGACAGTGCCCGCCGTCTCGAGCCGCCGCCCTCCCAGGGGCGGCACCGGTAGCCTCGAACCACACACCGACTCGATCGCCTTGAGGGAGCGCGCATGAGCCACGGCACCACCTTCCGCACGGTCGAGGAGCAGCAGGAACGGGTGCTCGCCGCCGTGCGTCCCCGCCTTGCCGAGACGGTCGCCGTCGACCGGGCGGGCGGGTCCACGCTCGCCGTCGACGCCACGGCGGTGAACCCGGTGCCCGTGTTCGACAACTCCGCGATGGACGGCTTCGCCGTGCGCTTCGCCGATGTCGCGGGCGCCTCGGAGGACATGCCCGTCACGCTGCAGGTCACGGCGGATCTGCCGGCCGGGAGCCCCGAGGATCCGCCTCTCGCCCCGGGCTGCGCCGTGCGCATCATGACCGGATCCGCGCTGCCCACCGAGGCCGACACGATCGTGCCCTTCGAGGACACCGCCGGCGGGCTCGCGGACTCGCTGCAGACCGCCGTCGTGCAGCGCGCTCCGCGCGCGGAAGGCGCGCACGTGCGGCGAGCCGGGAGCGATGCTGCGGCGGGAGCGATGGTGCTGCCCGCCGGTACGCTGCTCGGGCCTCGCCAGCTGTCGGCGCTCGCGTCGGTCGGTATCGCCGAGGTGCAGGTCGCGCCGCGTCCGCGCGTGGCCGTGGTGTCGACCGGATCCGAGCTGGTGCCGCCTGGGACGCCGCTGCAGCGCGGGCAGATCCCCGAGTCGAATGGAGTGCTGCTGGCCGGTCTCGCCGCCCAGGCCGGGGCGGAGATCGTGCTGCGCGAGGTCGTCGGCGACGAGGGCGACGGGCCCGCCGAGGCGGCCGCCCGGGCCGCAGCGCTCGGCGCAGATGTCGTCATCTTCTCCGGCGGGGTGAGCGCTGGGGCGTACGAGGCCGTGCGACTGAGCATGGGCGAGGCGATGGAGTTCGTCGCCGTGGCGATGCAGCCCGGCAAGCCGCAGGCGTTCGGAGTGACCGCCGAGGGCATGCTGCTGTTCGGGCTGCCGGGCAACCCTGTCAGCGCCGCGGTGTCGTTCGAGACCTTCGTGCGCCCGGCGCTGTTGCGGTTGCAGGGTCGGGATGAGGTCCTCCGTCCTGTGCGGCGCATCCCGGCGGGCGCTGCCTGGCGCACTCCGCCGGGGCGGCGCCAGTACCTGCCCGCCGTGATCGTCGACGGCACGGTCGTGCCGGCGGCGCGCGGCGGGTCCGGCTCGCACCTCACCGTCGGTCTTGGCGGCGCGACGGCTTATGCCGTGGTGCCGGCCGAGGTGTCGGAGGTGGAGATCGGCGACCTCGTCGACGTGCTGGAGCTGGGCTGAGCGCCATGTCGGCGCCCGGCTCCGACTCGACGCCCCTCGGTGCGGTCGTGCTCGTGGGCGGTCGCGCCCGGCGCATGGGCGGTGCGGCCAAGCACCTGCTCGAGCTCGGCGGTTCCACGCCGTGGGACCGCACGCTCGTCGCGCTGGCGGCGCACGGGATCTCTCCGATCATCGCGGTGGGGCCCGCGCCCGCCGACGGCCGGCTGGCGGATGCCGCGGCCGTGCCCGTCGTCACGTGGGTGCGAGAGGATCCGCCGTTCGGAGGCCCCGTCGCGGCGCTCGCTGCGGCACTGTCCCGCCCCGAGCTCGACGACGCAGCGGAGTTCCTGCTCCTCGCGGGAGACCTCGCGCACCCCGAGGCCGTCGTCGCCCGCCTGGCGGAGAAGAACCCCGTGGTCACGGACCCCGCCGAAACCGACGCCGACACCGAGGCTTCGCTGGTCGCGGATTGCGGTTCTAAGCCTCGCGAAGCCGCAATCTGCGACCAGCGAGCAGAAGGGCAACGCGCGCACGTCCCGCATCCGACCGACGCTGTCGTGTTCCGGGCCGGTGAGCACCCGCAGTGGCTCGCCGGGAGATACCGCGTGGCCGCCGTGCGTGCCGCGCTCGCCGCGTTCGGCGAGGTGGACGGCGCCTCATGCCGCGCTGTGCTCGGCGGTCTTCCGATCCGGTGGATCGCGGACGAGGATGGGACCACCGCCGACATCGACACCCCCGCCGACCTCGAACGCGCTCGCGCCGACGCCGCCGGATCCGCCGCACGATCAGAGGAGCCCTGATGACCCCGAACGACCGCACCCTCCCGCCGGAGGCGCTCGACGAGTGGGCGGCCGAGCTGCGCGAGCGGTTCAACCTCGCCGAAGAGGACCTGCCGATCGCCCTGATCCTCGACCTCGCCCGTGACGTCGCGAACGGCGTCGCCCGCCCGGCCGCCCCGTTCAGCGCGTTCGTCGCCGGCCTCGTGGCCGGCCGCGCGGGCGGAAGCCCCGGTGACGTGCGCGCGGTGGTGGCTGCGATCTCCGAGCTCGCCCTCGCCCACCGCACTGACTGACCTCGGGCGACCCCGGGCCGGATCCGGTGGGCTGAGCGCCGGAGCCGGATCCGGGATTCGTATGGTCCTGATCCGAACCTCCTATCGCGCGCGGCATTATTCACGGCCGAAGTCCCCATGTCCGGCCGGAGCCGATGCGAGTATGGAGCCATGGCCAGCGCCGGGCCCGTCTGCGGGCCGATCTCCAGCTATTCGCGCGTGCGGATCCTGCACCTGCTCTTTGAAGCAGGCACCTCGCAGGCGCGTCCGCATCGCACGATCGGCGAGCTGTGCGAGGCCACCGCGCTGCACCCCAACACCGTGCGTGAGCACCTGCAGCGCCTGATCGAGGGCGGCTACGTCGTGCCGACCACCGAGCACCGCACGACGCGCGGGCGCCCGCGCGTGCTCTACAGCGCGGTCACGGGCGCGCCCGAGGCCTCCAGCCCGGTCGCCAAGCAGAAGGCCGACGACGCCGCACGCCGCGGTGACCTGCTGCGCCGCGTGCTGCAGACCGGCCCCTCCATGCTCGGCGAGCAGGCGGTGTATCAGCTCGACGCGCTCGTCGAGCACCTCGAGGAGAGCGGCTTCGAACCCGTCATCGACGAGGACAGCCTCACCGTCGAACTCACCCCGTGCCCGCACGCCGCCGCCCGGCCGGAGCACCGCCCGGTGCTCTGCCAGGTGCACCTCGGCCTCATGCAGGGCGTGCTCGCCCAGGCCGGCGGGCCGCTGACGGCGCGCTGCGTGCGCTCGGTGACGCGGCCGGAGGAGTGCACGGTCGAACTGGATCGCACCGGGCTCGGCCACCCTGATGCCGGGAATGCCGGGAACAGGTCGAGAGGCACGGCAGAATTCGACCTCAGAGCAGGATCCGCGAACACAGGAGGCCCCGCGCATGGATTGGCTTGATCCGCTCGTCCTGTCCCGTTGGCAGTTCGGACTGACGACCGTCTACCACTACCTGTTCGTGCCGCTCACGATCGGCATGGCCACCGTCACCGCGATCTTCCAGACCGCGTGGGTGCGCACCGGCAAGATCGAATACCTGCACCTGACCCGGTTCTTCGCGAAGATCTTCCTCATCAACTTCGCCATGGGCGTGGTGACCGGGATCGTCCAGGAGTTCCAGTTCGGCATGAACTGGTCGGACTACTCCCGCTTCGTCGGTGACGTGTTCGGCGCCCCGCTCGCGTTCGAGGGACTGCTCGCGTTCTTCCTCGAGGCGACCTTCATCGGGCTGTGGATCTTCGGCTGGGACAAGCTGCCGAAGAAGGTGCACCTTGCCACCATCTGGGGCACAGCTCTCGGCACGATCCTCTCGGCGTACTTCATCATCGCCGCGAACGCGTTCATGCAGAACCCGGTCGGGTACACCTTCAACGAGGCCGCCAACCGCGCCGAGCTCACCGACTTCTGGGCGCTGCTGACCAACAAGGTCGCGCTCGCCGCGTTCCCGCACACGATCTTCGGCGCGTTCATGCTCGCCACCGGCGTCGTGATCTCGGTCTCCGCCTGGCACCTGTCCCGCGGGCAGCATGTCGACACCATGCGGAAGTCGCTCAAGTTCGGACTCTGGGGGATCCTCGTCGCCACGGCCGGAGTGCTCCTCTCCGGCGATCAGCTGGGACTCGCGATGGTGAGCACCCAGCCGATGAAGATGGCCGCGGCCGAGGCGATGTTCAATTCGAGCTGCGGAGCCGATGCCTCGTTCTCGCTGTTCTCGATCGGTACGCCCGATGGCACGGGCGAGATCTGGTCCCTGCGCGTGCCGTATCTGCTCGCGTTCCTGTCGACGCACGACCTGAACGGCTGCGTCGAGGGGATCAACGACCTGAACGCGCAGTACGCGCACGAGTTCGCCGCGACGGGGCTCACCGAGTTCAACCCGGTGCTGTGGATCACGTACTGGGCGTTCCGCTGGATGATCGGCCTCGGCATGCTGCACGCGTTCGTCGCGCTGGTGGGCCTGTGGATCACCCGCAAGAACGCCAAGCGCGAGCCCGCGCAGTGGATGTGGAAGATCGCGATCTACTCGTTCCCGCTGTCGCTGGGTGCGAACATCGTCGGCTGGGTCTTCACCGAGATGGGCCGGCAGCCCTGGATCGTGTTCAGCCTGATGACGACCAAGAACGGCGTCTCGCCCGGGGTGAGCGGCGTCGAAGTGCTCATCTCGCTCATCTCCTTCACCGCGATCTACGCCGCGCTCGCGGTCGTGGAGGTCGGACTCATCGTCCGCGCCGCCAAGAAGGGGCCCGACACCACCGAGAAGCACGACGAGGACGCTCCCGTCCCGTCGGTCGTGTACTGAAGAAGGAGACGGACATGGATCTCGCCACGCTCTGGTTCTGGATCGTCGCCCTGTTCTTCGTGGGCTACTTCGTGCTCGACGGCTTCGACTTCGGCGTCGGGATGTCACTGCCCTTCCTCGGCAAGGACGACGTCTCGCGCCGCCAGGTCATCAACACGATCGGCCCGGTCTGGGATCTCAACGAGACCTGGGTGATCGTCGCCGGCGCCTGCCTGTTCGCGTCGTTCCCCGAGTGGTACGCGTCCCTGTTCAGCGGCTTCTACCTGCCGCTGCTGCTGATCCTGCTGGCGCTCATCCTGCGCGGGGTGTCGTTCGAGTACCGGCACCAGCGCGACGATGTGCGCTGGAAGCGTCGCTTCGACACCATGATCGTGATCGGATCCGCTGTCCCCGCGCTGCTGTGGGGCGTCGCGTTCGGCAACATCGTGCAGGGCGTGGCGCTGGATGAGAAGCACGTCTTCCGCGGATCGGTGTTCGACCTGCTGAACCCGTACGGGCTGCTCGTGGGCGTCACCACGCTGCTGCTGTTCTTCCTGCACGGACTGTACTTCGTGGCGCTCAAGACCGACGGCGTCGTGCACGAGCGGGCCCGCCGCGTGGCGCGCCTGGCCGCGCTGCCGACAATCCTCGCTGCGGCCGGGACCGTGGTGTGGACGATCGTCATCGCGGCGGGTCGCCCGTCCCTGCTCTGGGCCGTGATCGCGCTCGGCGCCGTGGCCGCGGTGTTCCTCATCGTGTCGGTGGTCTTCTCGCTGCGCGGCCGTGACGGCTGGGCGTTCGCCGCCGGGGTCATCACGATCCTCACCGCCGTGCTCATGCTGTTCTCCGCGCTGTTCCCGAACGTGCTGCCCTCCACGATCGACCCCGCGAACTCGCTCACGATCCAGAACGCGTCCAGCACGCCGTACACGCTGCAGATCATGAGCTGGACCGCGCTCGTGGCAATGCCGCTCGTCCTCGCCTACCAGGCGTGGACCTACTGGGTGTTCCGCAAGCGGGTGCGCCGGTCGACGATCGAGGCCGCCCCCGCGCACGCATGAGCCCCCTGTCGTCCCGGCGCCGACCCGCGACGTCGCCATTTGCAGGACACGGTGACGGGTGCGCGATCAGAAGTGCGGATCCGTCCTGCATCCGCGCTCGGGTGCTGCATCCGTCGCGCGTGTTCGCGGAGCGGATCCGATGAAGCCGATCGATCCGCGGCTGCTGCGGTGGGCGCCCGCCGCGCGGACCTACCTCGCGGTCTCGGCGGGCATCGCGCTCCTGCAGACCGCGGTCACGATCGCGTTCGCGGGGCTGCTCGCCGCGGGGATCACGGACGTGGCCGGCGGGCGCTCGCCTCTCGGCCACGTGCCGTGGCTCGCGCTCGTGGTGCTCGCGCGCGCGGTGCTGCTGTGGGTGTCGGAGGCGTGGGGCGCCCGCGCCGCCGCGCAGGCCGGGCGCGAACTGCGGGCGGCGCTGCTCGATGCGATCTCCCGGCGAGGGCCGGCCTGGCTCGGCACGCGCAACCGCGCCGCGCTCGCGGTGACAGCGGGGCACGGTCTCGACGCGCTGGATCCCTACTTCTCCCGGTACATCCCGCAGCTCGTGCTCACCGCGATCGCGACGCCGATCATCGTCGCCGTGATGTGGTGGCAGGACTGGCCGAGCGGTCTCGCGGCGCTCGTCACGCTGCCGCTCATCCCGCTGTTCCTCATCCTCATCGGCATCGCCACCCGCGGCGTGCAGCGCAGGCAGCTGCAGGTGCTGCACACACTCGCGGCGCGCTTCGCCGACACCGTGCAGGGCCTCGCCACGCTGCGCCTGTTCGGCCGGGAACGCCGCGCGGCGGCCCGGATGCGCGAGACCGCCGACCAGTACCGCCGCGAGACCATGCGCGTGCTGCGGTATTCGTTCCTGTCCGGCTTCGCGCTCGAGCTGCTGTCGTCGCTCGCGGTGGCGATCATCGCGGTCTCGGTGGGGTTGCGGCTGCTGGGCGGCGAACTGAGCGTCGGCGTCGGACTGTTCGTGCTGCTGCTGGCACCCGAGGCGTTCCTGCCAGTGCGCCAGGTCGGGGTGCAGTTCCATGCCGCCGCCGAGGGCGTCGCCGCGACCGAGGACGTCTTCGAGGTGCTGGAGGCGGATCCGGCGGCCCCGTCCGGCGTTCAAAGCGCGCACTTTGCTGCAGACCGGCCCGGAATCCAGCCATCTGCGCGCTGTGAAACGGAAGCGGCGATCCGGCTGGTCGTCGATGGGGTCGCGGTGCGGCACGGAGCGCACGTACTCGCTCCGGTCTCCTTCACCGCGGAACCGGGCACCGTGACGCTCCTCGAAGGACGCAGCGGATCCGGTAAGACGAGCCTGCTCGCGGCGCTGCGCGGCGCTGCGGCGTACGACGGGACCGTCGTGGTCGAGGGCGCGGCAGTGCACGACGGCGCGGGTGTGCTGGTGCGCGACGGGGGGTTCACGCTCGACGGCGCAGCGGATCCGGATCCGATCAAATGGCTCGCCTGGGCCGGCCAGCGCCCCGGGCTCATCCGCGGCACGATCGCCGCGAACGTCGCGCTCGGCGACTCCGTCCCCGACCTCGCGCGCGTGCGGTCGGCGCTCGCCGACGCCGCGGCGTCGGACCTGGATCCGGTGCAGGAGCTCGGCGTGCAGGGCGTCGGGCTCTCCGGTGGCCAGGCGCAACGCGTCGCCGTGGCCCGTGCGCTGTACCGGCTCGGATCCGGTGCGCGCGTGCTCGCCCTCGACGAGCCGTCGAGCGCCCTCGACGCCGTGACCGAGCAGCGGCTGTGGGCTGCGCTGCGTCGTGCCGCCGACGACGGGGCGACGGTGCTGCTGGTCTCGCACCGGGAGTCGGCCCGCGCCATCGCCGACCAGGTGGTGCGGATCGGCGACGACCCCGCGGCCGCACACGCCGGCTCGATCGATTCGGCTGATGCACCCGTCGCCGACTCCACCAATGCTCAGGTCGCACTTTCTGCTCTTCCGCACCCCCGGGAACAGCAGAAAGTGCGACCTGAGCAGGGTGGCGTGGCCACGTCTGTCGACGGCGCGGCCGCATCCGGCATGGGCGCGCCCGAGCCGCCAGCGCCCGAGTCGGCAGCGCTCGAGGCGACCGCGCACGCCGCGGCCGCGTCGACAACGTCCGCGGCGGATCCGGATCCGATCCCGGATCTCCCGGCCTCCGTCGGGGGGATCCTCCGCCTCGCCATGCCCCGGACGCGACGGTTCCTGCCCGCGATCCTCGCCGGGATCGTGTCGGCCGCGGCCGCGGTCGGCCTGCTGCTCGTGAGCGGGTGGCTCATCGTCACCGCGTCGCTCGTCGACAACCTCGTGCCGCTCTCGGTCGCGATCGTCGGGGTGCGGTTCTTCGCCGTGACCCGCGCCGTCACCCGGTATCTGGAGCGCCTTACCGGGCACGACGCCGCGCTCGGCCGCCTCGCGGACCTGCGGGCGGCCGTCGTGCGCCGACTCACCCCGCTGGCCCCCGCGGGACTCGGATCCACCGACCGTGGCTCTGTGCTCGCCGCGCTCGTCGACGACGTGGAGAACCTGCAGAACCTGCCCCTGCGCGTCGTGCAGCCGCTGCTGACCGGAGGCGTCGTCGCCCTCGTCTCGATCGGCGTCCTCGCCGCCATCGCCCCCGCGGCGGCCCTCGCGCTCGCGGTCTGCCTGGTCATCGCCGTCGCGGGAGCGGTCGTGCTCGGCGGCATCGCCGGAGGCCGGGCCGAACGCGCGCTCAGCCGCGACAGGGCGGAGCTCGCCGCAGCCCTGGTCGACGAGCTCACCGCCCTCGACGTGCTCCAGGCCTACGGGGCTGAAGCCATCGCGCGCGATCGGATCCGCGCCGCCGACGACGCGCTGCGGCGCGCGACCACCCGGGCCGCGGTCGCGCAGGCGCTGTCCTCGGCGGTCGTGTCACTGGCGGCGGGCGCCGCCTCGATCTGGGCGCTCGCGGTTGCGGCGCCGGGGCAGCCCGGAGGCGCGGTCGACGCGCCCTGGTTCGCGGTCGCCGTGCTGCTGCCCATGGCGGTGTTCGACGTGTTCTCGGCCGTGCCGCAGGCCGCCTCGGCGTGGCGCGGTGTGCGTGCCGGTGCGGAGCGGATCCATGCGCTGCTGCCCGCGACGCTGCCCGCCGAGGTGCGCGGCGACGAGGGCGAGGGGCGCCTCGACAATGGTGCGCTGCGCCTGCGCGGCGTGACCACGTCGTGGCCGGGTGCCGGGGCGTCGACCCTGCGCGACCTCGATCTCGATGTCGCGCCGGGGGAGCGCATCCTCGTCACCGGATCCAGCGGCGCCGGCAAATCCACGCTCGCCGCCGTGCTGGTCGGCTTCCTGCGCTTCGGCGGCTCGTATCGCATCGGTGGAGCGGACGCGGGCCGGGTAGCGGGCCCGGAGCTGCGCCGCCACGTCGGACTGTGCGAGCAGGATCCGATGCTCTTCGACGAGGACATCCGGCAGAACCTGCTGTTCGCCCGTGAGGCCGCGACCGATGCCGAGCTGATCGCCGTGCTCGACCGGGTCGGCCTCGGCGCCTGGGTGCGGGAACGCGGCGGGCTCGACGCGCGGGTGGGGGAGCGCGGCGCCCTCGTGTCCGGCGGGCAGGCGCAGCGCATCGCGCTGGCGCGGGCGATCCTGCGCGGATTCGGAGTGCTCGTGCTCGACGAGCCCACAGCCGGGGTGGATCCCGACGCATCCGATGCGCTGCTGCGCGACCTGCTGGGCGCCGCCGGATCCCAGACCGTCGTGCTCATCTCGCACGTGGAGCCGCCGGCCGGCACGATCGACCGTGCGGTCCGGCTCGACGCGGGACGGATCCTGCCCGTCGGCTCCTGAGCCTTCGGGGTCCGGCCGCCCCGCGCCGAGCGCGGAGAGCGCGGGAAGTGCGGGATCAGGCGGCGATCCCCGGGACCTCCTCGAGGCGGCGGTACACGGGGATCCCCCGACCCTCCGCGATCGCGACGTCCTGATCTGCTCCACGGGATTCGCCGGGCAGGCGCAGCACCGCATCGCAGTGCTGCAGCAGTCGCTCCGCGGTCGGATACATCACCTCGGCGGCGAGCGGGTCGCCCGGGCCGGTCGCGCCGGCACTGGACAGCACGGGGAGGGCGACCCACTCGCCGATCATCGGGATGTGCCCGGCGCGGAAGATCGGCCAGGCCGCCTCCTCGAGCCGGGCGAGGTTCTGCGCCATAAGGGCGGGGTCGCCGCCGGTGCCCGACGCGTAGGGACCGGCGATGAGAATCATGAGTGGCTTCGTCATATCGGGTACAATACAGCAGAAACGTGCATAAACATGAAGGAGTCGGAATGCTGGCTGCCGCGCGCAAGGAAATGCTGCTCGAGCGACTGCACCGTGACGGCAGGATCGTCGCGAAGGACGTCGCCGCCGAGCTGGGGTTGTCGGAGGACAGCATCCGCCGCGACCTGCGCGAGCTCGACGCGGCGGGCCTCGCCGTGCGGGTCTACGGCGGGGCGCTCCCGGCCTCGCCCGCTGTGGTCGACTACGGGCGGCGCGCCGTCGTGGCCCCCGACAGCAAGGCCCGGGTCGCGGCGACGGCCGCCGCCCTCATCGGCCCGGGAATGACGGTGATCCTCGACGGTGGCACCACGACGCTCGCGATGGTCGCCGAGATCCCGACCGCGCTGCCGTGCACGATCATCACGCACAGTCCCACGATCGCCGCTGCGCTGCTCGACCATGCCGCGGACGTGTTCCTCATCGGCGGGCAGCTGTTCAAGCACTCCGCCGTGGCCTGCGGGGCGGCGGCCGTCGAAGCCGCGCAGCGGATCAGCGCCGATCTCTTCTTCCTCGGCGTCACCGGCGTGCATCCGACGGCGGGCCTCACCACGGGGGATGCGGACGAAGCGGCGATGAAGCGCGCCCTCGCCTCACGGGCCGCGGAGACGTACGTGCTGGCGAGTGAGGACAAGATCGGGACGGCGTCGCGGTACGGGGTGCTGTCGCTCGACGAGATCGCCGGCGTGGTGGCGGACGCGGATCCGGCGGATCCGACCCTCCGAGATCTCGCCGCCGCAGGGGTCCGGCTCATCGCAGCGGGCTGACGCGGTTACGGGTCCCTGAGGCGGGATCCGGGCAGGAGCAACTCGAGCGTCGCGGGAGGCTCCGGGCTGTGCGCAACGAAACCGTGCAGAACCGTCGATGGTGATCGTCCTACGCTTTCAGGCATGACGAACCCCCGCGGAGCGCTGCTGGTCGGCAGCGTGAACTACGACGACGCCGAGACCACGATGCGCACCGCCGCCGGGATCCTCGGGCCGCAGCTTCGGCGCATTCCGGACGGCGAGGTCGGAATCCGGTTCCACTGGATCATGTTCCAGCCCGACGTGCTGGGCCAGGCGGAGGGGATCGAACGCGTGGGCGCCGAGCGGGTCCCGTTCGGCGCGGGGCTCGACGCACGGCCGCTGCGGATCGGCGACGGTGTCGACGCGGCCGCGATGGTGCTGCCTCCGCTCGGCTATGCGGCTGCGGCGCTCGCCTCGTACGAGGTCTTCTGCCGACTGCGCGAGGAGGGCGCGATCGCCCAGGGCGTGCGCTTCCAGGTGTCGCTGCCCACGCCGCTCGCCGTGATCTCGTCCTTCTTCTCCGGCGAGGACCGGGTCGCGATCGAGCCGGTCTACACCACGGCGATCCGTCGCGAGCTCGCCGAGATCCTCGCCGCGATCCCGCATGAGGATCTCGCGATCCAGTGGGACGTGGCCAGCGAGATGGGCATCATCGAGCGTGCCGCCGGTTACGGCAAGGTCATGGAGGCGTGGTGGCCCGGCGACCCGTTCGACGGGCTCGTCCAGCGGCTGGCAGCCCTCGTCGACGCCGTGCCTGCCGACGTCGAGGCCGGCGTGCACCTCTGCTACGGCGACGCCGCCGAGAAGCACTTCTTCGAGCCCGCCGACGCGGCGAACCTGGTCCGCTACGCGAACGCCGTCGCGGCGACAGTCGACCGCCCGCTCACCTGGCTGCATCTGCCTGTGCCGATCGAGCGCGACGACGACGCGTACTTCGCCCCGCTCGACGCGCTGGCCGTGGGGGAGAGTACCGAGCTGTACCTCGGCCTCGTGCATCGCGAGGACGGGCCCGAGGGTGCTCGGCGCCGCATCGCTGCGGCTGCTGCGCACGCCCCCTCGTTCGGCGTTGCGACCGAGTGCGGCATCGGCCGCGCCCCGGCCGGATCCACCGAGGGGATCCTGCGCACCCACGCCGAGGTCGCCGAGGGCTGGTGACCCGATGCGGCGCGCACCAGCGCGATCGTGTCGACGACGCGCCGGGTCGGATCCCCTCGATTCGCGCTCGATCCCGCCGTCGCGTATGCTTTTCCGCGGTGACGTGTCCGAGCGGCCGAAGGTGCAACTCTCGAAAAGTTGTGTAGGGTAACCCCCTACCGTGGGTTCAAATCCCACCGTCACCGCCATTGAAACCCCCGAGAAATCGGGGGTTTCTTCGCTCGTAGGTGCCATGTGAGTGTGCCAGCTGCGGATGCAAGCGAGAGCGAAATGCCCGGAGGTCAGCAGTGTCAGCTCTGCCGTGTTCTCCTTGTTTCGGGGTGCGATAGGGCTACTTTGGCGGAATGCGGCTGCTTCGGATTGCATTCCTTACATCGCTCGGTCTGGTGGCGCTCGGCATTCTCGGCGTCGCGGCCGGAATAGTGACTCTGGGAATCATGTATCCCGCCGGCAACCCGGCGCTGACGACTCCTCCACCCCTCTTGTCGGTCGCGGCCGGTGCCTTCGCCGCCGGTGCTGTGGCCGCCCTCAGCTTGAGTGCCGTGCTTCGCTCTCGACAGTTGGCTGCACACCCACGCCCGAGTTCAACCGGCGACGCCGCAGCTTCGCATGAAGCGCGCCCCGCAGATGTCTCTTCGCTCGTGGCAGAGTTCCGCCCGATGGCGATCGGCGTCTCGCGAGGTGCCCTCCCGACGAGCTCCAGCATCCCCGGTGTGCAGCGGCTCGGGATCTATCCCGACGGCCTGGAGATGCGCACTCTGTTCGGTCGCACCTGGGTCGATCGTCATCGCATCGTGGGAGTGCATCGCCTGCCAGGCGGGTTCCGGGTCATCTGGGACGATGCCGGCACCAGATGCAGCGCAACCCTCAGCACGTGGTTTGGAATGAAGCCGATCATCTCGGCATTGGAAAAGGCAGGCTACCGCGTCGACATCGATTGACTCACCTGGCTGCATCGCATCCTCGCGAAAGGTCGTCAGCGCCGTCCGAGCAGCTGATCGAACGCAAGCGGTGATGTCGTGGCTCTAGCTCACAGGCGGGACGATGTCGGCACAGCACGACAGGAGGCCGTCCCCGTTCTCTAGCTCGGAGGCGACGATGGCGGACGGCGCAACGCCGCCGCCACGAGGCTCGACTTCGGGGTGTTGCACATCGCGTGCATCGTCGTGAGGGTTCAGCGTCTCCGAAGCCGCCGTTGGCGTGGGCGAGCGCGCGGTCTGCCTCGGGCTCGTGAGCCCAGCCCGCGGGATGTCCACGTAAGAGTCGTCGAACGGCCGCCAGGCCACAGGGATCACCGAGCCGTCAGACTCCATGAGGGTGCCGCCTTCCGCTGCTGGTGCTGGCTCCAACTTGCCCGAGTACAACGCGACGATCTCATGACCGAGTTCACCATTGAGATGAAAGATGTTCTCGACCGTGCGTAGATAGGTGAGGTCGAGGATGCGGGCGCCGAGTTCCTCATCCACCTCGCGCACGATCGCCTCGCGGTGCGTTTCTCCCAGTTCGACGCTGCCACCGATCAAGCGGTGATAGCCCAGCGGGTTCTCACGTGATGGAGCATTGACGCTGACGAGATGATGATCGCCGTGAACGCTTGGGGCGATGAGCATGGCCTTCACCCTGATGTAGGAACGATCAACAGGCATGGGTCAATCATCCGGGATTTCGCATCACGTCATCGAAGTCGCATCGCCGCCCTAACGAGCTCGGCGTTGTCGGCTGCCAGAGTCCCGTTCGGAAGCACCGGCGTGTCCTCCAGGCCTGTGCGGACCCAGTGGCCGAGCGGAAGCGTCCGATGGATCACCGCCCACGACGCCACGCCGTCACCGTGATGGACGTGCTGCAGATCGATGCCTGCTGCCACGAGGACGGCTTCGATCGCCGCGGGGTGCGCGACCGCGGCATCGGGATCAGCGTCGAGAGGCTCGACCATCACGCGCGTGAAATCGCGTGCGATCCCGTGCCGCACGAACTCCTGAGGGAGCGGCTTCCCATGGCCGGCATCCGCGACTAGCCTTTGGCGAGGTCCCGCAGGCGGGCAGGAGGTGGCGCTCTGATGACGACGTTCGTGCTGATCCACGGCGCCGGCGACGTCGGGTGGCATTTCCATCTGGTCGCGGCGGAACTCCGCGCCAGAGGCCACGATGTCGTAGCGCCCGACCTGCCTGCCGATGACGAGTCCCTGAGGCTCTCCGACTATGCCGACGCCGTGGTCGAAGCCGTGGGGGACCGCCGCGACCTGGTGGTCGTCGGCCACTCCTTCGGCGCCTTCACGGCACCGCTGGTCGCCGAGCGCGTGCCTGTCGACGTGCTGGTGCTGCTCGCCGGCATGGTGCCGGCACCGGGGGAGCCGCCGGAGCGGTGGTGGGAAGACCTCGGGTACGAATCCGCCGTTGCGGAGCAGGCGGAACGGGACGGCGGGCTGACCGGGAGCGCCGATCCCTTCATGGCCTTCTATCACGACGTTCCCCGGGAGCTGGCGGCCGAGGCCCTCAGTCGCGAACGGGCGCACCCGTCGAGCACGACGTTGGCCGAGCTGTGGCCGATGGCGGCCTGGCCTGAGGTGCCCACCCGGTTCGTGCTGTGCCGGCAGGATCGCGTGCTGCCCGCCGACTTCCTCCGCGGGGTGGTCCGCGAGCGCCTTGGCATCGAGCCGGACGAGATCGACGGCAGCCACTGCGTGGCGTTGAGCCGTCCCGCCGCACTCGCCGACGCGCTGGAGCGGTGCGCGACGAACCCCGCAGCGCCGTCCTGACGCAAGAAGATCCACGACTCCAGCGGTCCCGGTGAACGTGCCATGTCGTCCATGTCTCGGTGCGGTCACGATCGCGCCGGATCCGCCGACCTGGTCCGAACCTATGCATCAGCTCGGAATAGGGTGGAAGGCAATCATGGCTGTCGCGCCCGTTCCGGACCGGCAGCCACATCTATGGAGAGACCGGAGAGCTCAACATGAACAAGGCAACCCTGACCCGCATCGGCGGCCTCGCCGCGGCGATCGCCCTCACCGCCACCATGACCGCCTGCTCGGGCGGCCAGAGCGTGGCCGACGCGTGCAAGATCGCCAACACCGAGATGACCAAGGCCACCTCGAGCGTCTCGAGCGACGTCAGCTCGGCCATGCAGAAGGCCACCACCGGTGAGAAGGTCGACTTCGCCGAGATCTTCGCCCCCGTGCAGAAGGGGCTCGAAGAGGCCGGCAAGAAGGTCACCAACGAGACCGTGAAGGCGCCGCTCACGGCCTTCGCGACCGAGTTCAAGAGCTTTGTCAAGGTCTTCGACGGCTTCGAGATGCCCGACATGAAGAACATCGACGCCACCGACCCGGCCGCGATGGACAAGCTCAAGGAGGCGCAGACCAAGGTCGAGGAGATCTCCACCAAGGCTCAGGACGCCAGCGCCAAGCTCACCGAGCAGGGCAAGAAGCTGCAGGAGATCTGCAACAAGGGCTGAACTGCTCTCGGCGCACGCCGAACGCCTCAACAAGGGCGCCGCTCGGACACTCCGGCGGCGCCCTTTGCCGTCGTTCGAGAATCCCTCCGCCGAGCGGATGATCGTGGCAGCCGAGGAGCCCGTCGTTCCGGAGGGAGTGCGGCGCACCGTTCGCGATTTCGGCGCATGCGCTTCTTTTTCAGGCGATTCTCTTCCCTTGCATAGGATTTTCACGGTATTCCTGAATCTTGTGTGCGCCAGATCGGCGCATGACGGACGCATTGCCCGGGAACCGTCGTGGCGATGCCTGGAGGGAGATTCGATGTCAGAGAAGAGCGCTCGCGTACGACGACGTGCAGTGGCGACGACTTCGGCGTTCGTGCTCGCCGCCGCTGGGGTGGCGACGTTCGGGGCCGTCCCCGCGAGTGCGGCGCCGCCCAGCGCAGCGCCGACGAGCACCCAGGTGGTGGGCGCAAGCTCCGCCTCGGCAGCGAGAGGCACTGTGGGCAAGAGCGGCGCCAGCGATCACTACATCAACTACGTGGCTCCTCGGGCCGAGGCGTTCACCGACGCGTCTGACGACCAGGCGGTCGCCGACCTGGGGGGCGGCGCGAGCGCGCGGAAGGCGATCAGCGACGCCGCGTTCGAACGGGCCAAGGAGAACGACCAGAAGCACGCTCAGGGCAACCCGGTCGCGGCCGAGCAGCTGGCCAAGACCGAGGCCGAGGCGGTGCAGACCGGCGAGAGCCCGAAGAACCTCAAGCATGCCGACAGCACGCAGCAGGCGAAGCTCCTGACGATCCTCGTCGAGTTCGACGGCACGGAGGACTTCTCGGGCCTGCAGGTGCCGACCGGTTTCGGGGCGACGGACTGCAAGGCGGGCGACGTGCAGGGACCGACGCTGCACAACAACATCCCGGATCCCGCGGGCGCGGCCCACAAGGACAACAACACCATGTGGGTCCCTGACTTCTCGAGCGACTTCTACAACAGGATGCTCTTCTCCGATGAGGGCATCACCGAGCGGGTCCGCACCGATCTGACGGGCCCGGACGGCCAGCACGGCTTCGACATCTCCGGTCACACGATGAAGAAGATGTACGAGGAGATGTCGCGCGGCGCCTACTCGCTCTCCGGCGAGGCGACGGCCTGGGTCAAGGTCCCGCACTCCGAGGGGTACTACG
Organism: Microbacterium sp. 2MCAF23; assembly: GCF_052115565.1. Lineage (NCBI taxonomy): Bacteria > Bacillati > Actinomycetota > Actinomycetes > Micrococcales > Microbacteriaceae > Microbacterium > Microbacterium sp. 2MCAF23. Next base: position 23,551 of record NZ_JBFRGY010000007.1, on the reverse strand, counting down.
GCGCCACAGTCTGCCACCTCAACCCCGCGACGGGCACCTACGAGGCCGGACCCATGCAGGACATGCAGGGCCACCCCGACAACCCGCTCGGCCCCGGCCAGCTGCCGATCGACGCGGTGGCGGCGCTCGCGCAGCAGAACCCGGACTTCCCCTGGGCCGACTACGACATCGAGGATCAGGGCGACCGCGACGGCGACGGCAACGTCCACGAGCCCGACGGCATCATCGACCACGTCGTGCTCGTGCACGCGGGCGAGGACAAGTCCGGTGGCGGCGGCAAGGAAGGTACCTACGCGGTCTGGGCGCACTCGTCCGACGTCGCGGGCGGAGCCACGATCCCCGGCACCGACTTCACCATTCAGAACTACATCGTCCAGCCGGAGAACTCCGGCGTCGGCGTGTTCGCCCACGAGTACGGTCACGACCTGGGTCTTCCGGATCTGTACGACACCTCGAACGCGGGCAACTCCGACATCGACTTCTGGGACCTGATGAGCTCCGGCTCGCACTCCGGTCCGATCTTCCAGTCGATGCCGACCCACATGGGCATCTGGGACAAGTGGGTGCTCGGATGGCTCGACCCGCTGGAGATCAACCCGGGCGACGGCACCAAAACCGTCAAGGTCGGCCAGGCTTCCCGTCCCGCCAAGGGCACGGAGGACGGCGTCAAGATCAACCTGCCCGACAAGCGGATCACGCTCGCCGAGCCGCACAGCGGATCCGAGATGTGGTATTCGAACGCCGATCAGGACTGGGCGGACGCGCAGCTGAAGCGCTCGATCGACAACGTGCCCGCCGGCGCGACCTTCTCGATGTGGAACGACTACGTCATCGAGGAGGACTGGGACTTCGGCTTCGTCGAGGTCTCGACCGACGGCGGATCCACCTGGACCGAGCAGAAGGTCTACGACGAGTCCGGTGCGCTCGTCTCTACGGATGACGGCTACAGCGACCCGAACGGGCGGATGAAGGACTTCGGCAACAAGAAGTACGGACTCACCGGTTCCACGGACGGCTGGCGTCACGATCACATCGACCTGTCGGCGTACGCCGGTCAGAGCATCCAGGTGCGTCTGCGCCAGGCGACCGATGCGGCCTACGAGGATCGCGGCTGGTTCTCCGACGACTTCGCCCTGACGGCCGGCGGCGCCGACGTCTGGACCGATGACGTGGAGTCCGGCGACAACGGCTGGACCGCGACCGCAGGCACGTTCACCGACACCACGGGCGCGGGCTGGGTGCGCGACACCGGTACGCAGGTCAAGGCGCAGTACTACCTGGTCGAGTGGCGCAACTTCGACGGCTTCGACGAGGGCCTGAAGTACGGCTACACGACGGTGTACAGCGACGAAGGATGGAAGGTCGAGAAGGTTCCGTACAACGCGCCCGGCGCGCTGGTCTGGTACCGCGACACCGCCTACGGCGACTCGAACCAGGTCACCTCGAACCTGACCAACCTGCCGAGCTACGGTGCGAAGGGCGGCCTGCTCCTCGTGGACAGCCACTTCGACCCGCTGCGTCGTACGGGGGCTGCGGCCGAGATGGATCCGTCCGTGACGAAGAACATCTCCAGCCGTGCGCAGTCGTCCAACGCCGCGTTCGGTCTCACGCCCACCCTGCCGTTCAAGGACTGCCTGGTGGACGTGGACTTCAACGAGGCCTGCACCGACTTCGCGGCCCAGACGCCGGTGAAGTCCTTCACCGACGACCAGGGTTGGGTGGCCGGACTGGAGGTCCGCGACGGTCAGCTGTTCAACCGTCTGCGCGACGCCTCGGTGGTCGTGCCCTCGGTCGACGGCGCGCCGTACAGCACGCGCGTCGTCAATCCGGACGGCACCCCGGCGACCGATCTGTACGGTCATGACCTCGGGTTCACCACGCTCGGCACCGGCAACCCCGCGGACGCGGGCGTCGGCTACGGCACCGTGGTCACCGTGAAGAAGTCGTTGCAGAACAACACGGCTGCGCTCCTCACGGTCCGCGCCCCTCTCTCCGAGGATCCGGCGAAGCCGGACGCACCGGCGATCACGTCGCCGGCGAACGGTGCGAAGCTCGACGAGGCGCCCGCCGCCGTCAGCGGCACAGGGCTGCCCGGGGCGGATGTGGTCGTCACGCTCGATGGCGTGGAGATCACGGCCAAGGCGCTAGCCCCCGCTGCCGCCAAGGCGGCCGCCGCGGACGAGGGGGCGGAGGCGACGGTCGTGGGCGACGACGGCTCCTGGTCCGTCGCGTTGCCGAGCACGGTCGCCACGGGATCGCACACGATCTCCGCCGTGCAAACATACGGCGGTGTCAGCAGTGATGCCGCGGAGAGCACCTTCGTCGTGGCGGACGTCGTGACGCCGACGCCGACGCCGACTACGCCGGGCGGCGACCCCGGCACCGGTGGCAATGGCAGCGGCAGTGGCAACGGCAACGGCAAGGGAAACCTGGCCACCACCGGTCTCAACGGCGATGCGCTGCTGACGACCGGCATCATCGGCGGAGTGCTGGTGCTTCTCGCCGGCGCCTTCCTGGTGATGTCCCGCCGACGCCGGCATCTTGAGGGCGACACGACGGCCGATCCGATGAGCTGATCGGACCGTCAGGAACGTTCCGGAGGCCGGTCCCGATGTCCACATCGGGACCGGCCTTCCGTCGCTCGCCGTGGCCGGCACTGCGGCGTTCGGCGCGAGTGATCACGTCGGTGCTCTCGGCCTATGACGATCTCGTGAGGCCGCCTCGGCGCGCACCGTGAGGATTCCGTGAGGAGCGCCCGGTGGCGCGGGAATCCGGCCCTAGGCTTCGTCTGTGAACAGCCAGGCCGTGATCGACCAGAAGGCGCCCGTCGCCGGCAGGAGCCCGCTCCGCCTCGCCCTCGTCATCGGCGCCCTCGGCGTCGTCTTCGGCGACATCGGCACCAGCCCGATCTACGCCCTGCAGACGGTGTTCAACCCGGAGGATCCGCACCCGATCCCGCTCACGACGGAGAACCTGTACGGGGTCGTCTCGCTCATCGTATGGTCGGTGATCCTGATCGTCACGATCACCTACGTGCTGCTCGCGATGCGGATGGACAACGACGGCGAGGGCGGCATCATGGCGCTGCTGACTCTGCTGCGGCGCTGGGCGCCGAAGGGGCGCACGCGCACGGTGGCGATCCTGTCGGGTCTTGCCGTGCTGGGCGCCGCGCTGTTCCTCGGCGACAGCATGATCACCCCCGCCATCTCGGTGCTCTCGGCCGTCGAGGGTCTGAAGACCATCAATCCGGGCCTGGAGGAGTGGATCGTCCCGATCACCGCCACCATCCTGCTGGTGCTGTTCCTCATCCAGAAGCTCGGCAGCTCCGTGGTCGGCCGGTTGTTCGGACCGATCATGGCGGTCTGGTTCGTGGTCATCGGGGTGCTGGGGGTCGGCGGAATCATGCGCGATCCGCAGATCCTGCTCGCGCTGCTGCCGACCTATGCGATCCAGTTCATGGTGGGACACTTCGACATCGCGTTCTTCGCACTCGCCGCCGTGGTGCTGTCGGTCACCGGCGCCGAGGCGCTCTACGCCGACATGGGCCATTTCGGCCGCAAGCCGATCTCGTTCGCGTGGCTGTTCCTGGTCTTCCCGGCGCTGGCCCTCACCTACCTCGGCCAGGGCGCACTGCTGCTGGAGGACAAGGCGAACATGTCGGCGCCGTTCTTCCTGCTCGCGCCCGAATGGGGCCGGATCGCGCTCGTGGTGCTGTCCACCGTGGCGACGGTGATCGCCTCGCAGGCGGTGATCTCCGGCGCGTTCTCCGTCGCCGCGCAGGCCTCGGGGCTCGGGTACCTCCCGCGGCTGCGCGTGACGCACACCTCGTCCGAGACCCACGGGCAGATCTATGTGCCGTGGATCAACTGGCTGCTGATGGTGTCGGTGATCACCCTGGTGTTCGTGTTCCGCACGTCGGCCTCGCTCGCGTTCGCCTATGGGATGGCGGTCATCGGCACGATCACGATCACGACGCTGCTGTTCTTCTACCTGGCGCGCCGGCGGTGGAAGACCCCGCCCTGGATCCTCGTGATCGGCGCCGTCGTGCTGCTCTCGGTCGACCTGCTGTTCTTCGCCGCCAACGCCACCAAGTTCACGCACGGCGCCTGGCTGCCGCTCGCGATCGGCCTCGCCGCGTTCACCGTCATGACGACCTGGCAGCGCGGGCGCGCCCTCATCACCGCGCGCCGTACGGAGGCGGAGGGGTCGCTCGCCGACTTCGTGAGCAACCTGCGCACGCACCCGAAGCTCATCGACCGGGTGCCGGGGACCGCGATCTTCCTCAACCCGGGTGGTTCGACGACGCCGCTCGCCCTGCGCGCCAACGTGGAGCACAACCACGTGCGCCACGCGCGCGTGATCATCCTGTCCGTCGACATCCAGAACGTGCCGCGCGTGCCGCAGACCAAACGCTGCACGGTCGACGACCTCGGGGATCCGACCGACGGCATCCTGTACATCTCGGCACGGTTCGGCTATGCCGAGAACCCGGATCTGCCCCGCGCACTGCGCAGCATCCCGCCGCACAAGACGCAGGGCTGGCTGGATCTGGACAACGCCACGTACTTCCTGTCGAAGATCGAGCTGCGCGAGGGACGGCGCGGCGGCATGGCGCGGTGGCGCAAGCGGCTCTTCCTCGCGGCCTCGCACATCACGACCGATGCGAGCGACCACTTCGGCCTGCCGCGCGACCGGGTGATCGTGATGGGGTCGCAGATCGAGCTGTAGGTCTGCAGGTCCTGGCGCCGAGGCTGTTCGGTGGTCGCATATTGCGGCCATCCGCACCGCGAAGCCGCAATACGCGACCAGTGAACCGAATGGCGCGGTGAGACGGCCGACCGCCCGCCGGCGCCCCGTGCCGAAGACGGCAGCACGGGAGGCGCGCATCCGACCGTCATCGCCTCGCGCATAATGAGTCTGACCGATCTGAAGGAGGTGCGCGTGGCTGTGGAGAGCGAGCCGCCTCGCGCCCTGAACATCCGCGACGTCGCCCGCGAGGCCGGCGTCTCGTACCAGACCGTGTCGCGAGTGCTGAACGGCAGTGACCGGATCCGCGAGAAGACGCGCGAGCATGTGCAATCGGTGATCGACCGGCTCGGCTACCGGCCGAATCCGGTCGCGAGGGCGCTGTCGACCAATCGCTCCCGCACGATCGGCGTGCTCACGGCGCACAGTGCGCTGTACGGACCTGCGACGGCGATCACCGCGATCGAGTTCGCCGCGCGCGACGCCGGCTACCGGCTCTCCATCGCGAATCTGCGCTCCAGCGAGCCGGGGGTCGTGCGCGCCAGCATCGACGATCTGCTCAGTCACGCCGTCGAGGCGATCATCGTCATCGCTCCGCAGCAGGAGGTGCTGAGCGAGGTCGGTGGGATGAGCGTGGACGTGCCGATCATGGCCCTTGGCCCGAGCGGCGAGCGCCACTCGATGGCGATGGACCAGATCGCGGGCGCGAGGGCCGCTGTCGCGCATCTCGCGGACCTCGGGCACGAGTACATCGTCCACCTCGCCGGCCCGCAGAACTGGACCGAGGCCGAGGCGCGCATGGCCGGCTATCTGCGCGAGCTCGACGCGCGCGATCTGCGCGTGCGCGCCCCGCTGCTGGGGGACTGGACCGCGCAGTTCGGCTACGAGGCGGGCCTGAGCCTGCTGCGCATGCCCGACTTCACCGCGGTCTTCGCCGGGAACGACTCGATGGCCCTCGGCTTCCTGCACGCCTGCCGTGAACGCGGTGTCAGGGTGCCGGAGGACATCAGCCTCGTCGGATTCGACGACATCCCCGAGGCGGCGCATTTCTTCCCGCCGCTCACCACGGTGCGGCAGGACTTCGTCGAACTCGGTCGCAGGACCATCCGGATGCTGCTGGCTCAGCTGGGTGGCGATGACCTGGTGCAGGAACCCCTGGTCCCGGGCCTGATCGTGCGCGCCTCCACGGCGGCTCCCCGGCCCTTCTGAGGGCGATCGGGTCGTGCCGCATTCCCCTGGGATCGGCGGGCGCATCACGCCGACTTCGGCCAAAGGCTTGACAAATGTGACCGGTTCGCCAGAAGATCACTCGTGCGGGTGTGATCGGTCACAGCCGCGGCGACGATGAGGTCGGATTCCGAACCTCCTCGCCGTCCCGAGCGCATGAGGTCGGCGGCCACCGGCCCTGTGCGAACAGCACCACGAACCGACGTCCGCAGTGATGCGGTCGTCACCCCGACCCACGCCCTCGTTCGCGAGGTGCAGGTCTCGACCGGGCGGTCCGATCGTTCCATCGGCGCGCTCTCTGCTGTCCTGAGCGCGCCATGGCGGCCGCTCGACGAAAGGAATCACATGAAGTTCAAGAGACTGGTCATCGGCGTCGCAGCCGCCGCGACCATCGCCCTCAGCCTGACCGCGTGCGCGGGAACCCGTGGAGGCGGCGGATCCTCCACCGCGGAGCCCGGCGCCAACAAGGGCGCGCTCGTGGGCGTCGCGATGCCGACGAAGACGTCGACCCGATGGATCCACGACGGCGACGCCGTCAAGGAGGGGCTGGAGAAGCTCGGCTACAAGGTCGACCTCGAGTACGCGGACGACGACATCCCCACCCAGGTGCAGCAGATCTCCAACATGCTCACCAAGGGCGCGAAGGTCCTGATCATCGCCTCCGTCGACGGCACGGCGCTGTCCAGCCAGCTCGACCAGGCCGCGTCCAAGGGCGTCAAGGTCATCGCCTACGACCGGCTGATCAACGGCAACAAGAACGTCGACTACTACACGACCTTCGACAACTACAAGGTCGGCGTGCAGCAGGCCACCAGCCTCCTCGAGGGCCTCGGCGTGCTGGACAAGAGCGGCAAGGACACCGGTGCCGCGGGACCGTTCAACATCGAGCTGTTCGCCGGAAGCCCGGACGACAACAACGCCACGTTCTTCTTCAACGGCGCGATGGACACCCTCAAGCCGTACCTCGACAAGGGCGTCGTCAAGGTCGGCAGCGGCCAGACGGGCTTCACTCAGGTCGCGACGCAGGGCTGGCAGGCCGACGTCGCCAAGAAGCGCATGCAGGACCTCATCGCCTCGACCTACTCGAACGGCCAGACCGTGAACGGCGTGCTCTCGCCCTACGACGGCCTCTCCATCGGCATCATCTCCGCCCTCACCGGTGCCGGCTACGCGACCGACAAGCTCCCGATCATCACCGGTCAGGACGCGGAGATCCCGTCCGTGAAGTCGATCATCGCGGGGCAGCAGTACTCGACCATCTACAAGGACACCCGCAAGCTCGCGGGCGAGGCCGTGAAGATGGCCGATGACGTGCTGAACGGCAAGACCCCCGAGGTCAACGACACGAAGTCCTACAACAACAAGACCAAGGTCGTACCGACGTTCCTGTTCGAGCCCATCGTGGTCACGAAGGACAACTACAAGGAAGCCGTCATCGACACGGGTTACTACACCGAGGACCAGCTCAAGTAGGCATCGGCTCCACAGGGGTGGGGGCGGGCCCACCCCCCTCTGACGAAAGGAGAGCGAGATGAGCGACAACATCCTCGAGATGCGCGGGATCACGAAGACGTTCCCGGGCGTGAAGGCTCTGCAGGACGTGTCGATCACCGTGCAGCGCGGCCACGTCCATGCGATCTGCGGTGAGAACGGGGCCGGCAAGTCCACCCTCATGAAGGTGCTCTCAGGCGTCTATCCGCACGGATCCTACGACGGCGAGATCCTCCTGGACGGCGAACCCGTCGCCTTCAAGAGCATCAACGAATCCGAGCACGCGGGCGTCGTGATCATCCATCAGGAGCTGGCGCTGAGCCCGTACCTGTCGATCGCTGAGAACATCTTCCTCGGCAACGAGCGGCAGTCCGGCGGCTGGATCGATTGGAACACCACCAACCAGGAGGCCGCGAAGCTGCTGGCGAGCGTAGGCCTCAAGGAGAACCCGGCGACGAAGATCGCCGACATCGGCGTGGGCAAGCAGCAGCTCGTCGAGATCGCGAAGGCGCTCTCCAAGAGCGTGCGGCTGCTGATCCTGGACGAGCCGACCGCCGCGCTCAACGACGACGACTCGGCGCACATGCTCGAGCTCATCACGCACCTGCGCGACGAGGGCATCACCTCGATCATCATCAGTCACAAGCTCAACGAGATCCGCGCGATCGCCGACGAGGTCACCGTCATCCGCGACGGGCGCAACATCGAGACCCTCGAGATGCGCACCGACGACGTGAGCGAGGACCGGATCATCCGCGGCATGGTCGGCCGGGATCTCGCGAGCCGTTTCCCCGACCGCACCCCCAAGATCGGCGACGAGCTGCTGCGGATCGAGGACTGGACGGTGCACCACCCGCTGGATCACGAGCGCAAGGTCGTCGACGGAGCGAACCTCTTCGTCCGCGAGGGCGAGATCGTCGGCATCGCCGGGATCATGGGGGCCGGACGCACCGAGCTCGCGATGAGCGTGTTCGGCCGCAGTTACGGTGTGAACATCTCCGGCCGCGTCTACAAGCGCGGAACCGAGATCTCCACCAAGACGGTGTCGGACGCGATCGACCACGGACTCGCCTACGCGACCGAGGATCGGAAGCGGTTCGGGCTGAACCTCATCGACGACGTCGAGCGGAACGTCACGATCGCCGCCCTCGACCGGATCGCGAAGGTCGGCTGGGTCAACGAGAGCCGTGAGCGGATCGTCGCGGAGTCGTACCGCAAGAGCATGAACATCAAGACCAGTTCTGTCGAGGCGGTCGTCGGCAAGCTCTCGGGCGGGAACCAGCAGAAAGTCGTGCTCTCGAAATGGATGAACACGTCTCCCGACGTGCTGATCCTCGACGAGCCCACCCGCGGCATCGACGTGGGCGCGAAGTACGAGATCTACGGCATCATCAACAAGCTCGCGAGCGAGGGCAAGGGCGTCATCGTCATCTCCAGCGAGCTGCCCGAACTGATCGGTCTCTGCGACCGCATCTACACCCTCGCCGAGGGGCGCATCACCGCGGACGTGCCGCGGGCCGAGGCCACGGCGGAGAACCTCATGCGATTCATGACCCAGGAGAAGGAGGTGGGCTCCGCATGAGCGGCTCATCCATCACCCCCCAGACCAGTACGTTGCGCAGCGCGCTCGACTTCCTCACCGGCCAGCTGCGGCAGATCGGCCTGTTCATCGCGCTGATCGTGATCGTGCTGTTCTTCCAGATCACAACGGGCGGCATCACACTCGCGCCGATCAACGTGTCGAACCTGATCATCCAGAACAGCTACATCCTGATCCTCGCGATCGGCATGGTGATGGTGATCATCGCCGGGCACATCGACCTGTCGGTGGGATCCGTCGTCGCCTTCATCGGCGCCGCCGCGGGGGTGCTGATCACCAAGATGGGCGTGCCGTGGCCGGTCGCCGTCGTGCTGTGCCTGGTGCTGGGCGCGCTGATCGGCGCCTGGCAGGGCTTCTGGATCGCGTACTTCAAGATCCCGGCGTTCATCGTGACACTGGCCGGCATGCTCACCTTCCGCGGGCTCACCGAGATCACCCTGCAGAACACCGCGATCTCGCCGTTCCCGGACGGCTTCCGCGCGATCGGCGCGGGTTTCCTGCCCGACCTCGGCGGCGGCCAGACGATCGTCGAGCCGCTCACGATCATCCTCGCGGTGCTCGTCGTGCTCGGGATGATCGGCTTCGGGATCCGCGGTCGGATGACCCGGCGCAAGTTCGCGGTCGAGGACGAGCCGCTGTGGTGGTTCATCGCCAAGCTCGCCTTCACCAGCCTGCTCATCGCGCTCGTCGCCTACCTGCTCGCGAGCTACAACGGCACCCCGATCGCGCTGGTGATCCTCGGCGTGCTGACCGTGGTCTACTCCGCGATCATGGCCCGCAGCGTCTGGGGCCGGCACATCTACGCGATCGGCGGCAACCCGCTCGCGGCGAGCCTGTCGGGCGTGAAGACCCCGCGCGTGACGTTCACTCTGTTCATCAACATGGGCGTGCTGTCCGCGCTGGCGGGCCTCGTGTTCACGTCGCAGCTGAACCTCGCGAGCCCCCGCAACGGCGACGGGTTCGAGCTCGATGCCATCGCGGCCGTGTTCATCGGCGGCGCGGCCGTCACCGGCGGCATCGGCAAGATCACCGGTGCGATTATCGGCGGTCTGATCATCGGCATCCTGAACAACGGCATGTCGATCCTCGGCGTCGGCACGGAGTACCAGGCGCTCATCAAGGGCCTTGTGCTGCTCGCCGCCGTCGCGTTCGACGTCTTCAACAAGCGCCGCTCCGGGCGCTGACACGGATCCGTCTCGGGCTCCGGCCGCTTCGTGCGGTCGGAGCCCTTGACGGTCCGCGTACCCGCTACGTTCGTCGTATGACGCTCGGCCAGGCACTGCTCTCGTTCGCGCTCGTCGTAGGGCTGCTCACGATCATCCCCGGTCTGGACACGGCGCTCGTGATCCGGGGCACGGTGACCCGCGGCCGCCCCTATGGGTTCGCCGCCTTGCTCGGGATCCAGGTCGGCACTCTGATCTGGGGTGCCGCTGCGGCCACCGGGGCGGCGGCGCTGCTGGCGACGAGCGAGGTCGGATATCGGGTGCTGTCGTACGCCGGCGCGGCGTACCTCGTCTATCTCGGCGCGACGATGATCGCCAAGACGTTCCGCCGGGGCGCGGATCCGTCGGCGGGGGCCGCGGCCCCTTCGCGCCGGGGCGCGCGGAGCGGCTTCCTGCTCGGGCTCGTCACGAACATCACGAACCCGAAGGTCGGGGTGTTCTACATGGCGACCATCCCGCAGTTCGTTCCGGCGGGGCAGTCCCCGTTCCTGGTGGGTCTGCTGCTCGCACTCGCGCACTGCGTCCTCGGCACCGTCTGGCTGGGCGCGATCATCCTGGGAGCGAACCAGCTCGCGCCGCGCCTGCGCTCCACCCGGGTGATCCGCTGGATGGACCGGATCACCGGCGGAGTCCTGATGCTGTTCGGCGCGCGCCTCGCTCTCGACGTGCGCTGACCGTCGGCCGCGAAGGCCCCGCGGCTCACGCAACCGGAAACGCCGCCGCGAGTCGCGCAGCCACGGCGTCGACGTCCACTCCGACGTCCGCCGACTCCGCGATCCGCTTCACGAGGCCGACGGCCCAGGTGACCAGCACCTCGGAGACCGAGAACGGGCTGCCGAAGAAGCCCCAGTCCGCCTCGAGGAAGCACAGTGCTGCGGCCACCGGGGCGGCGTCGCCGAGCACCGCCGTGACCAGCGCCGCCTGCTTCCGTACGCCGTCGACGAGCGGGGTGCCGTCGCGTCCGCCGATCCGCAGCGTCTGGACGCGCGGCCCGAACACGCCTCCTGTGGCTTCCCGCGAGGGGCGGCGTCCCTTGTACCGCTTGGCGTCGATCACCCAGACGCCACCGGGGGAGACGACGATGTGGTCGATGTTCGCCCTCGTGCGCGGGATCCTGCGATCGTGCAGGGCCCGCGCCGACGCGGGCAGATCCTCGAGCCGCCGGGCGAGCAGCTCCTCGCCCACCGCGCCGCGGACCCACGCCTGCGTGCTCTGCGGGTCGTCGGAGAGCGCAAGAATCAGCCCCCCGAGCTTCGGGTGCGCTGTGCGGATCCGCTCCTCGCGCCGTCTGTGGCGTCCCTCGTATTCGCGGCGTGCGGATGCCCCCGCCGTGCCGGGCTCGGGGGACTCGGGGGCGGACGGCTCATCCAGGGTGCACTCGAGACATCGCACTGTTCGCCGGTCGCGCTCGTACACGGCGTCCGTGCCCGCGGGCAGAGCGCGATTGCACAGCCGGCACGTTCCGGCGTAGCGGAGACGCATGCGCGTGTCCTGCGGTCCCAGCTCCCCAGCCATGGCGCCGACGGTACCAGCGCGCGGGGTGAGCGGGAAGGGCTCGGCCCGGGGCGAACGGGGAGGTGCGCATCTCGAATCGATTCCGGCCGAACCGCAACGGATCCCGGTGCGCTGCGCGCGAATGCATCCGGAATCCCCATTTGTGACCCGATTATTCTCAGCGTGTCCATAGCTTCAGGGAACATCTGCGAAATCAAGCTCTGGTCCTCTAGTTGCAAGGATGCCCGGGGTGCTAACGTCCCTCTGTCATCCCCCATACCCGACGATGAGACAGGGGAACAGAGTGACCCAGAATCCACTCGAGACGGACACGTCTCTGCAACGTGCGATCGACTATGAGGAGCACGCGCTGCAGGCCGGCGGCGTGTCCAAAGCCGGCTCGACGCTGATGGCCGTCGCAGGCAGTGCGCCCGCGTACTCCATCGCGGCCAGCACCGCGCTTCTGATCGGCGCCGCCGGCGTCGGCGCCCCCGCCGCACTGCTGTGGTGCGGCATCCCGATGCTCGGCATCGCGTTCGCGTTCGGCTACCTCGCGCGGGTCGACACGCATGCGGGCGCATCGTTCTCCTGGGTGGCGCGAGGGCTGCACCCGATCCTCGGATTCCTCGCCGGGTGGGCGGTCGTGATCTCGGCGACCATCTTCATGGTGGCGGGAGCCCTGCCCGCCGGCCAGATGACGGTCGCCCTGTTCGCCGGAGACAAGGTCGCCAACGAGAACACACTGCTCGTGACACTGGTCGGAGCGCTCTGGTTCCTGGTGATGGCGGCCGCGGTGATCTTCGGCGTGCACACCACCGAGCGCGCCCAATGGATCATGTCGATCATCGAGGTCGGGATTCTCGTGGTGTTCGCGGCCATCGCGATCCCGCGGGCGATCACCACCTACCACCATGGCGAGACCTTCTCCTGGGACTGGTTCGGCTTCGGCCACCTGACCGGCGCGGGCGTCTTCGTCGCGGCGGCACTGATCGCCGCCTTCTACTACTGGGGCTGGGACGTCACGGCCAACCTCGGTGAGGAGACGAAGAACGCGCACAAGACCACCGGTCTCGCCGGGATCCTCGGCATCGTCATCGTGTTCATCCTGTTCGAGATCTACACGACGACGACCCTGGTGATGCTGCCCGGCAAGACCATCGAGGCGAACAGCGGCAACGTCCTGAGCGTTCTCGGCGAGGCCATCCTGCCCGGCGTCGGCGGCAAGATCCTCATCATCGCGGTGGCCCTGTCCACGATCGCGACGCTGGAGACCACGCTCGTGCAGGTGAGCCGCACGCTGTTCGCGATGGGACGCGACCGCACCATCCCGTTCGCGTTCGGCAGGATCAACCGCAAGTGGAAGACGCCCGTCTTCGCGACGCTGGTCGTCGTGGGCGTCTCGCTGCTGCTTTTCGTCATCGCGAACCTCATCGGAGGCAGCATCGGGGACATTCTCGGCTGGGCGATCTCGTCGATCGGGATCCAGATCGCTTTCTATTACTCGCTCGCCGGGCTTGCCTTGGTGATCGGGTTCCGCAAGGTGATCTTCCGCTCGTTGAAGAACTTCCTCCTGATCGGCCTCTGGCCGTTCGTGGGAGCGGTGTTCATGATGTATATCTTTGTTGCCTCGATCGCCAGCCCTGACACCGAGTGGCAGGTCAAGGTGCTGGGCCTCGGTCTGCTCGTGCTCGGCATCATCCCGCTCGCGATGTTCTACCGCAAAGCGAAGGACGCGTACTTCTCCCGGCGCCCGCTCGACGTGCCGGAGGACTTCGACGCATAGCGGTCCCTCACAGGGCGGGGCAGGCGATTCTCGTCTACCCCGCCCTGCGTCGCGCGGCCCCTCCGCATCCTGCCGCCACAGCCGCGTATCGCCCCCTTCCATCGGATCCAGGCTCGCCGCTGCGGCCTTCCGGAATGTCGGCGGCACGGGGGAGGATGGGGGCATGCCCACGACCTCCTGCCTCGCCGCGTCCGCGTCCGCGTGCGACGCGGCCGGCGGGACGCGCGGCCGTGTGAAGCATTGCGTCCGCCCGGTGCGGAAGGCGGGGCGCTCATGATCCTCGCCGGGCTCACGCTGCTCGCGATCGGCCTCGCCGACGTGCTGCGCCGATTCCTGCACCGCCGCGCACTGTGGATCGGAATCGCCGTCGCCGGCGTGCTCGTGCTGGTGCTGGCGACGCTCGGCGGGGCGTACCTCCACGCCGTGGTCGGGCTCGCGCTCGCCGTACTGTGGGTGTGGCTGCTGCCGTTGGACGGACGGCCTCGCTTCTCTTTCTGGCCGGCGGTGCTGCTGGCCGTCCTCGTGGTCGCCCTGGTCGCCTTCATGCCGGCCCGCGCGGTGACCGGACTCTTCGCCGGGCGCTGGCTGGCGACGCCCTTCGGGCCGATCGGGTTCGACCTGCTCGTGCTGGCGCTCGGGGTCTTCGCGGTGCTGCTCGAGACGGGCAACGTGATCGTCCGCGCGGCGCTGCTCGGAGAGCAGGCGGAGATCCCTGCGGATGTGTCGGCGGATCGCGATGCGCCGCCGGCGGGTGCGGTGGCGGGGCTCGTCCCGGTAGCGCCCTCCGTGCTCGATCCCGGCACCCCGACCGCGTCCGAGCCCACTCCGCCGGCGCCGTCCGCCGATCCGGGCTTCCGCGGCGGACGTCTGATCGGCCCGCTCGAGCGCGCGATCGTGCTGCTGCTCACACTGTTCGCGGCATACCCGCTGCTGGCGGCGATGCTGGCGGCGAAGGGGATCGTGCGCTTCCCGGAGATCTCCCGCGACGGCGTGAACGGCGGGCGGGCGGAATACTTCCTCGTCGGCAGCCTGGTCAGCTGGGTGGTCGCGCTGGGCGGTGCGCTGCTGCTGTGGTGGGCGGCGCGCGCCGGATCCTGAGCCGTTCAGCGGAACGCACGTCCTCGCCGGGTTGCCGAGGGGACTGGAAGCGGAGGATCCTTGTGGTGACGGGGCCGTCACTGGGACTCCGCACCGGCAGTCGCACGAAGTCTCATGCAGGAGGATCCAGGAACGAGAAGCCCCGGTTCACGCTGGACAGCACGCTCGGCGAGGTCCTCGACGACGCGCAGGCGCGCGCCGTGCTGGACGAGGTCGTGCCCGGTGTCTCGACGCACTCGCTGGTGTTCCTCGCCCGCGGGATCACCTTGGCCGACGGCGCCGCACGGCTCGGCTCGGTCGAGCCGGAGCGCCTCGCAGAGCTCGATGCGAGGCTGCGCGCCCTGGGATGAGAACGCCGGGCCGCGGCTGAAACCGCCCGCTCCCTAGACTGACCGGGATGTCCGATCACCACGTCCCACGCTCGACGCACCACACGGTTCATGCCGTGGCGCCGGCGGATCCCGAGCCGGTCGAGCCCGATCCGGGCCCGCTCTGGGCGCGGATCCTCCGCATGCCGTTGCTCTGGGCGCTGGTGTGCGGAGCCCTGGCCGTGCCGGGCTACCTCGCCGGCGATCCCGGCTTCCTGCCGTTCCTGTTCACCCTGATCGGCGGCTGGCTCTGCGGTCTCTCCTTCGTGAACGCGACTCTGCGGGTGCCGGCCGGCCGCGGACTGATCGTGCACATCACCGGCGCGGTGGGCGCGGGGCTGCTGCTGTGGCTCATGATCGAGGCCGTCCCCGCGCTGCTGGCGCCCAAGCCCAACCCCGCGCGTGCCTTCCTCGCCGTGCTGCAGCTGGCCGCAGTGCCGGCCGCCTGCTGGGTGTGGCTTGGCCTGATCAGCCGGATCACGGCGATGATCGGCGCCCGGGATGCGGCGAAGGCGCGCCCCGCTCCGCAGTGGGAGCCCTCCGAACGCGGATCGCTCGTGCGGTTCCGCGCGGTGCCTCTCTCCGCGCGAGCGCTCGTGCTGTGGTGCTCCCTCGCCGGCGCCCTGGCGATCGCCGCGCTCGTCGTCGTGCTGATCGTGACCGGCGGTCGGGTGCTGTACGTCGGGCCGAAGCTGTTCCTCTTGCTGTACATCGCGATCCCGGGCCTGCCCGCCTACCTGGTGACGTCGTGGCTCCTGCGCCGCCGCGCGGTGTCCTGCGCCGTGCGCTTCGATGCGGATCGTCTGCGGATCGAGGTCGACGGCGTCGAGGAGCGGATCCGCTACTGCCACCTCGATCGGCTGGTCTGGCGCGCGGACGGCGACTTCGCCCGGATCGAGGCATGCGGATCCGGCGTCGACCTGACGCTCGTCGCCGGGATCGCCCGTAAGACCGGTGGTACCGCGACCGTCCTGCCGGCGTTGTCGCGCCGCGCGGTCCGGCTCATGGAGGAGGCGGGCCTCACATCGCGGACGCTGCGCGGCGGCCGCGCGCTGGCCTTCGAGCGCACGGCGGGTGCCCCGACCCGGGTGCGCTGAGGCGTCCTGGTCGCCGTCGACATCGCACGCCGTGCACACCGGTCGCCGTCGATGCCGATGACCGTCGACGTTCCCCGACCGGCCGGCCGCGCCCGCCGGTCATTCCGTCCGGGCACGCGCCCGCGCCGACCGCAGACGACGGAACGCGACGCCCCCTGAGGACGCCGCGTTCCGCTTCGACTGTGGAGTCCTCGCTCAGGCCTTGCGACCGCGGGCGAGTGCCCATGCGCCGACGCCGACGCCGACCAGCACGACCGCGCCGATGCCGAGTCCGATCCACAGGCCCGCATCGGTCGCCGCGGCGGCCGCGGGAGCCTCGGTCGTCGCCGATGCGGCGGGACCGCAGACCGGCTTCGCGGACCCCGCCGCCGCGGGAGTCCCGGTCGCAGAGGGCCCGGTCGCAGAGGGCGCCGTGCCGTCGGGGGCGTACGCGAATGTGTAGCTTCCCGAGATCGGGTGGCCGTCGGAGGACACCACGCGCCAGAGCACCTCGTAGGTGCCGGCAGCGCCGAGGGCGACGGGTGACGAGACCACCGGACCGTTGAGATCGGGGCACGCCGTCTCGTAGTACTTCTTGTCGGGCCCGATCACCTGGATGATCGTCGCACCGTCCGTGCCGAGCGGATCCGCGCTGAAGGTCAGCGAGAGGGACGACAGGCTCTTGACGGTCGACCCCTGGGCCGGATCCGTGTTCTCGAGCGTGTCGTGCGCGCTCGCCGCCGTGGCTCCGGCGGTCGCGAGAGCCAGCCCCACGCCGATCGAGGCCGCGAGCACGGTGAGCCGGTGGCGCAGACTCATGCGGCGTCCTTCTTGCGCCGGCCCAGGGCGAAGCCGCCGAGCAGCGCGCCGCCGGCGGCGATCACGAGCGCGGCGATGCTGAGACCCAGCGCGAGACCGCCCTGACTGTCGCCGGGTGTCTCCGCCGATGCCACCGGTGCGTTCGTCGCGGCCGCGGTCCCGCCGTGGTGATCGGCCGGGGGAGCGTCGTTCACCCACACCACGGGGGCGGGCTCGAGGGTGTCGTCCTTCTTCACCTGCTCGGGTGTGGCCGACCACTCGACGACCTTGCCGTCGGAGTAGGTCTGCGTAGCAGGGATCACGATGTGGCCGGTGTCCGGCACGGGGCCGAGCGACAGCGTGAACGTCTGGAATTGCCCGGGCGCGATCCCACCGGCATCGGCCGTGAACGTGACCTCCGTGGTGGCCTCGCTGATGGTGTTGCCCTCGACCTTCACCGGCTTGGACAGCGCGGTCTTTGCCGCGTCGCCGGTCCACCCCGCGGTGGGCTGGTAGCTGACGCTCGTGAACGGGGTGTCGGCGGGCAGGTGGATCTGGATCTTGACGGTGCTGGCTGTCGCGGACTCGTTCGGAACCCGGAACGTGACATACGTCCAGGATCCGGCCTCGGCCTGGTTCGGGGTCGCAGTCACATGGGCTGAGGCCGCCAGCGGGGCGGCGAGGGCGAGCACGGCGCCGGCGGCGAGGCCGACGAGGACGCGGGAAGCAGTGGTGTTTCGCATGGATTCGTTCTTTCTGAGGTCGTGAGTGCACCACGGGCGCGCGGGAGGGCGGCCCGTCGGAGGTGCGGATGAAGGGAGGTCAGGCCGCGAGCGGCGGACCCCTCCTCGACACGACGGTCAGGACGAAGCGAGAGCGCAGCGTCGGGGTGACCCTGCGCGGTGCGGTCGGAATACGATGCGCCGGTACCGGCGCCGCGGTGAGCAACCGCGCGATGAGGTTCCAGCCGGTGAGGTCGAGCAGGGCGCGCAGCGCCTGCTCTCCGCGGCCGAGCGCCAGCACGGTGAGCAGTGCGGCGATCGCGTGAGCGACCCACATCGCGGGCTGCAGATGCAGGGTGTGGCCGGCGTCGACGGCGGTCGAGCCGAGGACGTTCGCGAGCTCCGCGCCGTGCACGTGCGCGCCGATGCCGGCGGCGACCGACCCGGATCCGGATCCGACGCCGATGAGCAGCAGGCCGTGGAACGCGATCTGGCTCAGCCCGACCGCGATCGACAGGCGGATCCAGCTCAGTCGGCGGCCGGCGAGGGCGATGCACACCGGCGCGGCGAACAGCAGCGCCAGCACCATCCCGATCAGGGGAGCGGGCGCGCCGTCGGCGGTGGAGTGGGAGACGGAGGCGACGAACGTCGCGACCAGGGCGGCGATGAGGCCCCGGATCGTGCGACCCGCGCGCGTTCCCAACACCCCTCCAGCGTATCCGGAGCTCCAGGTCAATGAGGAAAGCCCTACAGATCGGAGCGGGAAGCCCTGCGGAACCCCGCGGGAAAGCCCTGCGGATCCGCGCTGATACCCTGATCCGGTGTCGAACCCATCCCTGACGACCGCGGCACCGGCCATCGACCCCACGTTCGAGAACGTGTGGGATGAGCTGGTCTGGCGCGGCCTCGTCCACGTGTCCACGGATCCCGAGGCGCTGCGCGCCCTTCTCGCCGGGCCCGCGATCACGTATTACTGCGGCTTCGACCCGACCGCGCCGAGCCTGCACCTCGGCAACCTCGTGCAGCTGCTCACGTTGCGCCGCATCCAGCTCGCCGGGCACAAGCCGCTCGGACTCGTGGGCGGATCCACGGGCCTCATCGGCGACCCCCGCCCGACGGCGGAGCGCACGCTGAACACGCGCGAGACGGTCGAGGAGTGGGTCGGGCGCCTGCGTGCGCAGGTCGAGCGCTACCTCAGCTTCGACGGCGACAACGCGGCGCGGATCGTGAACAACCTCGACTGGACGGCGCCGATGAGCGCCATCGACTTCCTGCGCGAGATCGGCAAGCACTACCGCGTCGGCACCATGCTGAAGAAGGACGCGGTCGCCGCGCGCCTGAACTCCGACGCCGGCATCAGCTACACCGAGTTCAGCTACCAGATCCTGCAGGGCCTCGACTTCCTCGAGCTCTACCGCCAGTACGGCTGCGTGCTGCAGACCGGCGGGAGCGACCAGTGGGGCAACCTCACCAGCGGCACGGATCTCATCCACCGCGTCGAGGGAGTCTCGGCGCACGCGATCGGCACGCCGCTAATCACGAACAGCGACGGCACCAAGTTCGGCAAGAGCGAGGGCAACGCGATCTGGCTGGACGCCGAGATGTGCAGCCCCTACCGGATGTACCAGTTCTGGCTCAGCACAGCGGATGCCGACGTGATCGACCGTCTCAAGGTCTTCACGTTCCTCACCCGGGCCGAGATCGAGGAGTACGCGGCTCTGGTCGAGGCCGAGCCGTTCCGGCGGGCCGCCCAGAAGCGCCTCGCGCTCGAGGTCGTCGCCACGGTGCACGGCGTCGACGCGACCGCCGCGGTCATCGCCGCATCCGAGGCGCTGTTCGGGCAGGGCGACCTCTCCGCGCTCGACGCCGC
This sequence comes from Microbacterium sp. 2MCAF23, assembly GCF_052115565.1. Taxonomy (NCBI): domain Bacteria; kingdom Bacillati; phylum Actinomycetota; class Actinomycetes; order Micrococcales; family Microbacteriaceae; genus Microbacterium; species Microbacterium sp. 2MCAF23. The sequence goes on along the minus strand of NZ_JBFRGY010000007.1, from coordinate 4,055 downwards.
GACTCTGCGCACGGCCCTCGAAGAGCTGCCGAACGCGCGGGTGGCCGCCGGCTCTTCGGTCGTGGACGCGCTCGTCGCGACCGGGCTGGTCTCCAGCGCCTCCGAGGCGCGCCGGGCCATCGCGCAGGGCGGCGTCTCCGTCGACGGCGAGCGGGTCGAGTCCGACGAGGCGACCGTGCCGCTCGGACTGCCCGGCGGCGTCTCGGTGCTGCGCCGCGGCAAGAAGACGCTCGCGGGCCTGCTGCCCGCCTGAGCACCGGCACCCGGTTCGCCGCGGCTCTTCGCCCGTGTGGCATGACACACGCGGACATGGAGTTCGCGGCGACCGCACGAACGTGATCCACTCGGATCCGCGGGCGCACCCTTCCCGCACGCACGTCAACTCTGAAACGGAGTCCTCATGTCTCACCGTCGCATCGCCCGGATCGCCGTCGGCCTCGCTGCGTCCGCTCTCGTCCTGACGCTCGCCGCCTGCTCGGGCGGCGCGTCCGGGAAGCCCACGGCGACCGCCGGCGCGGACAGCGCGTCGTACGGACTCGTCAAGCCCGGCACGCTGACGGTCGCGACCGAGGGCACCTACAGCCCGTTCACCTACCACGCGGATGGCGGATCCGGTGACCTCGTCGGCTACGACGTCGAGGTCGCGCAGGCGGTCGGCAAGGAGCTCGGCCTCAAGGTCGAGTTCCAGGAGACGCAGTGGGACGGGATCTTCGCGGGCCTCGAAGCCGGCCGCTTCGACGTCATCGGCAACCAGGTCTCGATCAACCCGGAGCGTCAGGCGAAGTATCTGTTCTCCACGCCCTACACCGTCTCGCCGAGCGTGGTGGTGGTGAAGAAGGGCGACACGTCGGTCAAGACCTTCGCCGATCTCAAGGGCAAGACCACGGCGCAGTCGCTGACGAGCAACTTCTACAAGCTCGCTGAGGACGCGGGCGCGAACGTCGAGTCGGTCGAAGGCTGGGCTCAGGCCGTCGCGCTCCTCGAGCAGGGCCGGGTGCAGGCCACGGTCAACGACAAGCTCACCTACCTCGACTACGTCAAGCAGCACCCTGACGCGAAGCTCGCCGTGGCGGCCGAGACGGATCCGACCCAGAGCGCATTCGCGTTCACCAAGAAGAAGGACGCGCTCGTGAAGGCCGTCGATGGAGCCCTCGCGAAGCTCGCATCCGACGGCACGCTCGCGAAGCTCGGCAAGAAGTACTTCGGCGAAGACGTCTCGAAGTAGCACCGGCCATGCCCGACGGGCTGCACCTCTTCCTGACCTCCTTCTGGCCGATCGTCTGGGGCGGGATCAGCGGAACGATTCCGCTGGCCCTCGCCTCGTTCGCGATCGGCCTGGTGCTCGCGCTGCTCATCGCACTGATGCGCCTGTCCGAGTCGCGGGTCCTCTCGGGGATCGCCCGAGGCTATGTGTCGGTGATCCGGGGCACGCCGCTGCTCGTGCAGCTCTTCGTGATCTTCTACGGTCTGGGAGCGGTCGGGATCGTGATCGATCCGTGGCCGTCGGCGATCGCGGCCTTCTCGCTCAACGTCGGCGGATACGCGGCCGAGATCATCCGTGCGGCGATCCTCTCGGTGCCGGTCGGGCAGTGGGAGGCGGGCTACACGATCGGGATGTCGAGAGGGCGCACCCTGCGCCGGATCATCCTCCCGCAGGCCGCACGGGTCTCCGTGCCTCCGCTCTCCAACACATTCATCTCGCTCGTGAAGGACACCTCGCTGGCCTCGCTGATCCTGGTCACCGAGCTGTTCCGCGTCGCCCAGCGCATCTCGGCAGCCAGCCAGGAGGTCATGCTGCTGTATCTGGAGGCGGCGCTCGTGTACTGGCTGTTCTGCCTCGTGCTGTCCGGCGCGCAGGGCATGGTCGAGAAGAGGCTGGACCGCTATGTCGCACACTGATCCACGCACGCCTCTCCTGCGCGCGACCGGCCTGACCAAGGCGTTCGGCGCCCACGAGGTGCTCACCGGCATCGACCTCGAGGTGCAACGCGGCGAGGTGGTGGCGCTCATCGGGCCCAGCGGCTCGGGCAAGACCACGGTGCTGCGCTCGCTCAACGGCCTGGAGACCCCGGACGCAGGAGTGGTGGCGTTCGACGGCGGTCCGGTCGTCGATTTCGCCGCCCCGGGTGACCGACGTGCTGCGGAGCGGTCGCGGCTCGCGCTGCGTGACCGCTCCGCGATGGTGTTCCAGCACCACAATCTCTTCCCGCACATGACGGTGCTGCAGAACGTCATGGAGGGCCCGGTGCAGGTGCAGGGCGTGCCGAAGCCGCAGGCCACGGAGGATGCGCTCGCCCTGCTCGACCGCGTGGGCCTGGCGGACAAACGCGATGCCTACCCGTTCCAGCTCTCCGGGGGGCAGCAGCAGCGCGTCGGGATCGTGCGTGCACTGGCGCTGAAGCCCGACCTGCTGCTCTTCGACGAGCCGACGAGCGCGCTGGACCCCGAGCTCGTCGGCGAGGTGCTGAGCGTGATCTCGGAGCTCGTCGCCGAAGGCTGGACGATGGTCATCGTGACGCACGAGCTCGGCTTCGCGCGGCAGGTCGCCGATCAGGTGCTGTTCATGGATGGCGGCGTCGTCGTCGAGCGGGGCGCTCCGTCCCAGGTGTTCACCGCACCGGTGCACGAGCGCACGCGCCGCTTCCTGGATCGTATCCTCCGCCCTTACGAGTGACGCCCCGCCCCGCCGGGTACCGTCGGGGCATGCCGTTCACACCCAGCCACGCGATCGTCGCCCTGCCGTTCGTCCGCACGCCGCTGGTACCCGCGGCGATCGCGATCGGCGCGATGGCGCCCGACCTGCCCCTGTTCACCCGTGGCCTGATCGTCGACTACTCGGTGACGCACGACTTGCGCTGGCTGCCGGTCACCGTGCTCCTCGCGCTGGTGCTGCTCCTCGTGTGGCGGCTGGTGCTGCGGCCGGCCTGCCGTCTCCTCGCGCCGCGGTTCCTCGGCGCACGCCTTCCGCAGGAGTGGGACGGGGGAGCGCGCGCTGCTCTCGGGGAGACCTTCGGATCCGTCGCGCGAGTGCTCCTTCTCGTGCTCGCTCTCGCATTGGGCGTGGCTTCGCACATCCTGTGGGACGCGTTCACGCATGAGGGTAGGGCCGGTACTGCACTGCTTCCCGTCCTCGGCGAGCACTGGGGGCCGCTGCTCGGGTACAAGTGGCTGCAGTACGTCTCCGGGGTGGGCGGTGTCATCGTTCTGCTGGTCGCCGGCGCGCTCTGGCTGCGCGGCCGCGTGCCGGCCCCCGTCGATCCGGTGCCGCTCGCAGTCCGGCTGACCTGGTGGCTGTCGCTTCCGGTCATGCTGGTCGCTGCGGTCGCCCTGGGGCTCGCCGTCTACGGCCCGCTCACCGAGGAGTTCACCGTGCAGCACCTGGCGTATCGCACGCTTCCGCTCGCGTGCGGGCTCTGGGGAGTGCTCACCCTCGCCCTGGTTCTGGCGATCAGGCTCGTGCGCGCGAGGGACACGGCGCCTGTCGTCGGCGTGGAATCGCGGTGAACAGGTGCGGAACGATGGACGACACGCCCGAGAAGGCGCCCCGATTTGCCGGAACCCGGGGATCCGCGTAACTTATTACTTGTTCGCCCCAAGCGGTAGAGCGAAGGGCCGGAAGGCCTGACTCCCCAAGCGACGAACACCACCCACCTTCTTCTCCGGAAGTCGGTTCCTCTTCGCAGGTTCTCCCTGCGGCGGGGCTCAAGCGCGTGCGTTTGAGAGGGTGACCGTCCGCCAGGATCGTCGATTTGACAAGCTGGCCGGGAGGGATAAGCTAGAGAAGTTGCCTCGGAAACGAGATAACGGATCCGGTTCTGAACCTCACGGCGTGTCGATTTGACAGCCTGAGTGACACGGATAAGATAGAGAAGTTGCCCTGAAGGGAAGGCCGAGAGGCCGGAACGCAGGAGCATCCGATCCTTGAGAACTCAACAGCGTGCACTTGTCAAATGCCAATTTATTCCTCGTCCAGTCCTTTTTGGGCTGGTTGAGAAATTCCTTTGGATCAAAGACCAACCCTTTGGGGTTGGCATTCGGATGAAGTCAGCAATGAT
>NZ_JBFRGY010000006.1:226662-239221 GCF_052115565.1 Microbacterium sp. 2MCAF23 | reverse complement strand
TCCGGTGTCCGTCCCGCAGTGGCGTCTTTCACGGCTGCCGTGTTCGCGACCTGCACCATCCGGGCCTGCTGGGTGAGCCGGTCGTAGATCCCATCGATCACGGCGGCCGCATGGATCAGTCCGAGCATCTTCTGCCCGTCGGGGAGTTCCTCCCGCCACACGGTGCGCTTCTCCTGCGCCTCCCGGTGCCGTTCCGTCAACGACCGCGGCGCCAACCGCTCCGCGACGCGCTCGACCACTCGCTTCGCCCGGTGCGGGGTCTCACCCTCGCACGCGGCGACCGCCGCCTGTTCGAACTCGGCCCGCACCTCATCGCTGTCGAGGCGGGCTCCGGCATCTTGGATGAGGCGAACGTGGGCGGCGTTGATCCGCGCGTTCGTGAACGCCTGCATCGTCGCCGGGAACCTCGTCATCAGCTCCGCGGCCCGCACCATCCGCCCCTGCACCACCCGATCCGACATATGCAGCACCGCCGCCAACTCCGCCGCGACCGACCGTGACGCGAGTTCCGCTGACTCGCCCCGCACCCCGGACGCACCGTCCGCCGCGGCGAGGTCTTCAGCGAGCCGCTGCGCGACCGCGAGGTGCGCTTCCTTCAACGCCTGCAGGCGGATGATCGTCGCCTCGGTCGTCGCCAATCCATCCACCAACGCGGCCAGCACGGCGGCCGGATCCACCGGGTCCACCCCAGGATCCAGAACCGTGCCGGTCGAGCTCGTCATACCCCCATTCAACCCGGGGCCACCGACATTTTGGGCCGGAAAAGACCCAGATCAGGATCGGAAAAGGTCACGAACAGATCACGACTTGAAGAATCTAGATTCCGCGTCGCGCGAGTAGTTGCACGGCGCCAGATCTGCGGGTCGGCGACGGGATCATCCGAACGATGCTAGCTTCGCCACCCTTCCTCCAGCACGGCGACTCGCATGCCCCGTGACCCCTCGTCAAGGGCATCCGCGTCGGTGTCCGCCTCTCGCTACGCTCGAACCATGGGCACCCACAGCGCCTCCGAGCACGCACCGACGCCGAAGCCGGCCGCGGCGAACAAGCCGTGGCTTCCCCGCACGATCGATGCCCTAATGGCCCGCGTGCTGCGCTGGCGGATCGCCCGCGCGTGGCTGCTGTACGCGGAGAAGCACGGACCCGCCCTCGCGGACGGCATCACCTACCGCGCCCTGTTCAGCGTGTTCGCGGCGGTGCTCCTGGGCTTCTCCGCCGCCGGGCTCTGGCTCGCCGGGAATCCCGAGGCTCTCGCCGCTCTGGTCTCCGCGGTGGACGCGGTCGTCCCCGGCCTGGTCGGTCACGGCGGCATCGTCGACCCGGCCGACATCCGGGCCCCCGCCGGCCTGACCATCGCCGGCGTCGTCTCGCTCGCGGGCCTCATCGGCGCCGCGCTCGGCGCGATCGGATCCCTGCGGGTGGCTCTGCGCACTCTCGCAGGGAGGCTCGCCGACGAGGTGCTCTGGTACGGCGTGATCCTGCGCAATCTGGGACTCGCGGCCGGGATCGCGATCGCCTTCGCAGTGACGGCGACGGTCACCGTGGTCAGCAGCGTCGGGGTGAGCTCTCTCGCCTCGTTGCTGGGCGCGGAACGATCGGATCTCGCGACCTGGATCGAGCGGATCCTCGCCGCCCTGATCGTCTATGCCCTCGACGTCGTCGTCATCGCGGGGCTGTTCGCGGTCCTCTCCGGAGTTCGATCGCCCGCGAAGGTGCTGTGGTCCGGTGCCGCCCTGGGCGCCGTCGGGCTCCTCGTGCTGCAGCAGCTCTCCAGCCTCTTCGTCGGCGGCGCGCGGGCGAACCCGTTGCTGGCCTCGTTCGCCGCCCTCATCGCCCTGCTGCTGTGGCTGAACTTCTCGGCGCAGGTCGTGCTGCTCGCGAGCGCTTGGATCATCACGGGGGTCGAGGACGAGGAGGATCGCGTCACGGGGCATCCGCGTTCGCTGACGGAACTGCGCCTTGACCGGGCCGAGCGGTTGCTGGTTGCGGCGCAGACCGAGCGGGACGCGGCGCGCACCGCGCTGGGCACGGAGCAGCCGGAGGCGCTGGCCGAGCGTGACGCGGCACGCGCCGAGGCCGAGCCGTCCCCTTCACCGGCGCTCCCCTGGTACCGGCGCCTTCTGCGCCGACCGCGGGGAGCACGCTCCTCCGCGTCGCACCGCCGCTGAGACCGACGGCTATGAAGCGGGGCAGGTGCCGTTCTCGAGCAGTGTCGGATCCGTCGTGATCGCGCTGTCCGCGGAGAACGTCGCCACCAGCGCGCCGGCATCCACGTGCAGCCCGCTCAAGTGCACGCCCGCCGGCAGCCTGTCCGCGATGCAGAGCTTCTGCGTGGTGAACAACGGCTTCAGCGCCGCACCGAACGGGGACGACGCGACGGTGTCGGGGTCGACGGTGATCGCACCGATCGTCGCCGACGTCGGTGTGAAGGTGAGCTCGCCGCCCGCAGCCCCCGGCGTGAGCGCGAGGGCGAGTGGCACCGTCGCTCCGAAGAGCTTCACGGATCCGGTCGCCGTGACATCCTCGCCGTCCAGCGTCACGGACTCGATCGGCGTGGATCCGGCAGCCGCCGTGATGGCCTTCTCGAGCTGATCGGCCGTGATCCGGAACGTGCCCCTCGCGCTGCCGAGCGCGCCGCCGCGGATCGGCACGCCCGTCGCGTCGACCTGCACGGCGCTCGTGATGGGTCCGATCGCGACGCTCTTCGAGGAGATGCGGACATCGTCCAGGCGCCCTGCGACGAGCTGCGGGAGCACGATGCCGCCCACGGCGACGTCCATCTGCTGATCCGCGGGGAGCTTCAGCGCGGCGATCGCCTGCGAGCGGATCTGCTGCGCGACGACGGCGCGCGCCACGAACTCGCCGCCCACGACGAGCACCGCGAGCAGGATGACGACGATCCCCAGCACCCAGGGCCAGCGCGCACGCCGACGCGGCGGCGGCACCGCCACAGGGGCTGACGGCAGCGGGGGCCGAGGCGGCGCGGTTGCACCCGATGCGGCGTCGCGTGGCAGCGGTCCCGCAGCCGAGGGCGGCGGCACGGCGACGGGATGCTCGAGACCGAGGCCCCGCGGATACGGTTCCGTCGGGTGCGTACCCTCCTCCGCGCCGCTCACGTCACATCCGCTCCGGCGCGGACACCCCGAGCAGGTCGAGCCCGTTGCGCAGCACCTGGCCCGTGGCGTCGTTCAGCCACAGGCGGGTGCGGTGCACGTCTTCGATCGGGTCGTCGCCCTGCGGGATCACGCGGCAGTTGTCGTACCAGCGGTGGTACAGCCCCGCGAGCTCCTCCAAGTAGCGGGCGACGCGGTGCGGCTCGCGCACCTCGGCGGCGAAGGCCACGATCCGCGGGAACTCCTGCAGCGCGCCCAGCAGCGCCGACTCGGTCTCGTGCGTCAGCAGCTCGGGCGCGAACGCCGACCGGTCCACGCCGGAGTCAGCCGCGTTGCGGGCGACGTTGTGCGTGCGCGCGTGCGCGTACTGGACGTAGAACACCGGGTTGTCATTCGTGCGCTTCTGCAGCAGCTCCGGGTCCAGCGAGAGCGGGGAGTCGGCCGGCGAGCGCTCGAGCGAATACCGCAGCGCGTCCGTGCCGAGCCATTCGCGCAGGTCGTCCATCTCGATGATGTTGCCAGCCCGCTTGCTGAGCCGGGCGCCGCCCACCGAGACCAGCTGCCCGATGAGCACCTCGACATCCTTCTCCGGGTCGTCGCCGGCGGCGCCGGCGAGCGCCTTGAGGCGGTGCACATAGCCGTGGTGGTCGGCGCCGAGCAGGTAGATCTTGTGCTCGAAGCCGCGGTCGCCCTTGTTCAGGTAGTACGCGGCGTCGGCGGCGAAATACGTGTACTCGCCGTTGGAGCGGCGGATCACGCGGTCCTTGTCGTCGCCGAAGTCGGTGGTGCGCACCCACACCGCATCGTCCTGATCGAACACGTGCCCCTGCGCGCGCAAGCGGTCCACGGCCTCGTCGACAAGGCTCGGGCCGCCGTCCTCGCGCTTCGCATGCAGGATCCGCTCGGAGAACCAGACATCGAAGACGACATTGAACTTGGCCAGTGATTCCTGCTGCTCGGCGAGCTGGTACCGGTAGCCGAGCTCGCGGGCGACGTCGAGCTGCACCTCGGGGTCGAGGGCGAGGAAATCGGGGCGATCGGTGAGAACGCGCTGCGCGATGTCGGTGATGTAGCTGCCCGCGTAACCGCCCTCGGGGGTCGGCTCGCCCTGCGCTGCGGCCACGATGGATCCGGCGAACCGTTCCATCTGCGCACCCGCGTCGTTGATGTAGAACTCGCGCGCCACGGTGGCCCCGCTGGCGTCGAGCAGACGCGCGATCGCGTCGCCGAGAGCGGCCCAGCGGGTGTGCCCGATGTGCAGCGGCCCGGTCGGGTTCGCGGACACGAACTCGACGTTGATCGACCGGCCCGCCTGCGAGTCGTTACGGCCGTAAGCCTCGCCCGCATCCACGATCACCTTGGCGAGGGCGCCGGCGGCGCCTGCCTCGAGGCGCACGTTGAGGAATCCCGGCCCCGCGACCGAGGCCTCGGCGATGCCGTCCACGGCGCCAAGTCCGTCGGCGATCTGCTGCGCGAGCTCGCGCGGATTCGTGCCGAGCTTCTTCGCGAGGCGCATCGCGATGTTGGTGGCCCAGTCGCCGTGCTCGCGGTTGCGCGGGCGCTCCAGCACGATGTCGCCCGCGGTGAGCGGAAGGGGCTCGCCACCTCGTCGCTCGTCCGCGATCGGCGCGAGGACGGACAGGATCGCTGTGGCGAGAGCTTCGGGATTCATAGGGTATCGATTCTAGGGCGTGTCCCCTTGCGGAATCGTCGTGTGCGGGGCGGGATCCGCCAGCGGAACCCGAGCCCGCATCGCCTCGCCGATCCCCGCGCGCACGCGCGCCAGCGTCTTCTCATCCACCCGGAGTCCCGCGTGGCGGAGGGCGAGCATCGTCGCACCCGCGGCGCCGCTGTCGACCAGCACGAACGGCTGGTCGCCGAAGGCTGCGGTCACATGCGCGCGCAGCACCCGCTGCGGCGCGCCCGGCCTCGACACGATGCTGCCGCCGACCACGACCGGCCCCGGTGCTGCCTGCACGAGCTCGATCGTCTGCGCCAGCTGCTCGCCCGCCTCCTGCAGGATCCGCTCCGCAACCGGATCCTGCTCCTCGGCCGCATCGAACACGAGCGGAGCGAAGGCCGCAAGCTGCACGGGCCGCTGCGCATACAGCACGCGGATCAGCTGCTCCAGGCCGACCGGTCGCCCATCGCTCCCCCGGCTCAGAGCGCCCTCTCCGGCGATGCCCGCCGCCTGGAGCACCCGCGGGGTGAGGACGGTCGCGGGGCCGAGTCCGTCCAGCTCCGCCACGGCGGCGGCGGCCCCCGCACGCCCGATCCAGAAGCCGCTGCCCCGGTCGCCCAGCAGCCAGCCCAGCCCGTCCGCCGTCGCAACGATGCGCCCGCCCTCCACGCGCACGGCGCTCGCACCCGTTCCGCACACCACGCCGTACCCGACCGGCGCGACGGCGCCACTCGCGTACATGGCCAGCAGATCCGATTCGAACCACAGCGCGCCCGCGAACCCGTTTTCCTTCAACGGCTCGAGGATCCAGTCGGATGCACCGCCGCGCGCATCATGACCGGCCATGGCGACGACGATCTCGGACACCTCGGACAGGCTGGCACCGCCTGCGGCCAGGGCGCCGGCGATCGCGCCGCGGACCTCGGCAAGGGCCGCAGGAATACCCGATGAAGTGGGATTCCCGCTGCCGCCGCGACCGAAGCCGACGACGCGTCCTTCGCCGGTCGCGAGCACCGCTCTCGTGGAGGTGCCTCCTGCATCCACACCGATCACGAGCATCTTGCACCCCAATTTGTTATCTGCCCTACTTGATTTTTCACCCGGGACCTGATGAGAATGTTTTTCACCCGAACCCCGTCGTAGCACGACGCGTTTTCACCGGAGGCTATGGTGCCACTCATGCAGGATGTCGGCAACGAGTTGTCGATCACGCAGCGCATCTCGCTGCGGCGTCCTGCGATGCCCAAGGCCATGGCGAAGATCGCGGCCGTGATCGCCGCCCACCCCACAGCCCCGGTCGAGCTGACCATCACCGAACTCGCCGACCAGGCCGGCACCTCGGCCGCCACCGTCACCCGCTTCTGCCGCGCGATCGGCTTCGAGGGGTACACGCAGTTCCGCGTCGGCGTCGCGGCCGAGTCGGGACGAGGCGATGCCGGCACCACGTGGCGCACCGACATCGCGGACGACATCGGGCAGGACGACCCGGCCGACCGGGTGCTGCTCACGCTGCTCGGACTGCACACGCGCAGCATGGAGGTCACGACGCGCCTGCTGGATCTCGACGATGTCCAGCTCGTCGCGCGTGCCATCGCCGAGGCGCGGCACGTCGACATCTACGGCGTCGGCGGCAGCGGCGTCATCGCCGACGAGTTCCGCGGCCGGCTCTATCGGATCGGCGTGAACGCGCATTCCTGGTCCGATGTGCACGACGGCCTCACCAGCGCGGTGCTGCAGGACGGATCCTCCGTCGCGGTCGGGATCTCCAACACCGGCAGAACCGAAGAGACCATCGAGATGCTCTCGCATGCGCGCGCCGCCGGAGCCCTCACTGTCGCGATCACGACCGATGCCGACTCCTGGCTCGCCGCCAGCGCCGACGTGGCCCTGATCACCGCCTCGGAGAACCCGGCCCAGCGCCCCGATGACCTCTCCATTAAGCACGCGCAGCTTCTCGTGGTCGATCTGCTCTACGTCCTCGTCGCGCAGCGCACACTCGGCGAGGCCGCGACACGTCTCGCGGCCAGCGCGATGGCCGTCTCCGCGCACCGACGTTCCTCCGCTCCGCACGAAGCCCGCCGAACCCCCCGCACGAAGGAGTCCACCCGATGAGCGCCTCTCCCCTGGATCTGCTCCGCGAAGCCGAGACGCGCCTCGAGCGCCTCGCCGCCGATGCGGAGCGCGGCGCGCTGGATCCGGCCATCGACCTGCTCGTCACCGCATTGCGCGACGGCGGAGTCATCCAGGCGTTCGGCACCGGGCACTCCGAGGCGTTCGCGATGGAGATCGCGGGGCGCGCGGGCGGACTCATCCCGACCAACCGCATCGCGCTGCGCGACATCGTGCTGCACGGCGAACGCACCGCCGACGTGCTGACCGGCTCCCTCGAGCGCGAGCCCTGGGTGGTCGACGAGCTCATGGCGGTCTCCCCCGTGGCTGAGAACGACGTCTTCGTGATCGCCTCGAACTCCGGCGTGAACGGATCCATCGTCGGCGTCGCACTGTGGGCCAAGGAGCACGGTCACAAGGTCATCGCCGTGACCAGCCTCGAGCACACCGCCCGGGTCGAGCCCAAGCACCCGAGCGGCAAGCGTCTCAGCGAGATCGCCGATGTCGTGATCGACAACCTCGCCCCCTACGGCGATTCGACCCTGCACGTCACCGAGACCATCTCAGCCGGCGCGATCTCGTCGATCACCGCCGCGTTCATCGCTCAGCTGCTCACCCTGGGCGTCGCCCGCGCGCTCACCGAAGCCGGCGAAGTTGCGCCGATGTACATCTCCGCGAACATCCCCGGCGGTGACGAGCACAATTCCGCGCTCGAAGCGCGCTACCTCGAGCGGCTCCGCCGCGGCGCCTGAGGGCGCCCACAGACTCATCCTCTCCCTCACCCTCACCACCCACTAGGAAGGCAAGAATCACATGGAAACCAGAGATGCTTCCATCAGCCGTCGCTCGCTGCTGCGCGGGGCTGCTCTCGCAGCGGTCATGGTGCCGCTGGGCGTCAGCCTGGCGTCCTGCGCTGGTCCGAGCGGCTCCGGCGGCGGCAACGCCGGTGGCGGCACGAAGTCCGCCGACAACCCGTTCGGCGTCGCAGCGAACTCCAAGGTCGACGCGGTGATCTTCGACGGCGGCTACGGCGTGGACTACGTCGAGAACGCGGCGAAGATCATGGGCGGGAACAAGAAGCTCGACGGCGCGACCGCCAAGATCTCCCCCTCCACCAAGATCGCGCAGGAGCTGCAGCCGCGGTTCGTCGGCGGCAACCCGCCGGACCTGATCGACAACTCGGGCGCGAACTCGATCGGCTGGAACACGATCCTCGACCAGCTCGAGGACCTGTCCGACGTGCTCGAGTCGAACAACCTCGAGGGCACCAAGATCAGCGACACGCTCTACGGCGGCGTCAAGGATCCTGGCACGTTCGACGGCAAGTTCGTCGCGATCAACTATTTCATGACCGTGTTCGGCCTGTGGTACTCGGCGAGCCTGTTCGAGAAGGACGGTTACAAGGTCCCGACCAGCTGGCAGGACCTCAAGGACCTCGGCGCGGCGGCCAAGGCCAAGGGCAAGTACCTGTTCGTCTGGGGCAAGGAGGCGGCGACGTACTACCAGACGCTCGTCATCGACTCCGCCGTCATCCAGTCGGGCGACGACGTGCGCCTGCCCCTGGAGAACCTGAAGGAGAACTGCTGGTCGCACCCGACCCTGCAGGCGATCCTGACGATCCTGTACGACCTGATCCAGGCCGGCTACATGAAGCCGGGCGGGTCGGGCACGCAGTTCACCCAGGCGCAGTCGCAGTGGAGCCTGGATGAGGCCGCTCTGCTCTACCCCTCGGGCTCGTGGATCGAGAACGAGATGAAGAAGCAGACCGCGGACGGCTTCAAGATGATGGGTATCCCGGAGCTCCCGCTGGACGACAAGCAGACGACGCCGAAGGGCACCATGCGCGCCGAGGCCGGCGAGCCGTTCATCGTCCCGACCAAGGCGAAGAACGCGGCCGGTGGCAAGGAGCTGCTGCGCACCATGCTGTCGAAGGATGCGGCGACCTGGACCTCGCAGCAGAAGTTCGCGCCGACCATCGTGAAGGGCACGGTGCCGGACGACGCCTTCGGCTCGACCGCGCTCGCATCGCAGATCAAGATGCTGGACGCGGCCGGCGACAACGTGTTCACCATCAAGTCGACGAACCTGTACGGCATGAACTCGGACCAGCTGCCGATCTGGAACTCGTTCCTCGACGGCAAGATGACGGTCGATGAGATCACCAAGCAGCTGCAGGCGCTGGTCGACAAGGTCCGCAACGACAGCTCGGTGAAGAAGATCGAGATCAAATGAGCAATTCAACAGTCAGCGGCGCGTCTGCACTGCAGACCGCCGCTGTGGTTACAGCACGTTCGGGGCGGCGCAAGCCGCCCCGAGCGGGGCTCCCGCGCAAGATGACGTTGGACTATGCGTCGTTCCTTGCGGTCTTCCTGGTGCTTCCGGTCGCGATCTTCCTGATCTTCGTGATCTGGCCGTTCATCCAGGCGGTCTACTTCTCGCTGACGAACTGGACCGGCTTCTCCCCGCAGATGGGCTTCGTCGGCCTGGACAACTTCGTGAGGCTGTTCCAGGACGGCGCCTTCATGCAGGCGATGGGGAACAACATCCTGCTGGCGATCGTCGTTCCGCTGATCACGATCATCATCGCCCTGGTCTTCGCGAGCCTGATCACCGTCGGCGGACCCAGCCATGGTCAGGTACGCGGTCTCAAGGCCTCGAGCTTCTACAGGGTGGTGTCGTTCTTCCCCTACGTGATCCCGGCGATCGTCATCGCGATCCTGTGGAACATGATCTACGCGCCGAGCGGCCTGCTCAACGGCATCCTGGGCCTCTTCGGCATCGACAACAACCAGTTCGCCTGGCTCGGCGATCAGCGCACGGCGATGCCCGCGTCGATCTTCGTAATGGTCTGGGGCATGGTCGGCTTCTACATGGTGCTGTTCATCGCCGCCATCAAGGGGATCCCGGCGGAGACGCTGGAAGCGGCCCGCATCGACGGCGCCGGTCGATTCCGCACGGTGACCTCGATCATGCTTCCGCAGATCCGCGACAACGTGCAGACCGCATACATCTATCTGGGGATCGCGGCGCTCGACGCCTTCGTCTACATGGCAGGCCTGAACTCGACCGGCGGCCCGGGCAACAGCACCCTGGTGATGAGCCAGTACCTGTTCCGCACCGCCTTCGAGAAGGGGCAGTTCGGTCTGGCCAGCGCCATGGGCGTGGTGCTCGCCGTTCTCACCCTGGTGTTCGCCGGTCTCGTGATGGGTGTGTTCCGCCTCACGGGCGGCAAGGATGAAGGAGGACGCTCATGAGCGTCGAGACCCGCGCAGCGATCACGATCGATCCGGGCGCCCGGCAGGTCGAGCACAAGACGAAGTCCACCGCGAGCGACAAGGTGGTCGGCGGGGTCTCGCACGTCATGCTGGTCATCTGGGCGATCATCGTGATCCTCCCCCTGGTGTGGACGATCATCGGCTCGTTCAAGACCACGAAGGAGATCTTCAAGTCGCCCTTCGGGCTCCCGGCGAACTGGAACTTCGACAACTACGTCACGGCATGGGTCGGCAACAACTTCGGTCGCATGTTCCTGAACACGATCATCGTGGTCGGGTTCTCGCTGTTCCTGGTGATGCTGCTGGGCGCGATGTGCGCCTACGTGCTGGCACGGTTCTCCGTTCCCGGCAGCAGGGTCATCTACTACCTGATGCTGGCGGGGCTCACCTTCCCCGTGTTCCTCGCCATCGTGCCGCTGTTCGGCATCCTGCAGAAGATCGGTCTCCTGGGAACGCTGCCGGGCCTCATCCTCACCTACGTGGCATATGCCTTGCCGTTCACGGTCTTCTTCCTGTACTCGTTCTTCAAGTCGCTGCCGTACGAGATCCAGGAGGCGGCCTACATGGACGGCGCCAGTGAATGGCGCACGTTCTTCCAGGTGATGCTGCCGATGGCCAAGCCGGGCCTCGCCGCGATCGCGATCATGAACTTCCTCGGCCTGTGGAACCAGTTCCTGCTGCCGATCGCCCTGAACCCGAACCAGGACAACTACGTGCTGAGCCAGGGCATGGCCGCTTTCGCCTCGTCGGCGGGCTACTCGCTCGACTTCGGTGCGATGTTCGCGGCAGTGATGATCACGATCATCCCGGTGCTGCTCATCTACATCTTCTTCCAGCGTCAGCTGCAGGGATCCGTCTCGCAGGGCACTTCGAAGTAATCCATGGGACGGATGGGAACGACAGGATCCCATCCGTCCCGCCACCTGTCCCACCACCATCCGCCCGCGGCTGTGAGAGGGCGCTCGCACGCGCGCCCGCTGCCCGCAGGCACACGTTCTGGAGCACGATGTCGATCTCCGCAGATACTGCTGCGCACCACCCGACCCCCGCACAGTTGCGCTGGCAGCGCGGCGGTATCGGGGTCTTCCTGCATTTCGGCCTGAACACGTTCGCCGGCGTCGAATGGGGCGACGGAACACTGCCGGCCGCGAGTTTCGACCCGCGGCTCCTCGATGCACGGCAGTGGGTGGCCGCCGCGCAGCTGGCGGGTGCGACGTACGTCGTGCTGACGGCCAAGCATCACGACGGCTTCTGCCTGTGGCCCACATCGACCACCGCCTACTCCGTGGCTTCCAGCCCGTGGCGGAACGGCAAGGGCGACGTGGTCCGGGAACTCGCCGATGCCTGCGCCGAAGCCGGGATGGGCCTCGGACTTTACCTCTCGCCGTGGGACCGTCACGAGCCGCGTTACTCGGATCCTGCGGCGTACGACGACTTCTATTGCGCTCAGCTCACCGAACTGTGCACCCGGTACGGCGACCTCGTCGAGGTCTGGTTCGACGGCGCGGGGTCGGCCGGCCGGAGCTACGACTGGGAGCGGATCGTCGAGGTCGTGCGCACCCACCAGCCCGAGGCCGTGATCTTCAACATGGGCGATCCCGACATCCGCTGGGTCGGCAATGAGGACGGCCTCGCCGCTGATCCCGTCGAGTACGTGGTCGACGTCACGCGCAACGATGTGCACACCGACGAAGTGCTCGACTTCGGCGAGCGCTATCTGCCCCCGGAATGCGACGTCTCGCTGCGCCACGGCTGGTTCTGGCATCCCGACGACGCCCCGAAGAGCGTGGAGCACCTCCTGGCGATCTACTACCGCTCGGTCGGGCTGGGCGCCAACCTGCTGCTGAACGTCCCCCCGAATCGTGACGGACTCATCGACGATACGGACCTGGTTCGGCTGCGGGAGTATTCGCAAGAGCGGGAACGCCGCTTCGGAACGCCGCTGCCCGCCGCGCTCACGCCTCTCTCCCCCGGTCGCTGGAGGGCCGACTTCGGCTCCGACGTCCACATCGATCACCTCGAGCTCGTCGAGGAGCTCGAGAACGGTCAGCGCGTCGCCGCGCATCGCATCCTGGCGTCCGGAGTGGAGGTCTGCTCGGGTCAGACCATCGGCGCCGGCCGATTGCACGCCTTCCCCGGGCACACCCTGAGCGCGGTCGAGATCGAGGCGACAGGCCCCGATCCCATGCTCCTGTCCGTGCGCGGCTTCCGGACCGGGAGCGAGAGCATCCCTGTCCCCCCTTCCGTCGAGGAGTACCGGGCGGCCGACGGCGACATGATCCTCATGTGACCGCCCTCACGGGAAGGCGGGCTCTTGGCCCGGCGTCACGCCGGCCGCTGCGAGGTCACATCGATCGTGACGGCGCCGGGGGGGGGGGGGG